>JBFJVD010000113.1:0-9588 GCA_041624375.1 Anaerolineales bacterium
GAACGAGAGCTCGTGGGGTACAGGAAGGTAGGACGGTGATGGTTGATTTCTTCGGCGGTTTTCTGACATTCACCCTGTTCGCCGGCGCAGTTTGGGGCCTGGTCGACCTTCTGATCCGGATCGCCCGCCAGCCGGTGCGCGAAGACGCTGGAGAGTGGTGGGTCTTCTCGACCTACCCGTTCATCCCGCAGGAAAAGCCGCAGCGGCGCAACTGAACCGGCTGCCCATCACCACCCCATACCCAATTGCAGTACAAACAGGGCCGCACGCGGCCCTGTTCTGATTCTCTCCCCCTGGCCCGATCCCCAGCCCGTTAGCCGGCGCTGGAGGCCTTCGCTTCCTCGACCAGTTGCCAGAGCCGGCTCGGATTCAGCGGGATCTCCCGAATCTCAAAGCCCTTCAGGTCGAGTGCGTTCTCGACGGCCTGGACGAAGAGCGCAGCGGCCGGGATGGCACCCGCCTCGCCGGCGCCCTTGATCCCGAGCGGGTTGAGCGGCGAGGGCGTTTCAACATGCCCGACCCTGATGGGCGGCATGTCCAGCGCCGTCGGCAGGAGGTAATCCATAAAAGAGGCGTTCAGTAGCTGGCCGAATTCGTCGAACACAAGCTGCTCGTAGAACGCATTGCCCAGCCCCTGCGCCACGCCGCCGTGAACCTGGCCGTCGAGGATCAGCGGATTGATCACCCGGCCGCAGTCGTGGACCACCACATAATCCAGCACCTTGACGTCCATCGTCTCCGGGTCCACCTCGACGATCATCGCGTGCACTCCGCTGGCGGTGGCGCCCATCTCGGGCCCGAAGTAGTTGGTGGATTCAAGCCCCGGCTCAGTGCCCGGCTTCACGGCGCCGCGCAGCGGGTTGGCCTCCTTGGCGAGCTGGCCGAGTGGAATGGCCCGCTGGGGTACGCCCCTTACACGTACCTGGCCGTCGACCAGCTCGAGATCTTCCTCGGCGGCCTCGAAAAGGTCGCTCGCCAGGCGCAGCACTTTGCGGCGGACATCGCTGGCGGCTTCATGCACGGCCGTTCCCGCGACGGTGGCCCCACGGCTGGCGAAGGTGCCGGTCCCCCAATGGAACTGGTCGGTGTCGCCGGTGACGAGTTCGATGTCGGAGACCTCGACGCCCAGCTGCTCGGCGACGATCTGGGCGAAGCTGGTGAAGTGGCCCTGGCCCTGGGTTCCCACGCCGGTGGCCACCGCCACTTTGCCGCTCGCCTGAATCTGGACCCGGGCGCCCTCGTAGGGCCCGATCCCGGTCCCCTCCACATAAGCCACGATCCCCAGGCCCAGATGCCGACCTTCCTGGCGGGCTTGCGGCTGCGTCTTCTCGAAGAATTCCTGGTAGCCGATCATCTCCAGCGCCATGTCGAGCGCCGGTTCGTAGTCGCCGCTGTCGTAGGTCAGCGGCGTGAAATCCTGGTAGATGATCTCGTTGCGGTAGGGGAAGGCGTCCTTGGGGATGAAGTTGCGCCGGCGGATCTCCGCCACATCGATCCCCAGCTCACGGGCGGCCAGGTCGAGCAGCCGTTCGATGACGAAGACGCCGTGCTGCCGGCCGGCGCCGCGGTAGGGCGTGACGATCGGCTTGTTGGTGAAGAGCGCCTTGAAGTCGCTGTGGTAGTTGCGGATGTCGTAGGGACCCAGCAGCGTGCACTGGCTGTTGATCGGAACGGTCAGGCCGTACGGGTCGTAGGCGCCGCTGTCGTGCAGGAAGGAATCGCGCACGCCGAGGATCACCCCATCCTTGGTGAGGGCGATCTCCGCGTGATGAACCTGGCCGCGCTCCTGGGTGGTGGCGAAAAAGTTCTCGCTGCGGTCTTCGATCCACTTGACCGGGCGGTTCAGCTGGATCGCCAACCAGGGGATCAGCATCTCCTCCGGGTAGAACATCATGATTTTCGGCCCGAAGCCCCCGCCGATGAACGGCGCCACGACGCGGACCTGGCTTTCGGACAGATCGAGCATCGAGGCCAGACCGTTGCGGATCGGGATCGGGGCCTGGGTGGTGTCCCAGACGGTGAGACGGAGGCTGCGGGCGTCCCACTCAGCGACCACGCCCCGATTTTCCATCGCCGCCGCTGTGCCCCGGTCGTAGACCAGCTTGCGCGCCAAAACCAGGTCCGCCTTTTCTTTGGCGGCTTCGTAATCGCCCTTGGACTGGACGACGTAGGCCGCCAGGTTGCCCTCGACGTCGTCGTGGACCCGCGGCGCGTCGTTGGTGACGGCGTGTTCGAGGCCAACGACCGGCGGCAGCATGTCGTATTCGACGAAGATGTCGCTCAGGGCGTCCTCAGCCAGGTAGCGGCTCTCGGCGACGACGACCGCCACCGGCTCACCCACATGGCGCACTTTCTCGCGCGCCAGGATCGGCTGGGTCCGCTCGTTGAAGACGGTCCCTTCGACCGGCGGCGGCGAGACGAGGAGCGGGCCGTTGCACCAGTAGTCGCCGAGGTCGTCGGCCGTGTAGACGGCGATCACACCTTCCCGTTTGCGCGCCGCCGATGCGTCGATCGCGCCCAATTGAGCGTGCGCGTAGGGGCTGCGCAGAAAAGCGGCGTGGGCCATGCCTGGCAGCTGGACGTCGTCGACGAACAGCGCTTGCCCGGTAAGGAGTCGGGGGTCCTCATTGCGCTTGACCCGCTCGCCGAAGTATCGGGTGGCCATCGATCAGTTCTCCTCGACGAAGGCGACCGCCCGGGCGAACGCCGCCTCACCGCCACGGAACTTCCAGGGGAAGACCCCGAGGACCAGGCGCTGATTCTGCAGCTCGGGCGCGCCAATCATCCCGCCCAGGTTTTCCACATGGAAGCAGTCGTGCGGGAAGAGCGCGTTGTGGGTGAGCTGGTAGGCATGATCGGGGAACATTTCGTCGATGTTGTCGGCGCCGAACTTCTCTTCGACCATCGCCCGTACGCGCTGCCAATGCTCCAACCCGCCGCGGCCGAGAAAGCGGCCGATCGGCAGGTTCATAGGGTGGTCGGTGGAGATCATGTCCACCCCCCACAGATGGACCTTCTTCTCGAGCAGCCAATCCACGATGCTGTGGTGCGGTCCCGGATGGCGGTGGATGTAGCGCTCCTCATCCGGTTCCGAGCCGAACTGGGCGTACTTGTGCCAGCCGGTGTGGATCAGGATGATGTCGCCTTCACGGATCTCCGCCCGCTCTTCGAGCATCTCTGGCGTGAAGACATCGAGATCGTCGAGAGCGTCGCTCAGGTCGACGATCACGCCGGGGCCGTAGAGCCAATCCAGCGGCAGCTCGTCGATTGTCTTGCCGCCGGTCACGAAGTGGCGTGGGGCATCGAGGTGGGTGCCCATGTGGTTTGAGGTCATGATGTACTGGGCGTTCACGCCATGCTCCGCCTTGCGCTTGATGTACTTGACCTCAAACGGTGGGTAAAAAGGCCAGAACGGCGCATCCTGGTTGAGGGGTTGGGAGAGGTCGTAGGGTTTCATGATCGGTGATCCTCCATCGGCGAGCGCAGTCAGATCCAATCAGCGATACGGATCGGAGACTGGAGATTAAAGACTAGAGACTGGAGACTGGAGACTGGCAAGTCGTCCTATTTGAGAAGTGGGTTGGTTGCCGAGTGGGCCCCCGGTTCCAGCCATTCCGTTCAAGCGGCCTCTTTCTGCGCCTTTAGGCTCCTGCTAAACGCATTTACCTGCCGAGCAAGAAGTGAGAGCTCCTGGGTGAATTGCAGGGTCCGAGTTTCCGAGATCAGATTTCTTCTCCGAGCCCGACGGATCCAGTACTTCGCTTCATAGAGGCTTCCTCGAGCGTAATAGAGAAATCGGATCTTCTCACCAAAATGATACCGGCCATAGGCTTCAGCGATGTTCGACCCGATCGAATCAACGGCCCGAATGAGCTGAATTCCAAGTGCATCCCGGGCAAATCTATCCCAACCTTTAACGGCCTCCCACACTTGATCAGATATATCTTCGGCATCTCGAAAGATCTTTAGATCCTCCAATTCGGTTGCCATAGCTCTGTCCCCCTCTTTCTGTCAATCGATGGTTCGATATGTTGGTATCTCTTTTCAGTCTTTGCCCTTCAATGCTCCAGTCTCCATTCTCTAGTCCCCAGTCTCTAGTTCCCAGTCTCTAGTCTCCAGTCCCCAATAACCAATAACCAGTAACCAATCACCAGTCCCCAGTCCCCAATCTCCCTTCCCCCTAAATCCCATACTTCTCCGCGTACGCCACCAACGCCCGCTCGAAGATCTCCATCGGCGGTCGCACCAGGCCGGCGCCGATCTGGCCGACGCCCGGTTCGCGATGGGCGATGCCGGTGTTGACGCGCGGGGCGATACCGAGCTCGATCACCTTGCGCAGATCGATGCCGGTCGGAGAGCCGCGGAAATCCAGCGGCGGGATGGTGAAATGCTTGTGTTCGGCCGCCGTGATCTCATACATTTCGAGGGTCGCGTTGAGCGCATCTTGTGGCGTTCCGCTGACAAAGGTGACGATCGCCGGTGCAGCGGCCATGGCGAAGCCCCCGATCCCGGCGGTCTCGGTGATGGTGCTGTCGCCGATGTCGGCGTTGGCGTCGCCGCTGTCGTAGCCGGGGAAGTACAGCCCATCCGGCACATCGGCAGGGGCCGTGAACCAATCCTCGCCCAGCCCGCTGACCCGGATGCCAAAGTCGGTGCCGTTGCGGGCCATCGCCGTGACGATGGTGCTCCCCTCCACGCCGTGGGCGGCGTCGGCCATCGCCTTGCAGGCCGCCATCACCGGGTTCAGGACGCTGAGCGCATTGTCGCCGATGAACTGGAGCACCTCGCGCTCAACCGCAGGATCCCCGGCGACCGCAGCGATGCGCGGTGCTAGCTGCTTGAGGAAGAGCAGCGAGCCGGCTTTGTTGCGGTTGTGGCCCTCGTCGCCCATGTGCAGCGCCTCGGCAAGCAGCGCCCGCAGATCGAGGCCCTCACCCGATTCCAGCGCCTCGCGCAGCAGCGGCGCCATGACATCGTTCATCCAGCGGAGCCGCTGCAGCACCTCGTCGCTGTACGCGCCGTAGCGCAGCACCTTGCCATAGCCTTCGTTCAGATTCGAGAACGCATGGTTGCCGTGCGTGATGTTCTCCAGCACATAGACTTCCATCGAGGCGGTCGTTACGCCGGCCATGGGTCCCACGGTGCTGTGATGGTGGCAGGGCTCGAATTCAACTTCGCCCTTCTCCGCCATGGCGATGGCGCCGGACTCGTCTTTCGCCAGGCCCTCAAAAAGCAGCGCGCCGATGATCGCACCGCGTAACGGTCCGGACATGCGTTCCCATTCGATCGGTGGTCCGGCGTGCAGCACCAGGTTGTCGCGCATCCCCGGGATCACCTCGCGGGCCCTGGCGACCCCGGTCAGCATGGGGCGCGCTTCCATCATTCGCTCGACGGCGGTCTGGTTGGCTTGGTCGATGTCCATCTGGGCGTACCCTTCTGTTGCTGCGAGCCTTATGCTTGCGATGATGAATTGTTGATGGTTGGAGACTAGAGACTAGAGACTAGGGACTGATTTATTGTCATCGAATCTCGCATACCAGTCTCCAATCCCCAGTCTCCAATCTCCAGTCTCCAATCCCCAGTCTCCAATCTCCAGTCTCCAATCCCCAGTCTCTAATCTCTTGCTCTCTTCATCCGCTCCAAAATCCCCATCAACCGCTCGTCGCCGCCGGCCGGCGGGCGCCAATCCACCTGCACAGCACGGGCGCCCTGCGCCTGCAAGCTGGCGGAGAACGACTCCAGGCCGACGTTAATCGCTGCCAGCGGCCCTTCGAGCGCGTGCAGGGGAACCTGGGCTGATTCCTGCGCGGCTTCGCGCGAAAGACGTTGGGCGGCGTATTCCACCGCTTCGCCCGTCGTACGGAAGATCAGGGCGCCGGCGTCGGCCAGCCGTTCGATCTGTGCTTCGAGATCCTGTGGGTCTTCATCTGTGCCGACCACCAGCGCCGCGACGGCCACATCACCACGGCCGCTGATCTCGGCGATCGCCGGAGCCAGCTCGGAGGCCGGGTCCGGGTGCGAGCCTTCCCCGAGCACCACGTCGAGCAGGATGAGCGCCACTTCGGGGTCGGCGGCCTCTTTGCGCAGGCGCTGGAGCCGCAGCTCGTTGTCCATCATGGGGTGCAGCCGGCCGACGGTGAATTCATCTTCCCCCAGGTCGAGGATCGTATGCGCCCGACTCTGCATGGAATCCACGAGGCGCTGCTCCTCTTCGCTGGGAATGTTGCTGAAGATCGGGTGCAGCAGCGTTTGCAGGCCCTGCAGTGCTTCGTAGGCCAGTGTCCCGCCCGAAAACAGGCCGCGCAGATAGCGTCGCGGCCCGGCGAATGCCTCTTCGACCTTCGCCGGCGGCGGTGACTCGGCGAGCTCCACGGCAAGCGCGGCCGCGTCCTCCAGCGAGGCGGCAAAATGCAGGTTGTCGAGCTTGCGCCCTGGCGCCGCATAGCCGAGGAAGCTGACGACAACTGGCTTGTCTGCGGTGTGCGCGGCGGCCAGCAGCCTGGCAGCCACCGGCGGAGCGGGGGGCTTGGACACAAGCACGATCACGCGCGTGTCGGCATCTCGCTGGAGCAGATCGAGCGCCTGATGCGCGGTGGCTGCGCCCACCTCCGTTTTCAGGTCGCGGCCGCCCGTTCCAAGGGCGTGGGAAACCCCACCGCCCAGGTTGTGGATGGCGCTGGTCACCGCCTGCAGCCCGGTGCCCGAAGCACCGACCAGACCGACCGACCCGCGCCGGACCCGGTTGGCAAAGCCCAGGCCAATCCCGGCGACAATGGCGGTCCCACAGTCGGGGCCCATCAGGAGCAGGCCCTCGCGGACGGCGCGCTGCTTGAGGCGGACTTCGTCCTCGAGGCTGACATTGTCGCTGTACAGAAAGACATGTTTGCCCAGATCGAGCGCCTGCTGGGCGACCCCGGCGGCGAAGCGACCTGGCACGGAAATCAGCACCCAGAGTGCCTCGGGCAGCGCCTTGGCGGCGGCCTCAAGGCTCCGGGGGCGGAAGCTCTGACCGGCGGCGGAACGGCGGCGCTCCAGCAGCGAGTCGACCTGCGTCAGGGCGGCTGACGCGGCCTCATGATCATTGGCGCGTACGACGATGAGCAAATCGTCAGCACCGGCAGCCTCGCCATCGGCTGTCAGCAAATCACGTTCGGTGAGCAGGCTGAGATTGGCGGGCGTCGCCATCACCACGCCGGCGTCCAGCACACCCTCAAGTTCCATCAGCGAGCGCTGAAGCTGCATCAGCACGATTGAGTCGAAGTAGGCGCCGGGCCGGATTTCGCTCAGGGTGACCATCAAGCTGGATCCATGCTCCGCACCATCACGAGTCGGGCCACTCCGTGGGGACCACATCGGATTCCAGCTGCCGGGCCCAGGCGAGCAACTGTTCATCCGCCTGCCAGCGGGCGACAAATTGCAGCCCAAGCGGCAGGCCATCTAGATTGACGCCGGCGGGCAGAGTCAGGCTGGGAAGCCCGCTGTGAGTCCAGGGCAGGTTCATTACCGGGTCCCCGGTGCTCTCAAGTCCCGCCGGCGCCGGGCCGGGCGCGGCGGGCGTCACCCACAGATCGACCCCATACCTCTCCATCAGGCTCATCAACTGGCGGCGCAAGGCCTCGCGCCCCTCGCGTGCGGCTTTCATCTGCCGAGCGGTTGCGCCCATGCCGCGCTCAATCAGCTCGGCCGTCTTCGCGTGGTATCGCTCACCGAACGCTTCGAACCACGCTGCGTGGACCTGCACGGCTTCTGCCGCCACCAGCAGGTCGTGGCGCCGGCGGATCTCCGCGAAGTCGGGCAGCGCATCGAGGGTTTTCACCTGATAGCCTCGTCCGACGAGCCGCTGAACGCTGTTGCGGAAATGGTGACGCCCTTCACGTTCGGCGCTGTCCAGGTACGGGCCCTCAGGCACGCCAAGCACCGGCCGGCGCTCCTCATCGACCGGTGTCCAACGCTCACAAGCTTCGCTCGCAGCAAGCTCGACGCCGCCGGCGCTGGCTGCGAAAAGCCCGACGTGGTCCAGCGAGGGCGCCAGCGGGATCACGCCTTCCAGAGAGATGCGGTCACGGCTGGGCTTGAAGCCGACGACGCCGCAGAAAGCCGCCGGCCGGTTGACCGAGCCGATCGTCTGGGAGCCCAGCGACAGCGGACAGTATCCGGCGGCGACCGCCGCTGCGGAACCGCTGCTCGACCCGCCCGGGGTGTGGGCCGGGTTGTGGGGATTGCGGGTGGGGCCGGGGGCGAAGTAGGCGAACTCGGTGGTCATGGTTTTGCCGAGAATCAGGCAGCCCGCTGCCCGCAGGCGGGTGACCACCGTTGCTTCTTTGCCGGCGAGCGTCTCCGGCGGAAGTTTGCTTCCCGCCTGTGTTGGAAATCCATCGACGTGGAAAATGTCTTTGACCCCAAGCGGAATGCCGAACAGGCTCGGGCGATGGGCTGGATCGGGGTAGCGGTCGACCAGCTCCTCGGCCTCGCGCCGGAGCCGGGCGAAGCGATCCGCTTCGGGCAGGAAGGCACGTACTTCCGGCTCGAGCGCCTCGAAACGCGCCTCGAGCCGGCGGAGATACTCGAGAAGGGGAAGCTCGCCGGCGCGCAGCGCCTTCGCTAAAGCTGGGAGCGAGGCGTTCTCGTCGAGCTCCATCGTCCCTCCGGTACCCTCGGCGCGCGGTGACCCCGGCACGCGGCTCAATCCGATTTCAGCTCGGCTGCAGCCAGCTGCACCGCCTTGACAATGTTCTGATAACCCGTGCAGCGACACAGGTTGCCTGCGAGCGCCTCCCGGATTTCGCCCTCGTCGGGATTGGGATGCGACTCCAGGAACGGCACCAGCGTCATGAGAAACCCGGCTGTGCAGAAGCCGCACTGCAGCCCGTGGGCTTCCCAGAACGCCGACTGCAGCGGGTGGAGCTGCTTCAGGTCGGCCCCTAGAGATTCGACAGTCCGCACCTCGTGCCCATCGGCCTGGACGGCAAAGGTGAGGCAGGAACGCACCGGCAGCCCGTCCAGGATGACTGTGCAGGCGCCGCAGACGCCGTGTTCGCAGCCGACGTGTGTCCCCGTCAAGCGGAGTTCATAGCGGAGGAAGTCGCTGAGCAGCAGGCGCGCCTCGACCTCGCGTTCATGATCGGCGCCGTTGACGTTCACCCGGATGCGGTGTCGGCTTGTCGTCATCAAGTCTCTCCCACGATTGTTTTCGCTTCAGGCGGCCAGCGCTGCCGCAGCCCGCTCATGTGCGACCGCCAGTGCCCGTCGGGTGAGGACTCGCCCCAGATGGCGTTGGTAATCTGCGGCCGCGTGCACATTCCCCATCGGATCGATCTCGTGTTCGGCGGCATGGTCTGCGGCTGCCGCGATCTGCTCCGCTTCGAGCTTTTCGCCGGCAAGCCGGCCGGCGGCTTCAGCGGCCTCCACCGGTCCATCACCTGCGTTCAGGTAGACGAGCCGCGCCCGCTCGCAGCGTCCCTCCTCGTCGAGCGTTACGACTGCAGCCACGCCCAGCAGTGCATAATCGCCATGGCGCCGGGAGAACTCGGCGAAAGCCCAACCACTGTGCTCGGGCATTGGGGGCAGCGCGATCTCGACCAGCATCTC
>JBFJVD010000114.1:0-9479 GCA_041624375.1 Anaerolineales bacterium
ACGACCGGTTCGCCAGGGGCTGTTCGGGCGGCCCATCTTCACCCCGCCGCTAGACCATCATTTCGGCTGGATGGGGATCCTCTCCGCTGGTGCCGGAGCCGTATTGGCGATCGCGGCGCTTGCGCTCGGTCTAAACGGCTGGGAGGTAGCCCGTTTGTGGCTCTACTTGCTGGGCAGCGCGCTGATGATGCTGGTGGGGATCCAGCTAAGCACGTATTGGATTCTGGTCCGGGTTCTCGACGAGCTTTCCAGGCGTGAGGTGCTGGCGCAGCGAGACCTGGGAACGGCTTGACTCTACGAAAGCTTGATGCATCCTGCAAAATGAGGTGCCTTTGATGAGCAACAAACCGATTGACCCGATCCGGCAAAACCTGGGAAGCCGGCGCATTCCCAAGCTACGGATGGCCGACTTCCCAAACGCAGACGAGATCGTCCATCAGGGCTTGCTGCAGGTGAAGCGCAGCGACGAGAGCGTCGATGTTCTGCTTGTGAATCCGCCCACGCCCGATGGCGGCCTCTGGATTCGCACCCAACACCGCGTCGGACGCCGCACGCGAGAGAACATGGTGTGGCCGCAAGTTTCGCTCGCTCAGATGGCGGCGCTGCTCCATCCGACGTACCGGGTCCAGGTAATTGACGCCAACGCCGAACGGATGAGCTGGCCGGAATTCACAAAGCTGCTCGACCGCTACCAGCCCAAGTACTATCTCACCCAGGTCACCGCGCCGACGCTCGAGAACGACATGTTCGGCTGCTTCCTGGCGCGGGCACGAGGCGCCCTGACGCTGGCCTTTGGAACCCATGTCACCCCGATCCCGCGTGAGACGATGCGCGCCTACCCGGCCCTCGACATCGCCCTCGTCGGCGAGCCCGACCTGACACTGCGCGATCTGATCGACCACCTTGAAGGGCGAATCGAAGAGCGGTCTCCGGAGATCCGAAAGCTGTTCGATGACCACGATCCGGATTACCGGCCCTCCCTGAACCCCGATGGGACCGCAGACATGAGCGGAATCAAAGGGATCGCCTGGAGAAGGCAGGGGGAGATCATCCTGAACTTCCCCCGACCGTTCATCGCCGACCTCAACGACCTCCCGATCCCCATGCATGAGCTGCTGCCGCTCATGAAGTATCGGATGCCGCTGATCAAAGGTCCGTTTACCTTCATCGTCACCAGCCGTGGCTGTCCGGCCGGATGCACTTACTGCATTAAGCACGTGAGCTATCAGTACGGCACACGGCTCCGCTCTCCCGAACTTCTAGTCGAGGAGATGAGGCAGCTGAAAGAGCATGGGATCCACAACATCCACATGTATGCCGATCTGTTCACCGTGAATCGTGATCAGGTCATGGAACTCTGCCAGCTGATGATCGAAGAGAAACTCAACATTCGCTGGACCTGCAACAGCCGGGTGGACTATGTGGATGAAGAGATGCTCCAGCTGATGGCGAAGGCGGGGAACTGGTTGATCTCCTGGGGGATCGAAAGCGGCAACGAGCAGATCCTCAAGCATGCACGGAAGGGCGCCTATCCCGATAAAGCCGAGCGGGCGCTCCGCTGGGCGAAGCAATCCGGGATTAAGAATTGGGGCTACTTCATCATCGGCCTGCCCGGAGAGACCAAGGAGACGATCCGCGAAACGATCGATTTCTCCAAGAAGCTCCCACTCGATATTGCCCTCTTCCATGTCGCCGCTCCATATCCGGGGACGCCCTTCTTCTTTGAGGTGGTGGAAAACAGCTGGTTCCGGGAGGGGACACGCTGGGAAAACGTCGACATGGACAAGGGCACCGTGCTCGACTACCCAGAATTATCAGCTGAAGACCTACTCTACTGGCAGAAGCGCGCCTTCCGCGAATGGGCATTTCGACCGGGACCCATGATGACCTACCTCAAGATGCTGGTATCAGATCCGTCGACGGTGCGCTCGGCGCTCGATGTCGGCCTGCAGCATCTGAGCTGGGCGCGCACAGATACGGGGCTTTCAGTCTCCTGAGTCGTCTTCCGCTCAGCACCTGGAAGCTTTCTGCAGCCCTCGCAGGCTGGATGCTACTTCTCTATGTTCCGCAGCTGACCTGGGGGGGCGTGGCGTTGGCGGCGCTACCCCAGGCCGCCTTGCTGCTCCAGGGCCGGCGGCCGTTCACCCGAACGCCGGTAGCCTGGCTTCTGTTACTCTTCATACTCAGCGCAGTGGTCGGCCTCTGGGCGGCCTACGATCGTCAGCTGGCGCTGGCCCGCTTACGTCTGCTGCTGGTCGGGGCATTGCTCTTTGACGCGGCGGCCGAAGTTCGGTCGCAAGACAGGGCCTGGCCCATGGTGGGGCTCGCTGGCCTGTCTGCGGTGCTGGCGGGGGTTTTTCTGCTCGACCAGCCGTTGACCGCGGTGCTCGAGCTCGATCCGCGATTTGCCACCTCACCGAATTCCATCGGGGGGATGCTGGCAGCGACTATCCCGTTCGCTGCGGCGCTCCTGCTCTCGACTTTCGATCGCCGGAGCTTCGGGTGGGCGCTGTGCGCGCTGGCCGCGCTCGGGCTGGGCGCCGCCGGGCTGTGGCTCACCGGCTCTCGCGGCGGGCTGGTGGCCTTGGCGCTTGCGAGTGCGCTGACGGTCAGTCTACCGATCGCGCAGCGGCTCCAGATAAAGTACGGCGTGCGCCCTATCATCGGCGGCCTTGCGTTCGGTCTTGTGCTTCTGGTTCTCGCCGGCATCTGGCTCGTCCCTGGCGCTTCAAATGCCCTCCGGGACTGGATGATCGGCGATGAGACCGCCGGAAGCCGGCTTGGACTCTATCGGAATTCGCTCTCCCTGGCCTCCGAGGTGTTCATGCTCGGCGGCGGCCTAAGTTCGTTTCCAGGCTTGTATTCGCGCTACCTCTTGTTGATCCCATACTTCTTCCTGGGACATGCGCACAACCTGTACCTTGATCTTCTGATTGAACAGGGGGCTCTGGGGCTCGCGTCCGCAACAGCCCTGATCCTTGGAACGATCGCTGCGCTGCTCTTGAGCTTTCGTCCTGACTTGAGGGGCCGCTGGAGGGAGCATCTCTTCGCCGGGGCGACGATGGCATCACTGCTGGCTATCTGGCTCCACGGCTGGATCGACGATCCTCTCTACCCTTCGGCGGGCCTGCCGCTGATGACGCTGCTCCTTGGGCTGGCCTGGTCCCCAGCGGCTCTAGCCGGCGTGAACGGGGGCGCGACGCAGACCTGGCATCCGGGCGCAGTCGCAAGGCGGCTGCCCGGCTGGATCTTCGGCGGGCTCGCGACCCTAGCTCTGGTGGTCTTTCTCCTGTCAGTCAATGTGCGGGCTGCAGCATGGGCAAACCTTGGTGTGATCCACATGGCGCGTGGCGAGCTTGTTGACTGGCCGGCCGCCGCCCCGGATCGAAATATCGACCGGAGCTGGCTCGAATTGGCAGGACAGGCATTTGAGAGGGCGCTCGTCCACGATCCGGAGAACGCAACCGCTCACTACCATCTGGGTCTTCTCGCCGGCGGGAAGCAGAACTTCGCACAGGCCCGCGAGCACCTTGAAGCGGCCTTCGCAGCGGCGCCCGGGCATCGCGGCGTCGTCAAAGCCCTAGGATACAGCCTGGCCTGGACGGGTGAGCTGGAGTCTGCGGCAACCTTGCTGGAGCAGATTCCCGAAGCGGCCGCTGAACTTGAGAGCTACTCGTGGTGGTGGGCCACGCAAGGTCGGGACGACCTCGCAAGCCTGGCAGCGGAACTGGGCTTGATCCTGGCGGGAGAACGCACCGATTCCGCCTCCCCCTGATGTGACATCGCTTCGCAGGTACGGATATTCATGCCTCTTGCTCTTGAACGTTCTGATCTCAAAGTAATCCAGCCTCCAATCAGATTTCAATCCCTGGTCGGGAGCGGTTCCCTTGCTTCGAGCTTCGCCCTGATCCGGATCACTGCAGGACGATTCGGGGCTGGAGCCGTTCGATGAGCGGCATCTTCGGGATTCTGGATGCGCGCAGGCGTCCAGGACTTGCCCAGAGCCTTGCCCGGATGGGCGAGGCAATGTCGCATCGTCCCTGGTATGGCGTAACGCTTCACCGGGAGGAGGATGCCGGCGTCGGATTGGGCCGGATCGGCATCGGAGTTTTCAATCCATCGCCGCAGCCGGTCTGGAATGAAGCTCGGACTGCCTCACTGATGATGACCGGCGAGCTATATGTTGCCGAGGGTCGTGAGCTGGAGGGGCGGGAAGCCGGCGCCGGAGAACTCGTGCTTGATCTGTATGATCGCTACGGAGACGCCTTCGTGGCTCATCTGCAGGGCGAATTCGTACTTGTCATTTGCGATCAGGCGCGCCGCCGCCTCCTGATCGCCAACGACCGGTTTGGGCTCTATCCGCTCTTCTACGCGCAGCTCGACTCGAAGCTTATGTTCGCGCCCGAGATGAAGGGAATCCTGGCCGCCGGCTTCGCCCCTGCCCTGGATTACACCGCACTGGCCCAGTACATCCGATTCCAGGTGCTGCTGGGCGAGCGGACGTTCTTCCGAGGGATCCATGCACTGCGTGGTGGATCTCTGTTGATCTACGACCTGCAGGCGGAAGAGCTGCGCATATCTCGCTATTGGGATCCCTCCCAGGTGCCCCACCACCGTCCCACCTTCTCGGAAGCGGTGGAGGAGAGCGGGCGTCTTCTCCGCAAGGCGGTCATCCGGCGGTCAAGGGGCCCCGCCAGGCTGGGCATCTATCTCAGCGGCGGCCTGGATTCCAGGATTCTCTCCGGGATGCTCGCTCAAACCGGCACCCCGTTTTCGACCCTGACCTACGGTCAGAAGGGCTGCCGCGATGCGGTTCTCGCACGAAAGATCGCGCGTCGGGTCGGGAGCCAGCATCACTTCTTCGAATTAGAAAACGGCCAATGGGTCCGTGAGCACGCCGACTTCCATCTGACCGTGACGGAAGGTCTACACAGCTGGGTCCACGCGCATGGAATGAGCACGCTATCGGCGGCGCGCGAGCTGATCGATGTAAATCTGACAGGGTGGGACGGGGGCACGATTATGGCCCCCAAGTTGACGGCGGATCCCATCATGGTCAAAGCCGCCGACAAAACCGCGCTGACGGTGCAGATCTTCCATCTCTTGTCGCAGGTTTGGCAGTGGCCCGGTGTGCGCGAGGCAGAGGAAGGGTTGCTCTTCCAGCCGGGGCTGCAGCGGCGCATGCAGGGGCGGGCGCTGGAGTCTCTCCGGGAGGAGCTTTCGCACTACGACAATTGCCGGCCGGAGGTCCGCGGCCACTACTTCTACATCGAAAACCTCTCGCGGCGCTGGTCCTTCAACATGGTGACCATGGCGCGCTCGCACATTGAGACCCGGGCTCCCTTCTTTGACTACGACCTGTTCGACTTCATGACCGGATTGCCGATGGACCTGCGTACCGGTCAGCACCTCTACCATGCGCTGATTCAGCGTGAAACACCACGGTTGGCGCTGATCCCTCGCGACTCGGATCAATTGCTCCCCACTTCCCGCCGTCGGCTGCGGGCAGTGCATGCGCTGAGCGTTCGCCTCAGGCACCGCGTGAACCGGCATCTGGGGACGGTCTTCCCGGAGCCGGCCACGCTCTACGCGGATTATGAGGCGTATTTGCGAACCGATCTGCTCGACTGGGCGGAAGCCATCCTGTTCGAATCGCATCCCGAGGCCGATCGGCTCTTCTCACAGACCTACCTGAAGTCGCTCTGGAATCGCCATCTCGCAGGCGATGAGCCACTGACCCTCGGGAAGCTCGCTCCCATCATGACGTACCGTATGATGCTGCAGCATTTCCTCGAGGATTCAACGGAACCCAACCGGGCTCAACCCGTAGAAATGGTCCCTGCGTGATACCTTCAAGCCCTGCCGAAGTCCAGGTGACTGGAACGTCGCCCGAAACCGTCCCAGAGCTTGTCGTCGAAGTTAAGGACCCGGCGCGGGGTCTGCTCGGTCACATTGTCATTGACCGTTCGATCAACGGATCATCGGCTGGAGGCGTCCGCATTGGTCCCTCCGCCTCGAAGGAGGAGCTTACGCTGGTAGCCCGCGCCATGACGTACAAGTGGGGCTTTTTGAACGTCCCGCTGGGTGGCGCGAAAAGCGGTTTGGCGCTCGATGAGGAAACCATCGCTGCAGACCGAATCTCGATCATGGAAGCCTTTGGCCGGGCCATCTCGCCGCTGGTGCAGTCGGGCATCTACTTCCCCGGGGTTGATATGGGGACTACCCTGGAGGATCTTGAGGCCATTATGCAGGGGGCCGGCCGTCCGCTTGCTGGATCGCAAATTGACAGCACCCAGGTTACGGCGCTGACGGTCTTTGAAACGGTCCGCACGGTGGTCCAATTCGATGGCCGCGAGCTTGCCGGTATGCGCTTTGCCATCGAAGGATTCGGCAAGGTCGCGGGCGCTCTCTCTCGGCTGCTTGCGAACGCGGGTGCAATTCTCGTCGGGATCTCCACCATCCACGGCAGCCTAGCTGATGGCAATGGACTGGACGTGGATCAGCTCATGAGCCTCAGGGAGGCGTTTGGGAGCCGCCTGGTTGAGCATCTTGGTGGAGCGAGGATTCGCCCAAGCCATCGGCTCTATGAGCTGGAGGCGGATGTCTTGATGCCGGGCGCGCAGGCAGCGGCGATTCACGGCGACAACGTTGAGCTGGTTCGGGCTGGCTATGTCGTGCCCATCGCCAACGCGCCCCTGACCGACGAGGCCGAGCGTGCGCTCACGTCCCGTGGAGTCCGTGTGTTCCCGGATTTTGTCTCCAATAGTGGTGGGGTGATGGCTGCCGATCTTTACGGGCATGGGTTCGATCTACGTGATGCCCAGTACGTAGCCCGGACCTACTTCCGGGCAGTGGTCAGCGGGGTGCTTCAGGCCGCCGAGCGAAGTGGTGTGTCGCTGACCGAAACTGCCCGACAGGTGTCGCAACTCAATCACGCCGAGCTTGAGCATGGCGCTGCACCCCAGCAGGGGACCGGCGCCAGGGCACGCCAGCTGCTCCTCGAAGAAGGATGGAGCGGGATCGAGCGACGGATCGCATGGCGTCTCCATCAACGCAGCAATGATTCAGGGTCTCGTTTGCGCCATCTGGCACTCGACCGTTTCATGGACTGGCGCCTGCGGGTCACCCTGGATCGGCTTCAAGCCGTCACCGGCTCCGCGTTCGAGCCGTCCGCCTAGGACCTGCGCCGGGTTCTTCAATCACGGCGGCGCCTGGTCGGGCAGACATCAGCCATTCGTTCTTTCGAGGGATGCATTGACAGCGAGAACAACCTCCCCTGAGGCGACCGGGCCAGGGGGCATCATCCTGCGGAATGCAGCCTTCCTCACGGTAGGCGATACGGCGCTCAAGGCGTTGACCTTTCTCTTCAACGTCTTTGTGGTCCGGCGACTTGGCGATGAGCGCTTTGGCCAATACTCGATTGTGTTGGCGTTCGTCGGATTGTTCTCCATTTTCGTCGAGCTCGGCATGACGGAATACGTCACGCGCGAGATTGCACGGGATCGGTCGAAGACCCGAAAACTGTTCTGGAACCTGGTCTTCCTGCGCCTGCTGCTCGCAGTGTTTGGCGTGTTCGTCATCACCGGCGCCGGGTTCGTCTTCGGCTATCCCCGCGAGATCGTACTCGGGATTGGCCTGTACACCACCAGCTTCTTGCTGGCCGCGATTCAAGCGCCCCTCGTGGCGACGTTGACAGCAAATGAGCGCTTCGATTACGCAACCGCAGTCACAATCCTTGAGCGGTTCGTGTTTGTCACCCTTGGCGGCCTCTTCCTTCTTCAAGGACTTGGATTCATCTATCTGATCGTCGCCAGCCTGCTGAGCTTTCCACTCCAGATCGGGCTCGCAGCCTGGGCGGTGCGCCGGCATGGTCTGCTGCCGTCAGGGGCCACCCTCGATCCAGGGGTTTGGGGCCGGCTGGTTCGGGCGAGTCTTCCCTTTGGGATGATCTCGCTCATGCTGACGATCGCCTTCGGGATCGATACCGTCATTCTCTCGATGTATGAACCGGACCGCGTCGTCGGCTGGTACAACGTCGCCTATGGCCTCGTCTTTTCGCTCATGTTTCTGTCGCGCGGCATCAAACGTGCGATGGTTCCCTCGCTCGCGCGGACCTACGTCTCCGACAAGGCCTATGTCGAAAGCTGGTACTATCGCTCGGTCAAGCTGATCTCTATGATCTCGCTGCCGATCGCTGTCGGCGGGATGCTCATCGCCTTCCCACTCATCCGCTTTCTCTACACCGACGAATTCCTTCCGGCCGGGCTGGCGCTGCAGATCCTGATCTGGGACATCCCCCTATTGATGTTCACCAGCTTTTCCGGCAGCATGGCTACGATCATCGGGGAAGAGCGAGTGGCGGCGCGAGTCTATGGCCTCAACACGGCCGCCAATGTTCTGCTCAATCTCTACGCCATCCCGAGATTCGGCCTGGTAGGTGCGGCTCTGGTGACGGTGGTTACGGATTTCATCGGTGCTGTTCAGTTCTATGCTTTTCTGCGGCACAAGCTGAAGCTGCCGAAGATGACCTCGCTTGCCGTACGGGTCGTTGCGGCGGCCGCGTTGATGGGGGTAGCTGTTTGGGCGGCGCAGGCCATGAATCTGATTCTGGTCATCCTTGTTGGTGTGGTGACCTACAGCCTGCTCGCACTCGCCTTTCGGCTGGTCGGCCCGTGGGAGCGGCAGATGATCCGGCGGTTTGTCCGGCGGGCGGCAGTTTATCTCCAGCCTCGCGGCGCATCCTTCTAGCGGGCGCAAAGCGATGATGAATCTCCTACTGGCTGTTCACCACTTCCCCCCACGCTATGGCGGGGGTGCCGAGTGGAGGGCCTACAACACAGCAGCGGCGCTACAGGCCCGTGGCCACCACGTCCAGGTGATCTGTGTCGAATCGATCGAATCGCAGGCCGAGCCGGACCTGACCTGGGTTGATGAGAAATTCGATGGGATTTCTGTTCGACGCCTAAGCTTCAACCTGAATCGATCCCCCGATCCGTTCCGCTGGTCCTACGACAATGCCTGGATCTCGGATCACCTCAGGGATCGGATGGTTCAGGATCGGCCAGACGTATTCCATTTGATCGGGGGCTACTTGATCGGCGGGGGGGCCCTGAATGTCGCCGCGGCCCTTTCCGTCCCCACCATCGTGACCCTCACGGATTTCTGGTTTCTCTGTCCGCGGATCACGATGCTTCGCAGCGACGGCTCGCTCGCCGAGGCACCGATCGATCCAGTGCGATGCGCACAGTGTCTAGCCGAAGAAAGCCGCCGCTATCAGGTTCTGCGACAATTGGCGCCCCGGCTGATGGGGAGGTACTGGCAGGGGCAAGACCGACAGGTAGAAGGAATCACCGAGCGCTTGACGTTCCTCCGCGCAGCACTGAACGGCGTCAGCGCAGTCATCAGTCCGTCCTCGTTCCTGCGATCCATCTATGTGAAAGAAGGATTCGACCCAAAGAAGATCATCTACAGCCGCCAGG
>JBFJVD010000115.1:0-9385 GCA_041624375.1 Anaerolineales bacterium
ACCAAGAAGAAGACAAATCGATCGTTAAAGCAGACTGCAGTTCGCGGGTTGCGGGCGCGGGCGCCCGGATCGTCGAAGCTTCGTACCCGGCCTTCGAACAAGAAGGGGAAGCTCCCATTCACACCGGCGTAGGCCTCACTCCAGTCCGTTCGCTCGACGGTACGGCAGTTGTGGCCCAGCGGGTCAACGGCATAGGAGATGCCTACCTCAACCCCGGGCAGCAGGGACTCAACCATACGATCCGCGCGGTCCCCCTTCGCAGCCAGGACCACATACCCAAACGGGATTGGCACGCTCTCGCCATTCGTAAATACTCGCCGCACCACTCCCCGAGCGTGCTGCGGGTAGCGGTGCAGGCTGGCAGGAGCCTGCAGCTCAACCAGGAATTGGGCCGAGCCGGCACCAGGGCTTGTGTGGGTGTCGTAGTGGGGTGTGAAGATCACGAGCTGATCCCGGCCAACACGCCCGTTGATATCGTCGATCGGAAATTCGCGCTCGCTTGGGAAGACTCGCAGGCGTTGTTCCCCGGGTGGATGGGCGAGGCAGCGCCCCAGAATCGGCTCCCGCCGCTGAGTCCACACAAAGCCGCTGTAGCCGCCCAGCTCCTCGTAGCGCTTCGCATAGGTCCCCGATTGGATTTGCCCACCTTCAGGGATTCCGGATTCCAGGTCGTGGAAGGAACCGTTGATGGCGACGATGACCCGGCTCCTGGGCCCCCATTCGCCGCCCCACGCATTGAGCGAATCCTGATAGCGGTTCGCCATACCGCTCACCGTTTCCTTCCCATTGGTGATAACGCCGCCGGCGATGGCGCTGTCAATCGTTACGTTGTCGTTCGCACGTTCCATGCGAGCGACAAAGACCCGGTTGGGGTCGGGCAGGCGGAACTCTCGATAGGAAATTCCGGGAACAAGCCCGGTCCAGTCGGATTGAGCCGCTCCGGTCGGACGCGCGCCCAGCACCAGGGCGCCCACCAGAAGAGTAAGGGCGGTCAGCCCGCGACGAACCGCAGTTCGATCAGAAAAGCGAGGAGTCCGGTTCATAAGCGACCCCTATTATCCTCGCGCCGCCCAGCGGCGTCTATGGTGGATTTGGGGGACCTCCAGCGCCTGACTCCGGGGATGACGACAACCGGGGCGCCATGACATGGCACCCCGGCTGAAGTTTCATGTTGAGTCTGCCTGGTCTAATTTGCGTGTACGGCCTGGCGGACCGGGATCCCGAGCCGACGCTCGGCGGCACGCAGGATCGCCTGAAGCATCTCCGGGTAGCTCATCTGCTCAATTGCGCACATCTTCGCAAGATGCCCATCCCAGACCCAGCCAGGGTTCGGGTTCACTTCCAGCAGCTTCGGCGTACCGCGCGAATCCAATCGCCAATCGAAGCGCGCATAGTCCCGGCACTCAAGGCGCTCGAACAGCTTCAGGCAGGAGCGGACGATGAAGTCACGTGTTCCGACCGGCAGGTCCGCAGGAATCGACCGTAGCTGCCAGTACGGAGAATCCGGGAGCCACTTCGCCTCGTAGCCGCAGATTGGTGGCAGGTCCGGCGGGAGGACGCTGTAGTCTTCCTCAATAATCGGCAGGATCTGATAGTCATCGGGCGGATTTCCAATGATGCCGACGCTCAGGTCCTTCCCGGTCAGGAACTCTTCGATCAAGATTGGCTTCTCATAGCCAAACTTAGAGCGGATGTTGGAGACGGCGCGCAGCAATTCTTCGGGGGTGTGCGCGACGGATCGCTGGGTGATGCCAAAGCTGGAATCGCCAAAATTTGGTTTGACGATCACCGGAAAGCCGAACGGCAAATCGAACGTTGAATCCTCCGGCTTGATGAAGGCCGCATCGGGGACGGTGATTTCCATCTCTTGGGCGATGCCGCGGACCAGTGATTTGTCGTAGCAGTAGGCGAGACACTGGGGTCCAGCGCCTGTATAGGGCAGATCTAGCAGCTCCAGCAGGACGGGAACGTGCAGCTCCTTGCGGGGATCATTCCAGTAGCCTTCATCGCAGAGGTTGAAGATATAGTCGAACGTGCCACCCTTAAGGTCATCGAGCATCGTTGCGTGCCGGTCCAGGTAGGTAAAGCGATAGCGCCCATTCGTGGGAAGCGCCTGTTTGAGACGCTGGACGGTTTCCAGGTCGTCTTCATCGAAGAGCGTCGAGGGCTTGAGCGCATCGGGAAGGCTAGGGTCACCGAACAGGACAGCGACGTGCAGATCGATTTTCGGCTGGGAACGACGCTTCCTGGGCGCCTGTGGCGGGGCGACAGCAGTGATGATGAGTCGCTGCTCCATCATGCCCAAGTCTTGATCGCGCTGTGACTCTGGCTGAAAGGTGCCGTGGACCATGCTGTGGGCGAAGCCCGCCCGATTCAGCAATTGGGTGATCTCCTCGGCGCTGTAAAGACGTTCCGCATAGAACTGATCGGCGAGAACTCCCTTTTCAGCATGGGTGATGATTTCGCGGGAGATAAGCCGCTCTCCGTCATCGGAAAGGGACCGCTCTCGGCATACGAAGTGATCTCGATCGATCCATTCCCAGGCGCGGGCGAGGAAGTTCTGGCGGATGAATTCCCCGTTGGCAACATCGATCAAGATGCGTCCCCCAGGCTGCAGCACCCGCAAGACTTCTTCCAACACTCGGAGATCGTCATCGACCGATTCGAAGTAGCCGAAGCTGTTCCCCAAGATCATGACGTAGTCCATGGACTGGTCCGACTGAGGCAGCTTACGAGCATCACCTTCCCGAAAGCGAGTTGGCAAGTCACGCTTGCGCGCGGTGCGTCGGGCGCGCTGGATGAGGTAGTGGGAGCGGTCCAACCCCTCGGTTTGCAGGAATCCACGTGCGGCGAGTTCAAGTGTATGTCGCCCCTGCCCACAGCACAGATCGAGGATCTTCGCCTCCGGGGACGGGCGCAAAATCTCGAGGAAGGTGTCGATTTCCTTGCTCGTGATCCGTGGATCGTCGACCACGTCGCCGTCTGTCTTCAGATAGAGAGCATTAAAGATGCCTCGCCACCAATCTGATCGGACGTGCTGTTCAAGATTGGGGACAGGCCCTAGCGTTCTTGGCGGGTTGGTCGGGGCGGGTGATTCCTTCTTGTCCATGGCTCCTCAAGAAATAAAAGGCGGGGCGCACCCGCAGGTTGCGCCCCGGGAACGTCGGCGTGTGTTTTGTTGGTCACTATCAGTGGCTGGCCATGAGGGCCAGCTTGCACGACGTCTATCCTGTTTGACCCGGAACGAGGACTCAGTCGTCGAACTCTTCATCGTAGTCGAGTTCAAACTCCTCATCCTCGTCATTATAGTCGAAGTCGTCGTCGTCGAATTCTTCCTCTTCCAATACCCAATCCAGCTCAACCGGCGTCAAGCTCACCACTTCAAGATCCGCGCCGCAGGATCCACAGCGAGCCTGCTGCCCGAGCTTCACGGTCTTTCCCAATTTTACTTCGCTGTCGCACTCTGGGCAAAGCGATTCCGACATGCTCGTGCTCCTTCGTTCTACGGTTCTGCGGCACGAAGTGTACGCCGGTGGCGTCGAAATAAGGTGCGGGGAGCGTATAAAAGCTGTCTAAGTGCGCGGAAGATTGTTCAATATCTGTATCAGACACCTGGGGATTCGAGATCAAATAGGTAGCCGACTCCGGGAACGGTGTGGATGAATTGCGGCCGCGTTGGATCGGGTTCAACCTTCGCACGGAGCCGGCTGATGAGGCCTCGAACGAGCTCTCGGCTACCGCCTTCCGTGTAGCCCCATACGCGCTCCACGATCATGTCCCCGGGTAAGACCTGGCCGCGATGGGTCATCAGCATGTGGAGCAGGCGGAATTCGAGTTGGGTCAGGCGGCGCGGCCCAGACTCCCCGACCTCCACCGTTCGACGGGAGGGATCGATGCGCACTGGCCCTGCATGGATCGAAGGCGCCGCCAGGCTCCCCTGACCGCGGCTGCGTCGCAGAAGCGCACGCGTGTAGGCGATTAATGAGCGTGGTCCGGTCGGGTAGTCGAGCACGAGGTCGGCGCCGGCTTCAAGGAACGCTTCGACCTGCCGTTCTTTCACATCCTCAAGGAAGATCAGTAACGGCACATCGGTTAGCTCTCGGAAGCGCTCGACATCGCCCGCTTTGACCTCGGAGGCCTCAAGAACCAGGATCACCAGATCGGTGGGGCTGGCATCCCAGGTTCGAATAGCGGTCGCCATATCGACCTTGGGGGCGACGATAAATCCGGCGTGTCGCAGGACGTAACCCAGGTAATCTCGAGTTTCAGGGTCTTCGGCGACGATCGTCGTCTGCATCCTATCCTCTTCAGTGAAAGGATTTAGCTTGCCAGGCCGGTGGCGATGAAGCGCAACCCCAGGAACGCCATGAATCCTCCGGTGATGAAGATGAGCCCCCGGTAGCGTGCCGGGCTCAGCCAGCGTCTACCGGAACTGCTCGCTATCGCGAGCAGGGTATCCCAGAGGTAATCTGCGCTGATGTGTGCCACGTAGAGAATCACCGCGCCTGCCGGGATCTGCACCTGAGCCTGCGAAAGGTATCCCGCGGCAACTGTGAACCACCAGGCATACCAGAATGGATTCGAGACTGTGGTAATAATCCCTAGAGCGAAGAGCGCAGATTGAGAACGAGGCTCTACTTCGGCGCCGGGGTCCGGAAGCCGAAGTGAATGCTGCCACGCGCCACGCAAGTAGTTCGCACCCAGGTAGAGAAGCATGAGACCGCCCGCGAGGGCCACTGCTCTCTGGGCCGCCGGAGCAGCGAGATAGCCTGCCAGGCCGACAGCGATCAATCCGGTCACCAGCAGCTCGAGGGCTGCGTGTCCAGTGGCCACCAGCGGACCAACGCGCCAGCCATGCCTTGGCGCCTCACTCACGATCGCCGCAGAAACGGGGCCCGGTGAGACCACCGCTCCAAAAGAAATCACGACCCAGGATAAGAGGAACAACAATAAATCTGTTGGCGACATGAGATGCTGCCAACTGACTCTAACAGCAAATGAAAGCGGATGTAAAGGCGGGGAAGATCAGCCCTTTACGAAGCGCCGCAGGTTGGGGAAGATCAAAGCGCGCCGGTCGGCGCGATCGAGGGAGACCCGGTTGGCGATCTCGAAGTTGCTCAGGACCTCGCGCAGCGCGCGGACCTGCCAGCTGGGAGGGTCCTCGGAAAAGACAACCAGGGCGGCCGAATAGCGCCCCGGAATGAGCAGCAGGGTGAGCCCGCTGTCGGTGCGAGTGGCATACATCTTGCCTTTGCTCGCGCCGGCTTCCGGTGAGCCGAAGGTCCTGAGCAGCGTCATCGCCTCCTCGGCCTCGGGCGGTAGGACGCCGTGGACATAGAGCTGGTCGCGCGTGGCCAATTCGTAAAGGGCGACGCAGGAGCAGGCTGCCTCGTTCAGCTGCATCAGGACGGTCGTCTTGCCCTCTTCCAGGACGAGGCGCCATCCTTCGCTTTCCGGATGGCGTTCATACATTTCGAGCGCGGAAAGTCGCTGTTCAATATAGTGGCTTCGGATCGCCTCGAATTGCGTGCGATTGATATCACCGGCCTGCAAGCGACGATCCAGATCGTGTAGCTTGTTTTCGAGTTCTCGTAGCCGCGCCCGAAGCTCTGGCGGTGCGTGCATCGGCTGCGGAACGGCTGACTCGATCAGGGGCTGTGTGGGCTCGGGATCGGCCGGCAAGACAGCCGCCGGCTCTTCGTCTTCGGTTGCAGTGGGCTGCCCGCGCCGCAAGAATTCGAGACGCGCCAGCTTCTCGCGATGGAACTCGCGCACCGCCTTTAGCTGGCCCGCACTGATTTGCCCGTCGCAAAATGCGATGGCCGCGTCCAGCAGGCGTTTCTCAGCGCGCGCTGCCTGCTCTTGTGCTTCCTTAAGTGCAAGATCGTCCGCCTCGGGTGGCCGGAGCATCTGGTCCGTTTCCGGTTCACGGTACATGGTTTCTCTATCATACGGATTCATGAGGGGTTGATCGACAGGACGCTTGTACCATTTGTGAGGAACTGGGCGCGTGAACGTCTGCACCTCGCGGTATACTCTCATCCGCAAGCGGCCCAGTGAGTCTGGATCTCGATCGCTGACGGGACGGCTCGCTTGAATGGAGGAGGACGAGGGCCATGAAGCTCAAATTGATCGGTGTGATTGTAACGACTGTCCTTATTGCCGGCTGCGGCGGAGCGCCGAGCGAGACGCCAACGCCGACGCTCTCGAGTGGAGAGGTGCTGCAGACCGCCGAGGCGATGGCTGAAATGACTCGCCAGGCGGCCAGTCCAACCCCAACCGCAACTCCGGTCACTCCCACGGCAACGGAAATCCTGGAGACGCCCACCCCGCTTGCTACGGCGACTCCGAGTCAGGCAACGGTGACAGCGAACTACAACGCCAACGTCCGGCAGGGGCCCGATGAAGTCTACGAGGTGATCGACTTCCTGCTCCAGAACCAGTCGGCGCGCATCGTTGGTCGTTATGAAAACCCGGTGAATGGCACCTGGTGGTTTATCACCCGCGAGCAAGGCCGGGATGGCTGGATCTGGGGCGGCGCGGTCACATTGTCGGGCAACGCCGGCGTGGTGCCGGCCTTTACGCCACCGCCCTCCCCAACGCCGGGCCCGTCAGCAACCACGACCCCCTCGCCGACGGCGACATCGACTCCCTGATCTTGTCTTTGAGGGAATGACCAAATAAACGTGTCCGCTGGATGCCCAGCGGACACGTTTGTCATCTATCTTTGTTTGGCTATCGAGAGCTTCGACTCCCGAACTGGATCCCCTGGGCAAGCGGCAGGTCGCGCGACCAGTTGATCGTGTTGGTTTGCCGGCGCATGTAGTTCTTCCAGGCGTCGGAGCCTGACTCTCGCCCTCCCCCTGTGTCCTTCTCGCCGCCGAAGGCGCCGCCGATCTCAGCGCCACTTGTGCCGATGTTGACATTCGCGATACCACAGTCGGAGCCCATCACCGAAAGGAAAGCTTCCATCTTGCGCATGCTGTCCGTAAAGATGGCGCTTGACAACCCCTGAGGTACCCGGTTGTGCAGCTCCAGCGCTTCGTTCAGTTCGCCGTACTCGATGAGGTAGAGGATGGGCGCAAAGGTCTCCCGCTCCACCAATGCGGTCTGCTCCGGCATGCGAACAATGGCTGGCTCGACAAAATTGGGCCCAAGTTCTGGCAGCATTTTGCCCCCGGTGAGGACTTCACCGCCTTCGGATTCCGCCTCTTCCAGGGCGGAGAGCATCTCTTCCACCGCTTGAGGATTGACCAGTGGACCCATCAATGTGGCGTCTTCGAGCGGATCGCCGATACGGATTTGCTGGTAGGCCTGGACGAGATCTTCGGTCAGTCGGTCCGCGATCGAGCGATGCATCAAAATCCGGCGCGTCGTGGTGCAGCGCTGGCCGGCGGTGCCGACCGCGCCAAACAGGATCGCCGGGGTCGCCAGATCGAGATCGGCATCTTCCTCGACGATGATGGCGTTGTTGCCGCCCAACTCGAGCAGTGTGCGGCCCAGCCGTCCAGCGACACGCTTTGCGACGTGCCGACCCGTCTTCGTCGAGCCGGTGAATGAAACCAGAGGGATCCGGCGATCCTCCAGAAGGTGCTCGCCCACCGTGGGTCCGTCGCCGATCACCAGGTTGAAGATGCCGGTCACGCCGTGATCTGCCATGACCTGGTTGCAGATCTTCTGCACGGCAATGGCGCAAAGCGGCACGAATTCGGAGGGCTTCCACAGCACCGTATCCCCGCAGACCGCAGCGATGGTGGCGTTCCACGACCAGACCGCCACCGGGAAGTTGAAGGCGGTGATCACGCCGACGACACCGAGCGGATGCCATTGCTCATACATGCGATGATGCGGCCGCTCTGAATGCATGGTCAGGCCATAGAGCTGGCGTGAAAGCCCGAGGGCAAAGTCGCAGATATCGATCATCTCCTGCACCTCGCCCTGACCTTCGACGCGGATCTTGCCCATCTCGAGCGTAATCAGATCACCCAGCGGCTCCTTCAGCTCGCGGACGGCGTTGCCGAGATCGCGGACCAGCTGGCCGCGCTTTGGCGCAGGGACGTCCCGCCACGCGGCAAAGGCACCCTTCGCCGCCGCTGCAACGGCGTCGTACGCTTGTGGGGTCGCCTGAATCACTTTAGCAATTGGATCGCCGGTGGTTGGATTGTAGGAAACGAGCTCGGCACCCGCCGAGTCTTCGATCCAGCCGCCTGGCCCGGTGCACGCGCCGGGATTCACCGCATCGATCTGCAGCTTCTCAAGCAGTGCTTTCATCCATTGGACTCCTGCGTTAAGGGATCAGTACCGGATCGGGGTCACTCAACCCCCGTCGGTCATTCTAACTCAGCAGGGTGTGCAGCGTTCCGGCTTCGGACGAGGGTTCCAAGCGGTTTCCCGGCCAGCGCCTGTTTGAGTGACCCCGGCTCTTCGGCTGAGAAGATCCGGATCTCGAGGTCCGGGAGTCGCCGTGAGAGTGCCAGCGCTTCGCGTACCTTTTCGGCCATCCCTCCGGTGACATCGGTGGCCTCGGATCCCTCGAGCGGGTGGCGCGCCAGGTCTTCTTCGCTGATCCGCTCGAGCACATTCTCTGTCGCCGGATAATCCGCGTAGACCCCTGGGTCACGCCCGGCCAGCAGCAGGTGGGTGGGCTTGAGGGGGAAAGCGAGGTGGGAGAGGACTTGCTCCGTGGAGAGGATCGTCGCGCCCTGTTTCCGATCAAAGGCGACGTCTCCGTGAACCACAGGCAGCAGCCCCGCGTGGAGGGCTCGTTCGATCGGCTCGACCGCCATTGACCTCAGTGCTCCATTGCTGCAGATTGCCGAAGCCGAGGGAGCGAAGCCCACCGCCGGCAGGCCCGCTTGGATCAGCTCGTCAAGAACAAGTCGGTTCAGTTGGATGGCTGCGTGCCAGACAGCGGCAAACCCCGCCCAATCCTGGGCGCTTCTTGCACCGAGCCGGGTTCCATGTTTCGCAGCAGCCTGGTGGCCAAAGGATCCCGAGCCGTGGCCGAGCAGAAGCTGGAGCGTGGGATCTTCCCGATGGGCTTTCGCAATCTCGGCCGCCACCCGCCGGATCGTGGCGTGGCGTGCTGTGGCTTCTTTAGCCTTCTCGGTGAGGAGCGAGCCGCCAAGCTTCAAGAAGATCAGGGGGCCACCTCCGTAAGCAGGACGCTCCGTGCGCCGCCACGGCGAAGCGCAATCTCAACCCGCTCCACCGATTCATGATCGACAAGCGCAATCATATTTCCCCCAAGGCCCGCCCCCGACAGCTTCGCTCCCAGCGCGCCCGCACCACGTGCGGTCTGGATCAGCCAGTTGAGTTCGGCCGAGGATACACCAATGGCTTCTAGCAGCGACTGATTGTGGTTCATCAGCGGACCAAGGTCGAA
>JBFJVD010000116.1:0-9315 GCA_041624375.1 Anaerolineales bacterium
GCTAGCCCGTGGATTCGCTCCTCGCCGCTCTCAGGAACCTGATCTTCGGGCGCTGGACGAAGATCATTCTCCTCGTCGTATTGCTCCTGATCCCTACCCTTTTCTTTGCCCGGGAATGGTGCATGGAGGCGGAGGAGTTCGGCAGCCAAATTACGACCTCAGGCTGCAACTACCTGATCGAGGAAAAGCCGGTGACGAACGCAGTCCTGCTCTCGTTCACCCAGATGTTCATCCTGATCATCCTGGCCAGCAACTGGAATCTCACAGCCGGGTTCACGGGCTATGTTGATTTTGGGCACGCCGTCTTCTTCGGGCTTGGCGCCTTTGCCACCGCCCTGCTCATGGGCGCGTCCCGCTGGGATCAGTGGCCCGCCGTCCTGTCCGGGTGGAGCTTCTGGTCGGCCATGCTTGCCGGAGGTGTTATTGCGTCGATTTTTGCGATCGTTATCGGCGCCGCCACCCTCCGTCTCAAGGGACCCTACTTCTCCATCGCCATGCTAGGGACGCTGGTAGCGATGCGTGAACTGGTCCGGGTGAACAGCAACATCTCGGGGGGCGGACTTGGCCTGAATCTGCCCGTCTACCTCAACCGCCCGATGTTCTACTACCTCTCCCTGGGGATCGCCGTCGTTGTGTTGACCCTGGTCTGGTGGATCCGGCGCACCGAATTCGGCGCCAGCTTGGTCGCCATCCGGGAAGACGAGGTAGGGGCCGAGTTGCGCGGCATCAATACGACACTGCACAAGATCACGGCTTTCTGGATATCCGCATTGCTGACGGGAATCGTCGGCGGTATGTGGGCCTATCAGAACACCTTCATCGATGTCGACATCGCGTTCCAACAAACCCGTACCATCGATATGGTCATGATGAGCATGTTAGGCGGTCTGGGGACCGTCGCGGGACCGGCGCTCGGGTCTGCCGTCATCTACTGGCTGCGCGATGTGGTGTGGGCCAATTTCCTCCTGTTTCATCAAATCTTTGAGGGCATCTTACTGATCACCATTGTCTTGTTTGTTCCTGAAGGAATCATGGGGCTCTTTAGCAAGGACAGCGGCGGCACCAGCCTCAACAAGATCGTGCGCAACTGGTTCCGGAGCTCTTCAGAAGAGGCGCCATCCCAGTGAGTTCACCTCCAACCCATGACCGCAAAGCCTGACAACAATCGTCCCCTCCTCGAAGGACGGGGCGTAACCAAGCACTACGGCGGCTTGACCGCGCTGTTGGACGTCGATTTCTCCATCTACCCGGGAGAGATCGTCGGCCTCATCGGCCCGAATGGCAGCGGGAAGACCACGCTCTTCGACTGCCTCAGCCGCGTTCAGAACCTCGACGCCGGTCGCGTTTTCTTCAAAGATGTGGAAATCTCGAAGAAGAAGCCCTATCAGGTGGCGCACATGGGCCTATCGCGCACCTTTCAGGTCTTCCGTGTCTATCGCCGGCTGTCCGTCCTGGAAAACATGCTGCTCAGCCGTCAGTGGCGGGGTGAGTCGCTGATCCGCCAGCTCCGTCCCAGCCAACCCGGAACAGAGGTGCGGGCCCGCGAACTGCTGGAGTTCCTTACAATCGATCACCTGATCGACGAGGATGCCGGCAACCTGTCCGGTGGACAACAGCGACTCCTAGAGATCGGTATGGCGCTGATGCCCGACCCCGAGCTCGTGCTGCTCGATGAAGCCGCTTCAGGCATCAACCCCGTCCTGATCCAGACGATCGTTGAACGCATCCGCTATCTGTCGGAGGAACAGGGGAAGGCCTTCTTGCTCATTGAGCACAACATGGAGTTCATCGGCGATCTGTGCAGCCGGGTGTTTGTGTTGAACTTTGGAGAGAAATTGGCCGAAGGTACACCTGAGGAAGTGATGGCCGATGAAGATGTGATTGAGGCCTACTTCGGCTCATGACAGACCAACGAAGCTTCCTCGACATCATCGACCTGTACGCCGGCTACCAGAAGCTCGACATCCTCAAGGGCGTCAATCTGGCCGTCAACCGAGGTGAGATTGCATGTGTGATCGGGCCCAATGGCGCCGGAAAGTCCACCGTATTCAAGGCGGTCTATGGGTTCATCCAGGTCCGGCGAGGCGGCGTGTACTTCGACGGCGCGGAGGTGACCCACTACCGACCACAGGAGATGCTGCGGGCCGGTGTTTCGATTGTGCCTCAGCTTCGCAGCGTGTTCCCACAAATGACGGTCCATGAGAATCTAGAAATGGGGATGGTTCTCGAAAGCGACATGAACCGTGTCCAGAAGCGGATCCATGAGATCTTCGAGTTGTTCCCCCGTCTGGCGGAACGCCAGAAGCAGATTGCCGGCACGATGAGCGGCGGTGAGCAGCGGATGCTTGAGATCGGCCGAGCCCTGATGTACGACCCCAAGCTGCTCTTAATGGACGAACCGTCGGCCGGTCTTGCACCGGTGATCACCAAGATGATCTTTGAACAGATTGGGTACCTGAACAAGGAGCTGGGACTGACGGTGTTGATGATCGAGCAGAACGCTCGCCAGGGCCTGCGGATCAGCGACCGGGGCTATGTACTTCAATTGGGCCAGAACTCCTATCAGGGACCCAGCCAAGAGCTCCTGGACGATCCGGAGGTCCGCCGGGCCTTCTTGGGCGGCTGAGGCGCGCTGTCTCACCCATCCTCCGACAACACCCCGAGCGAAATGTCTTCGCGAAGTTCATCCTCGCGCTGGCTCGTCATCCTTTGCGTCACACAGGCCAGCACCGTGCTGGTTTTCCTCAACTTCGCTGGCGCACTGCCGCTCATCCAAGATGACCTTCAGCTGACCAACGCCCAGGCGGGAGCAATCCAGGCGGCTGGTCAGATTGGCTACATATTGGCGGTGCTCTTGCTTTCTTCGCTCACCGATTTTGTAGGCGCCGAGCGGGTCATCGCTGGAGGCGCCCTTTGGGCAGGCCTCAGCAACCTGGGTATGGCGCTGCTCGCGAACGATGCGGCCGGGGCGGTGCTGTTTCGGGCTTCTGTTGGCCTGGGCGTGGCCGGGATCTATATGCCAGGGGTGCGGATGCTATCTCAACGATTCCCTCCAGGCCAGCGTGGGCGTGCGCTTGGGATCTTTGTCGCCTCATTCACGGTCGGCTCGGCGGCTTCCATTGCGCTTGGAGGTCAGCTCGCAGCTACGCTTGGCTGGCGCATGGCCTTTGCGCTGACCTCGCTCGGGCCGCTCCTGGGGGCGCTGGTCGCCTGGCGCAGCTTCGCTATCCTGTCCAGGGGAGTCCCGCCGCCCGAAGCCGCAACGTTCGAGCCGGCCTCATTGGGAGACTTGCTGCGCAGCCGCTCCGCGCTGCTCGTCACCGCCATCTACACAGCCCATGCCTGGGAAGTGCTCGGGCTGCGGGGCTGGTTGGCTGCCTACCTGGCGGCGTTCCTTTCCCGTTCCGGTGTCGGGCTTGCGCAGGCCACGCAGAGCGGAGCCAGTCTGGCAGGCCTGGCCACATTGCTGGGCGCCGTATCGACCGCGTCCGTCGCGGCGCTCTCGGACCATTTCGGCCGGACCCGCACCATGATCCTTGCGGCGGCCGCCAGCTTCCTTGCCGTCCTCGGGCTCGGGTTTTCGATGACCATGTCCTGGATCGTGGTCGCGCTGCTTGGATTGCTAGCCGCCTCACTGGCAAACGCCGATTCGGCGGTCATTTCCGCTTCCCTAACCGAGGCGGTCCCGCCGCAGTATCTCGGTCGTGCGCTGGCGGTGTATTCATTCCTGGGTTTTGCGGCAGGCGGGATTGCCCCGCTCGTATTCGGCGGCATTCTTGACCGAGCGGCTGCGGCTGGGGGAGTGGCGCCGGTCACCCTCAACGCAGGCTGGAGCTGGGCCTTTGCCTCGCTTTCGCTCGGCTCTCTGCTCGCGCTGTTTCTGGCGATCGCCCTGCACCGCCGGCAGGCCGCGATGCAGGGCATGTCAGATCGGCTCAGTTGACAATGAGATTCTCAGTTCAAGATGCCCGATACGCCGGAAGTTGAACTCAACAGGAGCCATCCCGCGCGCTGGTTCTATGGCTGGGTGATCGTTGGCGTCTCCTGCTTGACGCTCGCCGTTGTCTTTGGCATCCGGCTCTCTTTCGCCGTCTTTTTCGTTGCTCTCATCGATGAATTTGGCTGGTCGCACGCCGAGACTGCGTTGATCTTCTCAATCAGCATGCTCGTCTTCGCGAGCAGCTCCACCCTGGCCGGCAGGGCGCTGGATCGCTTTGGGGCGCGGCGCATCTTCGGCCTCGGTGCGGCCATTCTGTCTGTCGGCCTTCTCCTTAGCAGTAGGGTCCAAACCCTGTGGCATCTGGCGCTCGCCTATGGCGTCGTCGCCAGTCTCGGAATAACGATTCTGGGCTTGGGCCCGCTCGCCTCGCTCGTTGCGCGCTGGTTCAAGCGCAGGCGAGGCTTGGCCATAGGAATCGCGTTCGCTGGCACGGGATTGGGAACGCTGACACTGACACCGTTCACGGAACGCCTGATCAGCACGCTAGGCTGGCGCCTGACTTATGTGGCGCTGGCGGGCCTCGCGCTCTCTACAATCCCAGCGATCGTCCTCTTGCTGCGGCTGGATCCATCCGAAAAAGGGTTGGGCCCTGACGGCGAGCAATCCCAACTGAGCGCCAGTCAAACCGCGCTCAAGAGCAGCGGCTGGTCGATGGCCGATGCGATGCGCACCCCGGCTTTCTGGCTGCTCATCCTGGCCGGGCTGGGGGCTATTGGACCCCTCCGCATGCTCACGGTCCATCAGCTGGCCGCCGTCGTTGATGTGGGTTTCGATCGCTTCTTCGCCGCTTCGGCCATCGGACTTTCCGGCGCGGTCACCGCCATCTCCTTTGTTGCCGTCGGCGCGCTCTCCGACCGTGTTGGGCGGCGGATGGCCTACGGGCTTGGGTCGATCTGCCTGCTGACGGCCATCGCCATCCTTGCCGGGCTTCAACGTCCTGATCAATCGGCATGGCTGCTGCTGTATGCGATCATGCTGGGGCTCGGTGAGGGTTCGCGCGCCTCGCTGGTGACAGCGATCGCCAGCGATTTGTTCCCGGGTGATGCGGTGGGCGCGATCAATGGTGCTATGGGCGCTTCCTTTGGGGCCGGCGCGGCAGCTTTTCCCTGGCTAGCCGGTCGCCTATTCGACCTCGCGGGAACCTATGCGACTGCCTTTGCAGTTGCAGGAGCGGCTGTCCTCATTTCGACCGCAGCTATCTGGCTCGCCCCCGCCTTTCGGCCAACACGACCTGCTCGAGCGCTCTCTACGCATTAGCGGGTTCGAGCGATCCAACGCGATTTTGTCATTCCGCGTTCGTGTGCAAGAATGGGGACAGACGTCTTGATCCTTCGGGCTCCAATCTGCCCGATCAACATCGGGTGGCATACGGAAGATGGCCAACAGGGCGAAAGGAGCGATTCACCCTTGTCTAGTGGGAGAGGCCCGCGCGGGAGCGTGGCTTGCGCCGGACCGCCCAATCTGCTCCTGCTTCCGCTTCAGCGGGCCGTGCGTTGGGCCCGCACTCGATCCATGTGGCCGCTCATGTTCGGAACCGCGTGCTGTGCTTTTGAGGGATTCTCGGCCGGTGCTTCCCACTACGATATCGCACGCTTCGGGATGGAGTATGCTCGCCCCACACCGCGCCAGGCTGATTTGATGATTGTTGCTGGACGCTTGACGCGCAAGATGGCACCGGTGGCACGCCGGTTGTATGAGCAAATGGCTGATCCCAAGTGGGTGGTCGCGATGGGCGAGTGCGCCAGCAGTGGCGGGCTGTTCAACAATTACGCCGTTGTCCAGGGTGCCGATGAGGTTCTGCCCATTGACATTTACATCGCCGGCTGCCCACCGCGCCCTGAAGCCCTGATTCACGGGATCCTTCTGCTGCATCATCGGATCCGCATGGGCGTCGTCCGGCATCGGTAGCTTAATCGCTGAAAGGCCGGTGTGCGTACATCGAACGGAACCTGGTTGGTCACTGAGAGGAGAAAGGCCATGTCACATCGAGGGGCGGTCGGATCCCCTCTCTGTTTCATGCGAAGGTCAGTTCCAACGATGAAACCTGATCTCGACAGCGGGGCCGACCTGCCGCTGGGAGGTTTGTGAGATGGACTGCTGCCAGGCCGCCGGGATCGAAGAGGTGATGGATGCGTCGATGGCCGAAGGGGACCTCGAGCGCTACCGAAAGAATGGCCCCGACAAATCCACAAGAATGCTGCTTGAGGCGTTGACCTCCGAAGGGGTCGATGGGCTCACCCTGCTCGATATCGGGGGCGGTGTTGGGGTTCTGCAGCATGAATTGATCCGAGCCGGTGTTGGCCATGTAACCAGCGTGGACGCGTCCAGCGCATACCTCGAGGCCGCCGCTGCAGAGGCGGAGCGGCAAGGACACGCCGACCGAATTCGTTCCTTCCACGCAGACTTCGTCCAGATCGCCGGCGAGCTCACGGCGGCCGATATCGTGACCTTGGATCGGGTGATCTGCTGCTATGACGACCTGCCAGCGCTCGTCGGGGGCTCGGTGCCACTGGCGTCACGCTACTATGGCGTGATCTATCCCCGTGACCATTGGTGGTTGAAAGCCTTCAATTGGCTCGAGAATCTCTACTTCAGGATCAGGAAGAGCCAATTTCGCGGTTTCGTCTATCCGGTGGAAGTGGTCGAGTCGCTCATCGCCGCCCATGGCCTGGAACCAATCTCCAACAGCAAGACATTGTTGTGGGTGGTCCAAGTCTATCGGCGAAACGGTGCGTCGAACGGTCAGTCAAGCTAGATCTCATCGGCCCAATTCGAGGTGATTGAAGAGATCCGGACCCAACGGTTTAAGCGAAGAAGCGCAACGGAGCCCATACCACGAACGAAGAGCCGTGAAGAATTTCTAGCCATCAAACAGGTTCGTTGAGTGGTTCTTCACCAGACCACGAGTCTTCAAAAAGGTCGGATCATGACACCCGAAGTTGTCATTCGCGCTCTCACGCCGGCCCTTCTGCCAGACTATTTAAGCTTCTTTGACGGCCCCGCTTTCGCGGACAATCCGCATTGGGCCGCATGCTACTGTTTCTTCCACCACAACCCCGCGCCGGATGAATGGGAGACGCGCACGGCCGCACAGAACCGGGCTGCTGCCTCCGAGTTTATCCAAGCGGGTGCGATTGAAGGGTTCCTTGCCTACCGCGCGGAACAGCCGGTCGCTTGGTGCAAGGCCGCACCCCGGCTGACGATCCCTGCGCTCGCCCATGATCCGAAATTGGTGGTTGAGGACGCGGAGCAAGTTGGTTCCATCGTATGTTCTATCGTCGCCAGTGAGCACCGCCGCGCCGGCGTCGCCGTGGCGCTGCTGCAGGCAGCTTGCGAGGCCCTTGCTGCCCAGGGCTTGTCGATCGCCGAGGCTTACCCGAGGAACGCCGCAGCAGACGACGCCTCCAACTTCCGCGGCCCGCTCACCATGTACACCTCCTTTGGCTTCAGGACCTATCGTAAATTGGACTCGATCTCAATCGTCCGGAAAGCGATCTGACGGCGAGCGAGCAGGTACACCGTCTCTTTCGAAACATGAGGGAAGCCTGGCGTTTCAGCTGCTGCAGACGGCAGAATTCATCAAAGCCAAGCTTCATAAGGGCGACGTGCGTCGGCAGCGCCGACGCGTAGCGATGGTCCGCAACGGGGAGCCAGCGCGGAGGATTCAATGTCTACTTCAAGCCTCTATCGACTGAGCGGGGCAGCTGCCTTGCTCGCAGCGATCTGTGTTGCCATTGGTTCGCTTCTTGCTAACGTCCTGGATCTGTCCGGTGGCCCGATCTTCAACTTCTTCGGATTCCTGTTCGGTCTCTTCGGGATCACGGGGTTGTACCTCTGGCAGCGGGAGCAATCCGGGCTGCTGGGCGGTGTCGGCTACATTGTCCTGTTTATCGGGTTTGCGTTCCTCATGAGCGCGGACTTCTTCGGTGGTTTCGTGCTTCCGGTCTTGTCCGGAGATGTGCTGTCGCAGCTCCGCGGCAGCTCCGCCGCGTTTGTGCTGTTTGGGTCGGGTCTCGTAGCGATGCTTGGCGTCATCCTATTCAGCGTCTCGGTGATCCGGGCAGGAATCTTCCCCAGGCTGGCCGCTGTGTTCTTGGTGATCGGACTTCTGGCCACGCCGTTGGGGAATACACTGCCTATGCTCGTGTTTGTTGGATCGCTGCTGGTTGCCGCTGGAATTGGCTGGTGGGGGTTGACACTGTGGTCGCTGGCCGGCCAGGTGGCCAGGGGACCCGCCTGAGCCAAGACGAGCAAGGGGGGTCGGCGCCTCGATCATCAACGATCGGAGGACCACCTCTGGACCTCGGAGGCTTGACTCGCGATGTTTGATCGACTTCCTCGCTGGGCCTGGCGCCTGTTTCGATTTCTTCCGCCGAGGCTTGCCTACGCCATAGGTCTTGGCTCGCTGGCTGGAAGGGCTGTGCTGCTCGTGAAGACCAGGGGCCGCAGATCGGGTCTCCCTCGTACAACGGCGCTTCTCTACGATGAAATGGATGGGATCTACTACGTGGGGTCCGCTCGTGGGACGCAAGCTGACTGGTACCAGAATCTGCTCGCAGATCCGAACGTCGAAGTCACGGTCGGCCCCCAGCATTGGCAGGGCTACGCCGAACCGATCACGGAACCTTCCGAAGTCACATGGTTTCTTGAGCAACGCCTGGCCCTCCATCCGCTCTTTATGCGAGTGATTCTTCGACTGGCCGGGCTTGGTCCTTCACCAACCCCTGACCAGCTAGAGGCGTACGCAAAGCGGCGGGTGCTGGTGGCTTTTCACCCCAAACCAGAGGGGTGAGGAGCGGACAGGTTGAGTTGTGTGAACAGCATCCGTGAAGCGACCTTCCCCACTGCGGCTTGTCTATGCTTGAGGTGCGAGTTCTGATCGGGAGCATTCCTCGATGTTCAGCGTTGAGCTGTTTTTGCTACGCTCATCCCCATCCGGGCGGCGAGGCGGCAGTACTCGCCCTTCGGGTCGGTGAAGGTGAGCCACCGGCTCGATCCGTACAGGCAGTGCTGCCAGTACGCCCAACACTTGACGAGCGACGACTTGGCGAAGCCGGGCTCGCCCATCACGAACACGTTCGGGTTGGTGACGAGCCCCTCCCGGTAAACCTCGAACGGATCCCAGCACAGCGGCCCCTCGCCGGCCGAGAGATCCGAACCGAGCAGCGGCCCCACAGCCGGAAGTGGCGCCTGGATCGTCGCTGGATACAGCGAGCAGACGTTGGCGGTGGTCGACCGGTGGCGGGCAACGCTCAAGCGCCGGCGACCGCTCGACGTCGGTGGGGCGACGACGCGTGACGCAACTCGGGCTGCCA
>JBFJVD010000117.1:0-9063 GCA_041624375.1 Anaerolineales bacterium
ATGTTTGATTACGCGCCGCTCGGGGGGGCAGTCATGATTAGCGGGATTGCTGTCATGGTGATCGTCGGCCGTCGTCTTCTGCCCCAGCGCGATATCGCGCGCGAGAGTTCAGCCGACCCGGATTCTTACCTGGGCCAGGTGTATGACTTTCGAGAGCGCCTATTTCGGGCAAGGCTCGTACAGGGATCAAACCTGCATGGAAAGACGCTGGCGGAGAGCCGGCTGGGTTCGGCGGTGGATCTGAACGTTGTCGCCATCGAACGCAACGGTCGCCGGGAGCTGGCGCCCGAGCCAACCACCACGCTGCGCCAGGGGGACGCGATCCTGGTTGTTGGCCGGCTCGATCGACTGGATGAGCTGCGGGGTCGGCGCCACCTCGTTCTGGCTGATGAATCCATTGAGCTGGATCAGCTGATGTCGGAAGAGATCGAGCTCGTTGAAGCGCGTATCAGCGAGCAATCCGCACTCATTGGCGCAACGGTGCTCGAGCGGGATTTCCGGCGCTTGTTCGGCGTCATCGTCATTGCCATCGTGAGAAACGAGCGCGCCATTCTGAAGAACGTCGATGACCTTGCCCTCGAAGCAGGCGACCTGCTCCTGATCCAAATCCCGCGCGTACAGCTTGAGATCTTTCAGCAGCAGACCGATTTCGATTCGTGTGTGCCAACGAAAGTCGAAAACCTGCGCCAAATCTACCGGCTGCATGAGCACCTGATCACGCTCGAAGTGCCGGAAGACTCCCTGCTTGTCGGGAAGACGCTGGCCGAGAGCCGCATGGGCACCGTGTTTGCACTGGCGATCCTGGGGATCGTCCGCGACCGCCAGGTTGAGTTGATGCCGAACCCATTCGTCCCGCTCCGGGCCGGCGACCGGCTGATCGCAAAAGGCGAGCCGCAGGAGCTCGAAACGCTGCGCGGGCTGCAGGAGCTCGAGATCGACGCGGATGCCGGGCTCGAACTACACAGCTTGCAGTCCGACAGCGTCGGTTTGGTGGAGGTCATTCTCGCCCCACACAGCCCGCTGGAGGGCAAGACGCTGCGGCAGATGCAGTTTCGGGAGAAGTACGGACTGAACGTGATTGCCATCTGGCGCCGAGGGCGGGCCATCCGTTCCAACCTTACCGACCGGGCCCTGCAATTCGGCGACGCGCTGCTTGTATATGGGCGACGGGACAAGTTCGCCCTGTTGGGCAGGGACCCGGATTTTCTTGTGCTCTCGGAGGCTGCCCAGGAGCCGCCACTTGTAAAGAAGGCGCCAATTGCGCTGGCGATCATGGTCGGCGTACTGCTGCCGGTCATCTTCGGCTGGGTTTCCATCGCCATCGCTGCAGTCGTTGGCGTCGTCCTGATGGTGCTCACCGGTTGTCTGTCCATGGAAGAGGCTTATCGGGCCATCGAGTGGAAAGCGATCTTCCTGATCGCCGGTATGCTCCCGTTGGGAATCGCGATGGACCGCACCGGGACGACGCAGTTCCTGGCAGACGCGGTCGTCGGTTCCCTGGGCGATCTCGGACCGGTTCCGGTCATGGGCGGCCTGTTCCTGCTCGCCACCCTCTCCTCGCAGGTGATGCCGAATCCGGCGGTGGCGGTGCTGCTGGCGCCGATTGCTTTCAATACAGCCGCCGACCTCGGCGTTTCGCCCTACCCGTTCATGATGACGGTGGCCGTGGCTGCCTCGGCGGCATTCCTGAGCCCGGTCGGCCACCCGGCCAATGTCATGGTCATGGGCCCGGGAGGCTATCGTTTCTCCGACTACCTGCGCGTCGGAATCCCGCTGACGCTGGTCACGCTGGCGGTCACCCTGCTGGTGCTTCCGCGGCTCTGGCCGCTCCAACCCTGAACCGGTCAACGATCCCCATCCTCCCTGCTTGCCGGCGTTAGGACCGGCCGGGACAATCGGGGATCGTCTGAATCGACCAGACGACACGCGCCGACCCGAGGTGGAGGGTCGATCCCTCCAACCCGAGGAGGTCTCCTCATGGCAGAGACAGGGAAGTTCTCTGACGTTGCGCTGCACACCACCATTGTGCGGTCGACACGCATCGGCGACCTGGCGAGCTTCTACGCCCGCGGGCTCCAGCTTGGCGAGCCTCAGCCGACCGGCCCGGACCATCTTGGCATGCCGCTGGCGAACGCCTACCTTGGGTTCGACCTTGTCGAGGTTCAGCCCGATCCAAGCGGCGCGGTCTCGCTCTGGTTTGAGGTCGGAGATCTCGAAGAGTCGTTCGAACGCTTCAAGCAGCTCGGCGCCGGCGTCCGCTATCCGCCGACCGATCAGCCGTGGGGCGCCCGGCTGGCGTCGCTCTACGATCCGGACGGCAATGCCTTCGGCCTGACGCAGCGCAGCAGCGGCGAAGCGCAGGATCTAGACGAGACGCTGCCGGTGCAGGCAAGGAACACCGAGCCAGGTACGAGGCCGGACAAGACAGTGGATTGACGTCGGGGCATTTGAAGGCAGGAGATCGTTGCGGCCAGCTCCCGACAAGCGAGGGCTGCTCAAAGAAATCTGCCCTGAAGCCGTGATCTTCAGGGCAGATGCGCAAGGACACACTCATTCATTCGGAAGGGTCGCCGGGGAGGCTCTGAAACGAACTCTCCCACTGGCGACCGCTTAATAGGCGGTCACTTCCTCGGTACGCTCCCCTTCTGCGATGCGCCAGTGCGGCACCCAGGCCACGCCGAACAGCTCCACATGCACATCCTGCCGCCGGGGGGTCAGGACTTTATCTTCGAGGTCTTCGGCGATCTCATCCCAGCGAGCATCGAGATCCTCGAGTGCCTCGGCCATCTCATCCTCAAGTTCTTCAAGCTCCTCCTTGAAGTCGGCGATCGCATCCATCGACTCTTCGATCTCGGCCTTGGCGCGCGAGGTCATGCGGCGCTTCGTCAGCGAAGAAGAGACGCGACGGCGGCTGCGAGAGCTTCCGAACAAGCCCAGCAAATTCTCGGCATGGGTGGCCACCTCTTCCATCCTGCGCGCCGAATGCTCGGCTTGATCTTCGGCAAGCTCTCGCTCTTCTCGGGCCAGCTTGTCCTGAATTCGCTTGATCTTGGTTTCGAACTTGGCTTTCAGCTTTTCAGCTTCCTCATCGGCGGCCTCGTCGGCGGCCTCCATGCACTGCTGGCGGAAATCCTCCTCCGACATGCCGGGAGCGGCCACCAACTTGAGCTTATCGTTCGACAACAGCCGCAGCTCCACCCCGCGGTAGACATAGTCGGCGAAGTCCTTCTCCAGGCTCTTCATGGCCTTCGAGTCAGAGAGCGGCGCCTGGAGCAGACCAAATGCAGCCTCGTCTTCCGGCATGGAGTCGAGCCGATCCACTTCGATCGGATCGGCGGCGACGGAATCCCAGCGGACGACGCCGCGCCGGTCGGGGCTGAGATCGAGAGCGGTCACGGTCTTTTCGTCGTCGATCCCAGCCTTGCGATCCAGAAAGCGAACGGTCGCCTGAGCAGCCAGCGCTGGCCGGTAAACGAGCGAACGAGACTGACCGGGTTGTGGAGTCCGGCCGGCGGCCTCGAGCGCCTCTCCCGGACGCTTGCGCGGCGGGAGGAAGTACTCCGTCACACCGCTTGGAACGGCGGGGCGCGTCTGGGTAAGATCGACGGCCTGCATCTGTGCGGCCGGCTCCGCCGCCTCCGTCGCGGCCGCAGCCGGCGCGCCAGCCGGCGCTGCCGCCCCAGCCAGCGCATTGAGGTCCTCCAGCCGGGTGCGGGTGATCGGGCCCCGAAGATACGCCATCGCCCAGCGTGTGTAGAAGACCACCGGGGCCTTCTCATGAACGTTGTGGAGCAGGAAGACGCGTTTGCCGATGCTGGAGAGGATGTCGTCGACCTGGCGCCGATCGAACCCTGAACCTGACGCGGCGCCTTCGAGCCCGTCGAGCAAGCGGGCCTTGTCCTGCTCGGTCTGCAATTTGCCAACGAACCAGGTGCCGGCGTTGCTCAGCGCCTTATAGTCCAGATCCACCGGGTTCTGCGTCGCCAACAGCAGCCCAAGGCCGAAGGCGCGCGCCTGCTTGAGCAGGCGGAGCATCGGGGCCTTGGATGGGGGCGCAGCCGTAGGCGGGAGATAGCCGAACACCTCATCCATGTAGAAAAGCGCCCGCAGCGTGCTCGATCCGGATTGGCTGCGCATCCAGGCTTCGAGCGATGCGAGCAGGAGGGTCACAAAGAACATGCGCTCAGAATCAGAGAGGTGCGCCAGGTAGAAGACGCTATGGCGCGGCCGGCCTTCGGGCGTCCACAACATGGCGCCGACATCGAGCGGCGTGCCGGTGGTCCAGGCCTGGAATGCCGGGGAAGCGAGCAGGTTGTTGAAGCGCATCGCCAGCTCGAACCGATCGCCGCTGGCGTAGAACTGCTCGATCTCAAAGGCGCCGAGCTTCTCAAACGGCGGCGTCTGGATCTGACGGATGAGTTCCGTGAGGTCAACATCCTGGCCGGCCTTCCAGGCATGTTCCAGCAGATTCGAGAGCAGGATATGCTCGCGCGACTGAACCGGATCGGCCTCGATATCGACCAGACCCAGCAGCGCAGTGGCAGTGCTGGCGATCAGCTCTCGGAAGCGCTCACGGTCGGATTCCCAATCCCCTTCCGGCGCCGCCAGCGATCCGACGATATTCACCGGAATGCCGGACTCCGACCCGGGGGTATACACAGCGTACTCGACCGCTTCCCGCACCTGGGCGATTCGCGCCGGTTCGATCCCCCAGTCGGCCAGCCCGGTCCGCCACAGTGCCGCCGTGTCGGCCGCGGCCTGCTCGACCGACTTCCCCTCGCGGCGAGCATCATCCGGATCGACCCACGGGGCGAACGATTCGGGGGACAGATCCGGGAAGTGAAGCAGCAAGTTGGCAAGGTCGCCCTTGGGATCCACCAGAAGCGCCGGAATTCCCTGCAGCGCGGCTTCCTCGAGCAGATCGATGCAGAGGCCGGTCTTGCCGGACCCGGTCATGCCCACAACGACGCCGTGTGTGGTGAGGTCAGCCGGATCGTACAGGATGGGCGAGTCCAGCGTTTTACCCTGCTTCAGGTCATGGGTTCGTCCGATGTAGAACTTGCCGCCGGTGTCGATCACGATCTACTCCTGAGGTCTGATGATTTCGTGAATTGAGCCCGAATACCGGCCTGGATTCTCAGGCCCGGAGTTCCAGGCTTGGTGTCGTTTCCTCACATGCTGGTGCTGGAACCGCCTGCACGGAACACTCAGGTGTGTCAACTGGACCTTGCTCGACCCATGAGCCAGATCCCCTGTGCGCTGCGACGGCCCTTGCCTCTCCGTGCACGCCGGATCCGGTCGTGGTCCTGCGCTACGGTGCGGCGGCGGTAAAGAGGCGCAAAAACTCCTGCCGGTAGCGCTCTGCGAGCTCCGGATGCTGGAGCACGATCAGGTTTTCGTCATTCTTCTCTTCGGCGCTGCGGCTGAAGTTGTAGGAGCCGGTGATGACAATCCTACCATCAATCAAGATCACCTTGTGGTGCATGTTGCGCGGGTTGGCATCGAGACGAACGTCGATGCCGGCCGCCCGCAGCCGATCGTACTCGCTGCCCTGTCCGCTCGCCTGGGAGGTCTCAACCACGCCGCGCACATTCACGCCGGCGGCGGCGCGCTCAAGCATAGCCTCTGCAATCGGGTCGGCCGTAAACGCAAAGGCCATGAACTCGACGCTCTCCCGGGCATTCCGGATGAGTTCAACGATACGGGCCTGCACGCCATCATCGGGAGAGAAATAGACTTCAACTGGGATGGCCTCGATCAAAAGGCGTGGATTCGGCGTATCGGCGCGTGAGAGCGCGCCGAATCGGTCCTCGACGAACATCTCGTCAAATTCGGTCTGGAAGTTCGTGGCGAACCGGCTCGAGCGAACCCGCAGCAGGTTGTTGTTGTTGCGGTACGCTCCGGCAACGGTGAAGTTCATCGATCCGGTCCAAACTTCGAATCCGTCGATCACAACGAACTTGTGGTGCATGAGCGGCTCGCGTCGGTCGCCAAGCACCTCGATGCCCGCGTCGATCAGCGCCTGCATTTCCGGTTCGAGGATCTCGTCGCTGTCGGTGACCACCCGGACCTCGACGCCGCGCTCGTGCGCGCGGATAAGCGCATCGCGCACGCTCCAGAGATCAAACAGGAAGATGGCGACATCCACGCTGCGCTGGGCCCCATCGATGGCAGCCGCCAGCGACTCATCCGGCCCGCCGCGCAGCGTCTCGGCGGCATCGCTACCCGGCTCGGTAAAGAAGACCAGGAAGCCGGTCCCGCCGGCTGGCGCCTCAGCGATTGGCGCCGGCTCAATGAGCTGCTGCCCGCGAAACAGGTAGTACGCCGCTCCAAGGATGACGACAACGACCACCGCACCCAGCGAGGTGAGTCTTGGCGGGCTCCGGCGCGCGCTCATCGCAGGCCTGCCGGCGAAGCGGCGAAATGGCGCCAAAGGAAGACGGGAAGCCAAGGGCCCCATCGCAGCCGGGCTCGGACTCCTGTCGAGCAGCAGGCCGATGGTTGGGCACAAACCTGGAAAGCATGGTGCGGATACGTCACAACCCCTCAGATCCTCCCATCGCGTCCTGTACGACGCGCAGCTGGCAGACTGTCGTAGCACATTCGTTCGAAACCGTCAAGTAATTTGGCGAGGCGGGTATCAGGCCCGGCTCAGGCCGCGGGCGAGGTCGGTGATCTCGGCACGCAGCGCTTCGACTCGCGCCGCCGTCCCCGGTCCGCCGAGCAAGCTCTGCTCGCGCTTCGTGTACGCAAGCTCCGTGGCCTGGTGAAGGAATCGACCCTGCCTCCGCCAGCGAGGGATATCTCCTCGCAGCAGCGTCCCCCAGCGCAAGCGTGTGCGCGCCCGGCTCGACCCCACCAGCTCAAGCTGAGGCTGGGTGAGGACGCCGCGCTCGACTTCATCCGTCAGGTATTGCCGCACCCAGTGCTTCTCGCGGGCAAGCGAAACCAGGATCACCACGAAGATGAAGCCCACGCCGAGCCAGTCGGCGATCACGCTGAGGAAGAAACCGGCGACATTGACGCTCGCCAGGGTCACGCCCGTGTTGTGAATGGCATGCGTCAGCACAGCCGCCAGGTAGCCAAAGAGTGGATAGAGATAGCGGAGCGGCTGCCGCTTCTCGAAACGGGCAAGCGCGAAGCCGATCCCGGTGAAACTCGTATACATCGCATGGTTCAAACCAAACACCACGGCTCGCAGCAGAGCAAGCCCGGCCAGGTCGCCCAGGCCGCTGGTTGTCGAGAAGTACAGCATGTTCTCGAGGGCCGCAAACCCAAACCCGATCAAGCTGCCGTACAGCACACCATCAAAGACTGAATCGATCTCATTGCGAAAGACGAGGTAAGCCGTCAGCAGGCCGAATCCCTTCACCGCCTCTTCGATCAGCGGCGCGCCGATGCTGCTGGAGATGAGTGCAAACGGCAGGCTGCCAGGACGAAGAAGAATGCTGAGCGGCGCCTCAAAGCTCACACCGAAGATCACGGCCAGGATGACGGAAGGGATGAAGCCCCAGATAAACGCTGCCACGAGGAACAGCCACGGCTCCCGCTCGTAGCGATCGAACCACCATAGGATGAGCGCATAGGCGACCATCGGGACGATTCCGAAGGCGATCACGCCGCCAATGAATGCCAGAGTGGCCATGCTCAGCCTCCGCGCAGGTCTTCGAGGATCTCCCGCACCAGGCTGGGTCCTCGATAGACCAGGCCGGTGTACACCTGCAGCAGGGTCGCGCCGGCATCCAGCTTCTCGCGCGCATCCTGCGGCCCGAAGATTCCGCCGACGGCGATGATGGGCAGCCTACCCTGCGCCAGACGATGGATCTGGCGCACCCGCTGCGTCGCCAAGCGGGCCAGCGGACGACCGCTGAGGCCGCCGGTCTCGGCGGCATATTGGGAGACGAGTGACTCACGCAGAAGCGTGGTATTGGTGGCGATCAGCCCATCGAGCCCGGAACCCATCACTGCGCCGACCGCATCCTCGAGTGGCTCGCCCTCCAGATCCGGAGCCAGCTTGACCAGCATGGGCACTCGCCGGCCGCTTGCCGCAATCTGTTCCATACGGGCGCTCACCATTTCACCCAACAGGTTCTCCAGCGCGTCACGGGCCTGGAGCCGGCGCAGGCCGATGGTGTTTGGAGAACTGATATTGATCACCAGGTAATCTGCCAGGTGATAAAAGGTGCGCAGCAACGCAATGTAATCCTGTGCGGCATCTTCAAGCGGCGTCCCGGCCCCCTTGCCCAGATTGACCCCAAGTATGGTTCGAGACGGCCTATATCTCATGAGCCGCCGCCGAACCGCGCTCGCGCCGTCGTTGGGAAAGCCTAGACGGTTGATTAAAGCCTCATCCGCCTCCAGACGGAAGAGACGCGGCTTGGGGTTGCCCGCTTGAGGCGACGGCGTCACCGTGCCCAACTCGAGGTGGCCGAACCCGAGACACGCGAGGCCGCGGCATGCCGCGGCAGATTTGTCGTAGCCGGCAGCCAGTCCGAGCGGATTCGGAAACTCGAGCCCGAAGGCTTTCACCTTCAGCCGGTCATCCTGCACCGTATAGCGGCGGCGCACCCAGCGGCGTACAGGTGGAGCAGCTCCCACCCACGAGAGCAGACGCAGCGTCCACCTGTGGGCCGCCTCCGGCTCAAGCCGGAAGAGCCAGGGACGTAGCTGTTCGTAGGTTGTCATCGGCGGTGAAAGAAAGGCCCTGTTCCCCCTCGCGCTCGCTCCATGCTGGCACCCTAGCCAGGGCGGGTATGCAATCCATTGTACTCAGACACCCCATTCCGCACCGCTCCTGCAGCAAGACGAACCAGGGACCGGTCAGATGTGGGCCGGGCTGGAGGGAGGAGACCGTCGCACAGATCGCTGAACGATAGGTGCCTCAAGATTCGAGGAACTCGCGAACTGCCCGGACCTGCGCGGCAGGCAGCCTTCCCGTCTGCTCCCAGTGATCGATCAATGCCCGCAGGGTGAATACCGGGTGCAGTCGGAAACCAGCGTCGGCGAGCGCCGACTGTGCCCCGCTTTCGCGGTCGATAAGCACGACGACATCCTGCACCTCGC
>JBFJVD010000118.1:0-9035 GCA_041624375.1 Anaerolineales bacterium
CATCCTGACCACGGATCGAGCGTAAGCTGGGTCCGTTTCCAGGCTGCCGATAACGGTGAGCTGCCAGCTGTTGGGGTCAATACGTATCAAGGCCTCCAGCACCGTATGCAGCCCTTTCCTGGGGATCAGATTGCCGACGAACAGGAGGCGCAGTGGACCTTCTCGCCGCAGTCGCGCGAGCACCTCCGACCGGCTTCCCAAAGGCGCAATGTGATCCCGACCGGGCGGGGCGACCAAACCTGGCCGGTGGCCAATGATCGAGGATACAACCTTGCGCGTTGGGTGACTGTTGTACACAAAGGCGTCAATCGTCTCCAGGTATCGGCGTTCGACCCACGCGTAGAGCTGGATGAGCCCCATCGGATGGGGTTCGCTTGAACGCAGGTGATGGACAATCGAGATCAGCGGACAGTTCGCGCCTCGTTGCAGGCGACGGTTGGTCAGGAATAGGGATGGATGATTGAGTTCATCCTGAAGTAGCGCATCCCAACATCCCAACTTGAGCCGGCGGTAGAGTTGCCTTGAGAGATTGTCGCCAAGATGCTGGCCGTAAGAACGCCAGGGGAGACCGATCTGCTCGACCTCATGGCCGAAGCGTTCGAGCCAGCCAATGATCTGACGGTCGTAGAGATAGCCGCCGGAGATCTGATCCAGTGAGCCGTAGATGACCAGGCCGAGCCGCACCGATCCTGCTAATCCCCGGAATCTGGTTCAGGACCGACCGCTGTCTCCAACCGGCCCCACATCACCAGGTCGGAGCCGAAACGCTGCCAGTCGGGCTCGAGCAGGCGCGGGGCGGCCAGCCCATCGGCTGCGAGCGGCCCCTCCACGGCGCGCAGCCCGCCGACCAACCTGGGCACGATGGTCAGGACAACCCAATCGACCAGGCCGGAACGAAGAAAGCTGGTGATCACCGACGCGCCGCCCTCCACCATCAACCGGTGAATCCCTCGATGCCTCAACGCCTCAAGCAGCGCTGGCAGGTCAATGCGACCTCGATCGTCCGCCGGTAATGACAGCACCTGGGCGCCGCGCGCTTCCAGCGTTCTGGCCCGGTGGCCGTTGCCCTCGACGGTGGCGAGCCAGGGGCGCAGGTCTGCATCCATCAGGCGGCAGTGCTCCGGGATGCGCAGATGAGAATCAAGCACAACAGGCTGTGGATCGGTGCCGTCGGCGAGTCGAACGGTCAGCTGGGGATCATCGGCCAGGACCGTGCCGATGCCCACGAGAATGGCATCGTGCGCCGCGCGCAACCGGTGGGTCATGGCCAGCGACTCGCTGCTGCTCAAGATCAATGGCGCGCCGCGGTCCTTGGCGATACTGCCGTCGAGACTCTGCGCGTAGGTCAGTGTCACCCGTGGAAGAGGGTCCGCTTCCTGGTGCCGGAGGGCTGTGAGGAAGCGATGGAAAGCATCACTCATGGGGCGAAGTGCTTCGCGGAGCGGCCGTCCGCAACGCCCGGTTCGCCGTCGAGGTTCAGCCAGTGCTTCATCCGCATCCGCTTGGTTTGGAGATAAACCTCGTTTTCGGCTGTGACCGAGCCCTGCAAGGGTATGCGGTCGGCCACTTCAATGCCGCGTGCCAGCAAGCCCTCAATCTTCGAAGGATTGTTGGTCAGCAGCCGGATGGCCTGGACGCCGAGCTCGTTGAGGATGGCTGCGGCGACGCTGTAATCGCGCTCGTCCGCCTGATGCCCGAGGAGGAGGTTGGCCTCGACGGTGTCATACCCCTCGTCCTGCAGGTTGTAGGCCTGGAGCTTCGCCAGCAGGCCGATGCCGCGCCCCTCCTGGCGCAGGTAGACCAGGACGCCACGGCCTTCGGCGGCGATCCGGGCGATCGCTTTCAGAAGCTGCTCGCCGCAGTCGCAGCGGGCCGATCCGAGCACATCTCCGGTGAAGCACTCGGAGTGTACCCGTGCCAGAACCGGCTCTGGGGTCGTCACGTCGCCGAGCACCAGCGCGAGGTGTTCCTCATCATCCGAATCTGTTCCGTACAAAACGAGCTGGAAATCCTCGCCGCTAGCGGGGAGTCGTGCCGAAGCTTTTCGCAGGAGCGTCAATGGTTCTTCCATGGCCAGACCTTACCGTTGAAGACGATGGTTTGATGCGCGCCGGTCCCTGCACAGGCGGCGATGGCCGAGCGGGCCGGGAGCGGGATGTTCAGTTTATTATATCTACGCATTGGCCTCTGGCCTGGATGCTTGCACCCACGGCTCGGGCCTTGGACGATGCCCAGAACCGGGCAAGGAGCACACGCCATCTTCTTCTCGCGCAGCCGTGTGACTGCGGTGCCGCGGCGAAGTGATCACAGCCAAGATGAGTGACTATTCCCTCGATTACTCCATTGCCATTCGTGACTTCCAGGAAGCGCGCCGCCGCGCAGCGCTTCAGGAAGTGATGGCGCGACTGACCCGCCGCTCGATCGACCTGCTCCCCTTCGAGGAGGTGCGCCGGCAGCTTCAAGCGGAGTCCAGTTCGGTTAAGGGGCTTCAAGAGATACCGCTGGATTCCATCGTAGGGAGCGTGGGTCGCTACAGCGACTTCACCCGCACGTTTCTCCCCCGTCAAGAAGCCGATCGGGACCGCTGGGCGCGAGTCAAGGCGGCGGTGAGCGGCATGCGCGGCCTGCCGCCAATTTCGGTTTACCAGATCGGCGAAGCCTACTTCGTGGGGGATGGCCATCATCGTGTGTCGGTGGCGCGCCAGCTCGGCGCTCGCACGATCGAGGCCTACGTCACTGAAATCCAAACCCTTGTCCCCCTTTCGCCAGACGATGAACCCGAGGATGTCATCCTGAAGGCCGAGTACGCCGACTTCCTGCGCAACACGGAGCTGGACCGGTCGCGGCCAGATGCTGATATCTCGGTGACCGAGCCGGGCCGGTACTCCCTGCTCGAGGAGCACATCCAGGTTCACCGCTATTTCATGGGCCTTGAGCAGGAGCGGGACATTCCCTTCCCTGAGGCCGCCGCGCATTGGTATGACGAGGTGTACCTGCCAGTCGTCCGGCCGATCCGTCGCCTCGGAATTCTGCTCGACTTCCCGGAACGCACCGAGGCCGACCTGTACCTGTGGATATCGGAGCATCGCGCCGTATTGGAGGAATCGCTGGGATGGACGGTTGCCCCCGAGGTCGCCGCCAGCGATCTGGCGGCCAGGCGCGCTGGCCGATTGAGCAGGATCGCAGCCGGCGTCGGAGAGGGACTGCGCAGGCTCTTCTTGCCGCGTGAGCTTGAACCGGGACCCGCCGCCGGGGCCTGGCGTCGCGAGCGCCTCAACACCCGCCTGGAGGACCGCCTGTTTCAGGATGTGCTTGTTGCCGTCAGCGGCAGTGAAGCCAGCTGGCGGGCGGTCGATCAGGCGCTCGTGGTTGCCGGCCGTGAGCCGAGCCAGCTGCTCGGTCTGCATATCGTCAGCCAGGCTGCGTCCGATACTCGCGTTCTTGAGCAATCATTCTTAGAAAGGGCTGAGGCGGCGCGGGCCCAGGCTCAATTCGCGCAAGCCGAGGGTGAGGTCGCCGAAGTTATCTGCGAACGCGCCCGCTGGGCCGATCTGGTTGTTGCCAGTCTGTCGCACCCACCCGGATCAGACCCAACCGCGCGCCTTGTCTCTGGCTTTCGCACCCTGATTCAACGCTGCCCGCGGCCCGTGCTCGCAGTACCGGACGCGGCGACTAACCTGGGCCACGCACTGCTGGCGTACGATGCCAGCCCGAAAGCTGAGGAGGCGCTTTATATCGCGGCTTACGCCGCGAGCCGCTGGTCGATGGAGCTCACGGTGCTGACGGTCCCCGAGGGCAGCGGCGAGATGCCGTGGGCGCAGGCGCGCGCCCGGCGCTACCTTGAGCGCCATGCGATTCGCGCCCAGTATCTTGCGCCGCATCTGCCGGTGGCGAAAGCGATCCTGGAGGTGGCCGAGGGGGAGGACTGCGACTGGATCCTGCTGGGCGGCTACGCCGGCCCGCCGGTGGTCGAGGTGGTCCTCGGGAGCACCGTGGACCAGGTGCTCCGCGAAGCGAATCTGCCGATGCTCATCTGCCGGTGAGCTCTCCAGCCGCTTCCAGCTAACGTCCCCACTGGCTTGGGTCGGCGGCTTGACATTCCTCCGACTGGAAGGCCTATCGTACGCTTACGTGTACACCGGCGCCCGCGCCAGGAGCGTAGCCTTATGCCAGCGCCATCTCGCGAGCAAGTTCGCTCTGTCGGACCGGGATTGGCTCTTGTACTCCTCACCTTGTCCGTCCTGTTGATCGCGCTCGCCGGCTATGCCGGCTTTCGTCTCTATCCACGGATTGTGGTTCCACCCGCTGTCGGTTTGGGTCTCTTCTTCCTTGCGGGAGTCGGTGGCTTTGCTGCCTTCTTCTCTCCATGCTCTTTTCCCCTGCTGATGACCTTACTGGCGCGCGAGATAGGGAGAGAGAGCACCCTGGAGGATCAGCATGGCCGCCGTGCAGCCGCTGCCGTGGCGATGGCCGCGGGCGCCGGCTTGTTCCTGCTCCTGACTGGAGCTGGGATTGCGATCGGTGGAGGCGCGCTCTTTCGGCAGATCAGCTTTGCCAGTCCTGCTGGCCGAATCTTGCGAACCCTCGTGGCTGTATTCCTCATCCTGCTTGGTCTGACTCAACTTGGCGTCATCCACGCTTCCTTTCACATGGTCGCGGGAACTGTAAAGGGTCTCTTGCACACCCAGGCGGCGCTTCGACGAGATCGGCCACTCCTTGGCTATGCCCTACTTGGATTCGGCTATGTGTTCGCCGGCTTTGGTTGAACTGGGCCCATCCTGGTCGGGCTGACCGGATATGCATTTGCAGCAGGTGGGGTTGAGGCCGCCTTCTTCTCATTCGTGCTGACGGCAGCGGTCCTCTGCGGGCTTCTTCTATTGTTGGGCTTCTCGATCGGTCAGGCACAGGACCGTCTGGTGGTCTCCCTTCGCGTCCTTCCATCTGCTGTGAAACGATGGGGCGGGTGGGCCTTGCTTATTGTCGGGGGTTGGCTCCTGATGACCGCATTGTGGGCGGATGCCTTCGCCACCTGGCTGCTAGGCTGAGGCACCTTCCGACATCGCCTTTCTCGTGCCTGTACGCCCAGCGGCTACGGGACACCCTGAGCCACGACTTCTGGGTTGAGATACGATGAGCGGGATATCCCCATGGTCTGAGCGATCATGGAGACAGCCTTCTTGTTGTACGCTCCGTCGCGTCACCTGACCTGCAGCGTGCCGCACATTCTGCATCTACGTGGCGCTGTCAAACAGTTACGGCTTTCGGTTCACCAACCGGAAAAAAACACTAGGCAGACGATGCCCAACAGAGGCCAAGACATCATGGATGAGTCCCGACAGGCCCCGCGCGGCATGAGGACGTTCTTCATCATCTGGATCGGCCAGATCATTTCGATTGTGGGATCTGGGCTGACCGCCTTTGCCCTTGGGGTTTGGATCTTCGACCAGACCGGCCAGGCGACCCCCTTCGCGCTGACAGTCATGTTCGCCACCGTGCCGCGCATCCTGCTCTCGCCTGTCGCCGGCGCCCTGGCTGATCGCGTCAATCGGCGCCAGCTGATGATCCTCGCCGACAGCGGCGACGCCCTGGTAACTCTGGGCGCCTTCCTGCTGCTGACACGCGGCGACCTGGCGGTTTGGCAGATTTACGTGATCGCCAGCTTGAGTTCGATCTTCGCCGCCTTCCAAGAGCCGGCCTACACGGCCTCCATCACCATGCTCGTACCGAAGAAGGATCTGGCACGCGCCAGCGGCATGGTGCAGATGGGTCAGGCGGCCGAGATGCTGGTCGCGCCGGTGCTGGCTGGCCTGCTGTTTGTCAGCGTCGGGTTTCGCGGGATCGTTCTGATCGACTTTGTCACCTACTTCTTCGCCATCGCAGCGCTGCTCCTGGTTGATATCCCTCAGCCGGCAACCGCCGCCGAACCATCAGGGCAAGACAGCGGGCTCATGCGCGACGTGTCGTTCGGCTGGACCTACCTGCGCGCCCGGGCCGGCCTCTTTGGTCTGCTGCTCTACTTCGCCCTGGTGAACTTCTCGGTGAACTTCGCGGCAGTCCTCACCGGACCGCTCGTGCTCTCGTTCGCGCCGCCGAGCGTCATGGGGTTGATCCAGACGATATCGGGCGTGGGGATGCTGTTCGGAAGCGTGGTGATGAGCGCATGGGGCGGGCCGCAGCGCCGGATCCTCGCTGTGCTCGGCTTCATCGCGCTTGGTTCTGTCGGTCTGGGCCTGGTGGGGCTGCGGCCAAGCGCGTGGACCATCGCAGCCGGGCTGTTCATGTTGATGTTCGCCGTTCCCTTGGCCGCCGGACCCAGCCAGGCGATCTTCCAGAGCAAAGTCGAACCGGGAGTCCAGGGTCGGGTCTTTGCCATGCGAACGATGATCTCGCGCTCGATGATGCCGGTCGCTTTTCTCAGTGCCGGCCCGCTCGCCGACCGGGTGTTCGAGCCCCTGCTGCGGCCGGGGGGAGCGCTGGTGGGAGGGCCAATTGCCGCAGTCTTCGGCGTCGGTCCGGGGCGGGGCATCGGGCTGATCTACGTCCTCGCAGCCGTCGTCCTGCTTGGCGCAACAGCGGTCGCATTTGCCCATCCGAGAATTCGGAATATGGAGGATGAACTGCCGGATGTGGTCCCGGAAGCGGACCTGAGCGGTGATCCCCTTCCGGAGGCAGTTCCGGCGCCCTGAGATACAGCCCCCGCGAGTGAGCTCGCGCCTCCATTGACGGACCCCATAGCCCCGTCGGTAATAGGGGAGCCCCATCTGGATCAGCCCGATGCTCTGGCTCCCCAGGTTGGCGCATTCCGCTACAATGGGGGCTATGCTCACCATCGCCATCCAGGCTGGGGGACGATCGAGCCGGATGGGCCGCGACAAGGGCTTGGTGCCCCTCGCCGGGAAGCCGCTCATTGAGCATGTACTCGAACGCCTGGCCGGCCTTTCCGACTCTTGGCTTGTCACCACCAACGCACCCGAAGCGTATGCCTACCTCGGGCTGCCGCTTGCCCGGGATGAGACTCCGGGCGCTGGCGCGCTCGCCGGCCTGCGGACTGCCCTGCGCGCTTCTCCCGGCGAGCGTGTCCTGCTCGTAGCTTGCGATATGCCCTTTCTCCAGCGCCCGCTCGTGGAGCGCCTGCTGGCGGAGCCGCCTTCAACCGATGTTATCGTTCCAATCTGGCGCGGACGTCACCAGCCGCTGCTGGCGATCTACCGTCGGCGCTGCTTGCCGGCCATCGAGCAGGCGCTGGCCAGCAGCGAGATGGCAATGGTTTCGTTCTTCGACAGCGTCGAGGTGTGCACGATCGCCGAGACCGAGGTGGCGCGCTGGGACCCAGATGGGTTGAGTTTCATCAACATCAATACACCGGAGGAGCTGGCAGACGCTGAACGCCGGCTCGCCGAGAAGGCCGGGCCGGCCGTTGGAGGTCCGGAGGATGCTGATCGTGATCGCCGAGGTGCCCGATGAAAAAGGTCAGCAAGCGCTGGACGCCAGCCCACTGGGCGTCCTGGAAGCCGTATGGTGTGGGTGAGCAGCGGCCGAACAATTATCAGGAGATCCTGCGGACCGTGTGGGAGAACCGGGACCAGCTCCCCTACGCCTGGCGCATTCTGACACAGGGGGTGTGCGACGGCTGCGCGCTGGGCACCGACGGACTGCGAGATTGGACGCATGAGGGCATCCATCTCTGCAATGTGCGCCTTCGGCTGCTGCGGCTGAATACGATGCCGGCGCTGGATATAGCTCGACTGCAGGAGGTTGCGCAGCTGGCCGCGCGCTCGGGCCGGGAACTGCGCCAGTTGGGACGCCTGGCGCAGCCCATGATCCGCGGACGAGACGAACCGGGATTCCGGCCGATCGCGTGGGATGAGGCCCTTGCGGAGATCGCTGGCCGGATCAGTGCCTCCCGTCCAGAGCGCCTCGGGTTCTACCTCACCAGCCGCGGAATGCCCAATGAGTCCTACTATGCGGCACAGAAGGCGGTCCGAGCGCTCGGGACCAATTCGATCGACAACGCGGCCCGGGTCTGTCACTCACCCAGCACCGATGGACTGAAGACTTCCCTGGGCGTCGCTGCGACGACGTGTTCGTACGAAGACTGGATCGGCAGCGACCTGGTTGTCTTTATCGGCTGCAATGTGGCCAACAACCAGCCGGTGGCGACCAAATTCCTCCACTACGCAAAGAAAGAGGGAACCCGGATCGTGGTCGTCAATCCGTACCGCGAGCCCGGAATGGAGCGTTACTGGATCCCTTCCATTCCGGAGAGCGCCATCTTCGGCACACGGCTCGCGGACCACTTCTTCCAGGTCAACGTCGGCGGAGATATCGGCTTCCTCAATGGGACGATGAAGCACATGGTGGAGGAAGGTTGGCTGGACCAATCGTTTATCGAAACCCATACGGCCGGCTTTGAGGCGCTTCGTGCTGAACTGGATCGCCAGTCCTGGGACGACCTTGAGAGGATCTCGGGCGCCACAAGGGCTGAGATGTTGAGCTTCGCCCGCATGGTCGGAGAAGCCGAGACCGCGGTCTTCGTCTGGGCGATGGGGATCACCCAGCATGCTTTCGGCGAGCGCAATGTCCAGGCGATTGTCAACCTGGCTTTGACGCGAGGCTTCGTCGGCCGGCCCGGCAGCGGCCTGATGCCCATTCGCGGCCACTCGGGCGTCCAGGGCGGGTCTGAGATGGGAGCCTACGCCACCGTCTTCCCGGGAGGGCTCCCGGTGAACGCCGAGAACGCGGCTGTGCTCTCAGCGCGCTACGGCTTTGCGGTCAGCCCCGAGCCGGGCTTCACTGCGCCGCAGATGATCGATGCGGCCCACGCCGGCCAGCTGGATGTACTCTTTGCCGCTGGCGGCAATTTTCTCGACGTGCTGCCGCAGCCGGAGTACGTGCAGGCGGGACTCGAGCGCGTCCCGCTCCGGGTCCATATGGATATCGTGTTGAGTCGGCAAATGCTGCTCGATCCGGCGGAGGTCGTGATTCTGCTGCCGGCCGCCACCCGCTATGAGATCCCCGGCGGTGTGACTCAGACG
>JBFJVD010000119.1:0-8946 GCA_041624375.1 Anaerolineales bacterium
CGGCCCGTAGATCTCCGTCACCCGGCCCCGCGGAATGCCACCCACTCCCAGCGCCACATCCAGCGCCAGCGACCCCGTCGGCACCACCTCCACCGCCAGATTGCCCGCCTCCCCCAACTTCATCACCGCCCCATCCCCATAACGCTTGGTGATGTCGCCCAAGGCCTTCTGCAAGGCAGCCACACGGGCGTCGTCCAGTCCTGGGTCGCTTCCGTTCTTCGCCATCTCCATCCTCCTTTGTCTTGTCCCCCTTGAGGGGGAGCAGCGAGGCCAGTATAGCACACTTGTTCTAGTTGTCAAGTCAGGCCAGTTGGGGCTGCGCGTGCATGTCCGCTTTGCAGGCAGGCGGGCTTCTGCCCGAAGTCCCTGGCTGTGAAAGGCATCCTCTCCCCCCCCTTCACGTGCAGAGTCAGGTCGCATGGAGCGATCGGATATCCTCCCAGGCGATCACGCGCGATCGGCGCCAAAGATCATCATTCCGGAGCCGATCCGTGAAGTCGACCCAGTCGCGCTCAATCGACCGCCACTGACGTCGGCCGACAAAAAGCCAGAGGTGAAACTCGCGCGCGAGCTTCTTCTCGAGCGCCCTCCCAACCAGCAGGGTACGGGCCAGCTGGTAATGCCGATTGCAGGGCGGGGATGGATCGCCGGTCGTCGGGCGGTCGCCAAAGCTGAGCTCAGCGTTGAACCGGGCCGTTGGATCCTCCCAATAGCGGCAGCTTTGCTCAGCAGCCATCCTCAGATGGATCTCCGGGCAGCGGCCCTGCAGATAGCGCCCGCAGCGGCCGGGGCCTACGGAGCGCTTGGCTTCGACGACGACGAGCGTGCGGGCGCCCAGAAGGATCAGATCGATCTCGGTCTGAGGTCCGGGGCCGTCGACATCCATCAGCGCGTCATCCAGCATTGGGCACCGTTCTCCAGCAACCGAGAACCCCCAGAAATACGGGACCAGGCGATCTTCTTCGCGGGGTACGGCGGATCCCCATAATCTGGGGAGGGCCAACAGACCCTGAAGCGGCAGGCCCGCCGCCGAGTGTGGATAGATCAGATTCCAGACGAGGACGTTTTCGGAGCCCGCCCGGCGCAGGTTGGCCATGACTCCCTCGGGCAGCGCGTCGAAGATGGGTTCGTTCTCACCTGCGAGGATTCGGCCGGGGAGGGGGCGACCGGCGCGTGAGCGCCGCGTCGCCATCAGCCGCGTGACTCCAGCTCGGAGAGCGCGCGTTGAACGGCGGGGAGCAGCAGCTCGGCTTCCGGATCGGGGCGTGGCGCGAAGCGCATGGCGAGCTGATCTTGCCTGCGCCCCGACAGTCGGCGGCTCATGCTTTCAAGCGCCGGGATGGCTTCGAGAAAACCGACCACGCCGAGTGCCTGCGCGGCGAGCGATCGGACGGCCACCTCGACTCGCCGGTCGCCCAGGATTCCGATCAAAGCTTCGCCCGCAAAGGAACATGCATTTAGGAGCCGGCAAATTGCATCAAACCGATCCGGCGAATTGATCACCAGGCTGAGCAGCGCATAGACCTGCGGCTGGCGCATCTCGCTCAGTCCATAGCGCATCCATTCCAGCACTCGTTCGGGCGGACGAATGGGTTCATCCGTGCCATGCAGGCTCTCATCCAGCGCCGCCACGATCTTCTCTCGCAGCTTGACATCAGGCTCGAGCAGGCGCTGGGTTAAGAAGAAGCCCGCCAGCGGGGAGCGACGGTGGGCGTCAAGCTCCAGCAGCTGCTTCAAGCCCTTTGCGCGCAGCCCGCCCTCAGGGGCCGTCAGCGCTTCGAGTGCTTGGACCAGCTCGACGCTCGCCTCCGCCTCCAGCTCTTCGAGCGTCGCGGCGTCAAACAGATTCTGCTGCAGCGTGCGTCCTCCCCCGGCCTGGCTCAAACTGGCTGCTCCTCAGCTTTTCGACGGACTCCGGATGGCACCGCTCTCCTCGAGCTGCCGAACCTTGTCCAGTCGCCGCACATGCCGCGGCTCACCCGTAAACGAGGCCCCGAGAAACGCTTGGATCAATTCCTCGGCGAGCGCCGGTCCGATGATGCGGGCTCCCAGCGCCAGAACATTCACATCGTCGTGCTCGACCGCCTGGTGGGCGGAGTAGGTATCATGACACAGGCCCGCCCGGACGCCCTGCAGATTATTGGCGGCGACCGCCGCGCCGACGCCAGAGCCGCAAACCAGCACCCCGCGCTCGGCATCCCCCTGCTGAATCGCTCGTCCGACCGCAGCAGCGTAGTCTGGATAATCGACCGGGTCGGTCGAGTGCGTCCCAAGGTCGATCGGTTCGTGGCCCAATCGCTGGATCAGCTCAATCACCGTCCCCTTGAGCGGATACCCGGCGTGATCGGCTCCGACGGCGACTTTCATGCCGGCTCTTCCTCACGGGCCAGTCGGGCCAAAACAGCCCGGGCGGATTCGGCGACCCGCTCCGACGTGAGGCCCAGATGTTCGTAGATCTGTTCGTATGGCGCCGAGGCTCCGAAGCGGTCGATTCCCAGGGCGACGCCCGCCTCCCCGACCCAGCGCTCCCAGCCAAGCGTGGCGGCCGCTTCGATTGCCACCCGCGCGCGGATATCGGGCGGAAGAACCGATCGCCGGTAGTCCTCCTCCTGGGCGGCAAAGAGCTCCCAGGAGGGAAACGACACCAGCCGCACACCGATTCCTTCCTTGGCGAGCTGCTCGCCGGCCGGGATGATCAGCTGCAGCTCAGATCCGGAGGCCATCAGGATGAGCTCAGGCTCGACCCCGCCGAGGTCGGCGAGAATATAGGCGCCTCGGCTCAACCCTTCGGCCGGTGCGTATCGCGACCGGTCGAGCGTGGGGATCGCCTGGCGGGTGAGCACAAGCGCCGTGGGGCCACCCTTGCGCCCCAGGGCCACCATCCATGCCTGGGCGGTCTCATTGGCATCACCCGGACGGATCGTCATCATGTTCGGGATCGCCCGGAGCGAGGGAAGGTGTTCGATCGGCTGGTGGGTGGGCCCGTCTTCGCCCAGCCCGATCGAATCGTGGGTGAGAACATAGATCGGGGCGACGCCCATCAGCGCGGCCAGCCGGATCGCCGGCCGCATGTAGTCACTGAAGATGAGAAAGGTGCCGCCATACGGAATCAGGCCGCCGAAGCGGGCCATGCCATTGAGGATCCCGCCCATGCCATGTTCCCGGACCCCGAAGTGCAGGTAGCGGGCGCCCCGGTCTTGCGCGCTGAAGGGAGGCTCGCCTTTGATGTCCGTCTTGTTTGATCCGGTGAGGTCGGCAGAACCGCCGATGAGTTCGGGGAGGGCAGGAGCCAGTGCATTTAGAGTCTTGCCAAAAGAAGCGCGTGTGGCCAACCCTTTTGCATCCGGTTCAAAGATGGGAAGTCGATCCGAAAGGTCGGACGGCAGCTCGTGCCGTTGGGCACGGGCGAACTGCGCGGCGAGCTCGGGATGCGCCGCATGATAGCGTTCAAACTCCTCGTTCCACGCCCGGTGGAGCTCCTGGCCAAGGCGCCCGCGTTCTCTGAAGTGCTCAAGGACGTCATCCGGGATGAAGAAGCGCGGTTCCAGCGGCCAGCCAAGCTTCCGCTTGGCGCCTTCAAGCTCCTCCTCACCGGGCGGTTCACCGTGCGCCGCAGCGGTGTCTTGCCGGGTAGGCAGCCCGTAGCCAATGTGAGTCCGAACCACCAGCATCGATGGCCGGTCGTCGGCCTTGGCGGCCTGGATGGCGGCATCCACTGCGTCGAGGTCGTTGCCATCGTCAACGGAAATGACATGCCAATCATAGGCGCGGAAGCGGGCGGCGCGATCTTCGGTGAAGGTGAGATCCGTGCTCCCATCGATGCTGATGCGGTTGTCGTCGTACAGGTAGATCAAACGACCAAGCTTGAGGTGGCCGGCGAGCGAGGCAGCCTCATGCGAAATCCCCTCCATCAGATCGCCATCGGACACGATGGCGTAGATGAAGGGATCAATGATCCTGAAGCCCTCACGGTTGTACATGGCGGCCATGTGCTCCGCCGCCAGCGCCATCCCGACGCCGTTGGCGAAGCCCTGCCCTAACGGACCGGTGGTCACCTCCACCCCCGGGGCTTCGCCGAACTCCGGATGACCGGGCGTCATGCTCTCCCACTGACGAAAGCGCTTGACCTCTTCCAGGGACAGGTCATAGCCGGTGAGATGCAGCAGGGAGTACAGCAGCATCGAGCCGTGGCCCGCGGAGAGCACGAAGCGATCGCGGTTCGGCCAGGCAGGATTGCGCGGATCAAATCGTAAGTGGCGGGTCCAGAGCACATAAGCCATGGCTGCCGCGCCCATGGGGAGACCCGGATGCCCCGAGTTGGCCTGCTGGACGGCGTCGGCGGAGAGGAAGCGGATCGTGTTGATCGCCCGGGTCGTCAAGTCCTGCGATGTCATGCGCTCTTCCTTCGATGGGCCAAGTCGTATAACCAATCCGATTCTGGATGACGCCCGGCGGGGGGATTTCGGCGCCGGACCATGCCTAGCTTATCACGGTTTTTGCAGAGCCCCTCTGTAGCTGGGGCTACCCCGAGGAATGACGTCCCTCTCCAGTTTCCTCGGCCTGGGTACACGCAGCGATCCAGGCTTTCAGGTCCCGCATACAGTTCACACCCACTCTGTGACCCACCGGGTCTTCACAGAACGTGAGCCGGACTCCAGCTGCCACCAGACGCTCCGCATCCCGCCGGGCCCGTTCAATGGGGACGCGCTCATCGGTTGTTCCATGAGCCCAGAATACGGGCAGCTCCCCCAGCCCCATGAGGTCGCCCTCCGGAACGAATCCAGCCAGCGAGGCGATCCCGAGCAGCGGCAGCTCCGAACGGGCCGCATAGGCGAAGGCAAGGGCGGCGCCCTGACTGAACCCCATCAGCAGGAGCCGCCGGGATCGCAGGGGGTCGCTGCCGCCCAGGCGGGGCACCAGCGCCTCAAGGGCGCCAACAGCCTCGTTGAAGGAAGCAAGATCGGAGACCCCTGTCTCTGGCGGCCGTACCCACGTGTATCCATCGTCGACGGCAAAGAGACCTCTCGGCGAGGCGACGTGTGCTTCGCCGGGCAGCGCCGATTGAAGCACCCACATCACCTTCTCATCGCCGCCCCAGCCATGGAGCATGAGGATCGAGAGATTGGAAGGGGTTGTGGCTATGCGAAGACGATAGGCGAGACCCTGCGGCGGTGTAACGAGAGCCGGCTCAGCCATTCGCCAGACGCTCCATCTCCGCCTCCAGGATTTCCACAATGCGCCGCGCGTCCTCCAGTGGATCCTCCGGGAACGGCAGGCGGTGATCCGGGGTGATTCGAGTGGTCAGCCGCTTGGCCGCCACCCGCAGCGACGGCTCAAGCGTCACATCCTGCTCTAGCATACGGAGCTGTTCATAGGCGTTCACGCCCGGCTCACGCCCGGAGCGCGCCTGGAAGTAGAGCCCGGCAGCCCAGCCGGCCGCCCTCCGGGCGCAAACCCGGGCACGGCCTTCGTTGCCCGCCTCCCGGGCGACCTTTGCCTGTTCAAGTTCGTGCCCAATTTGCCGGCGTAGTTCCGCTGGGTCCATAGCTCAACATGCTACCACAGCGTTCCTAGGCAGGGTTTCCCCCCTGTAAGGTCCCTGTAAGGTGCCTTCGGTAACACGCTGGGATTTCCTCCGTTCACCCCTCCGAGAGGGGCTGCGCGCTGCCGCAATGATCTGCTTGGGAGCGGCTTGCGCTGAAGGCAGCCCGCCCGCCGAAAAGGGCAAAGCCATCTTGAGGATGGCTGCGCAATGCTAGAGGGTTCAGGTGATTCACCTGGACAGCCAGCTGCCGAAGCGGGGATGAACGAACGGACGTTTCGGCAGCCCGTGTCTGAGCCTGAATCGCTCGGCACGGGCGATTTTCTTGCCAGGTATGCGAATGATGTTTCGTAATTCGTCTGTAAAGTCGATTGTCCGTCCAAAGCCGTAGAATGGCGTCGCAGGGGTATGAGATGTATGTGATTAGACGACTGCTCAAGCGAAATCGAAGACAAGAACAAGGCCAGACCCTGGTCGAGTTCATGTTGATTCTCCCCGTGCTGATGCTGGTGGTCCTTGGCGTCATTGAGTTCGGCCGCCTGTTCGCCATCTACACCGGGATCGCCTCTGCAACGCGCGAAGCCAGCCGCTATGGCGCCTCCGTCGGCGACAACGGCTCGGGCACGCCGCGCTACCTTGACTGCGCCGGCATCCGCGACGCCGCCAGGCGGGTTGCGCTCTTCAGCGTATTGGCCGATGCCGATATTCAGATCACCTACGATGATGGCAACCCGGCCGCGACCATCGCCACCTGCGATAGCGGTCCGGACCCGAACGATATTCAGCTCGGCGACCGGGTGGTGGTCCGGATCGACACCAACTATGCGCCGATCGTCCCGATCGTCCCGGCGCCGCCGATGAGCCTGGTCTCGGTGACCGGGCGCACGATCTTGAAGGAGGTCGCCGCCGGCCCGACGGCCACGCTTGGCGGGCCGGGCGCCACAGCGACGAATTCGCCGACGCCCCTGCCGACCAACACCGGAACCGTCACGGCAACCTTCACGCCGACCGCCAGCGCCACCGCCACCGCCACGGTGAGCGGCCCGAGCGCAACGCCGACAGCTACCTTCACGCCGTCGGCGACGGCGACCAGCTTCCCGACGCCGACCGAGATCCCCGCGCCGCAGAACTTCAACGCTTCCATCCCCAACTGCGGGACGCGGAAGGTGAACTTCAATTGGAGTCCCGTTTCGGGCGCCGATCACTACCGGATTTACCGGCTGGATCCTCCACCGACCTCCATGATCGCGCTGGACAGCAACCCACCCTGCAACAACTGCGACACCTTGCCGCACGCCGAATCGAGCCGCACCTATTACGTGGTGGCCGTCGTGAACGGGCGCGAAAGCCCGGCTTCGAACGTCTCCACCATCAGCTGCCCGTCAGGACCCTGAGATGATGAGTTTAGGCCGCAAGAAGACCCAGCAAGGTCAGAGTCTCACCGAAATGGCGGTCGGCCTATCGATGATGCTCATCCTGCTTGCCGGCGTGCTGGATCTGGGCCGTGCCTACTACACCTACCTCTCGCTGCGTAACGCGGCAGCGGAAGGCGCCGCCTATGGTTCGATCCAGCCGACGGACACGGCCGGGATTCAGACGCGCGTTCGCAATGAGAGCCCGCTCGGGATGGTCGAATGGTCTGGCGCCACCATCACGACAACGACCATCGGAAGTGCCTGCCGGGGCGGCGGGATCAAGGTCACTGTCCAGGTCAATTACACCCTGTTGACACCATTTATCGGCGCCATCGTGGGAAGCCAGAGCCTTCCGCTGCAAGCGGAAGTCACGAACACGATCCTATCGCCGGCTTGCCCCTAGGGCAGCCTGGATCGCGCAGGAGCGAGTCGCATGAAACGACCCATCCGGAAATTCGAAGTTGGCCAATCGTTCGTCTTGCTGGCGCTGGCATTCGTCGGGATGCTGGGCTTCGCAGGGTTGGCGATCGACGGAGGGATCGTCTACACGGAGCGGCGCCACGCACAAAACGCGGCGGATGCCGCCTCACTCGCCGGCGCGCTGGCCAAGCTGAACAGCGGCAACCTCTACACCTCAGCGTACGGGCGAGCGAATGACAACGGCTACGACAACAACACGGTCGACAACTGGGTGGAAGTCTACAACCCGCCGATTGAGGGCGTTTACGCCGGCAACGCCGAATACATCCAGGTGAAGATCACCTCCATCGTCGACAGCGTGTTTGCCCATTTCGTGTTCAGCGGTCCGCTGCAGAACACGGTCAACGCCGTGGCCCGCGCCAAGCCCGCCCAGGTCTATCCCTTTGCGCAAGGTGACGCAATGGTCGGCCTCTCGGAGACGGGCTGCTCCGTCGTCTGGTCGCACGGCACAGCGAACACCACAATCAACGGCAGCAACGTGCACGTGAACTCCAACGACCCGAACTGCGCCTTCCGGGCGAACGGAAGCAACGACTTCGAGGTGAATGGCGGCGGGATCAATGTTGTCGGCGGCTGGGAGATCGGCAACAACGCCAATGTGTCCCCGATTCCGACGGGCGGCGCCACGCCGATGGATATGCCGGTGATTCCTCCGCCTACATGTTCGGGCAACGGCACCCGCAGCGGCGGAACAGCAACGCCAGGCAATCACTCGGATTTCCGCTTCAACAGCGGCTCCTGGACGCTCCAACCCGGTATCTACTGCGTGACCGGAGACTTCCGGGTCAACGCCGGAGTCACGCTCACTGGCAACAATGTCACCATCTATTTGATCAACGGCGCCCTCACCTGGAATGGTACGGCGACGATCAACCTCGACGCCCCCGACGACGGCCCATACGCTGGTCTGCTCATCTATCAAGCAGTCGGCAACACGAATCGGGCGACGATCAACGGCTCATCCGGCTCAAGCTTCTACGGGACGATGTTCTTCCCGGACGCGGAAGCCCAGATCAACGGGACTGGAGGGACCACCGGCTTCCACTCTCAGGTTGTCGCCGACAAGGTGGACATGAGCGGCACCAGTGAGATGGTCATCCATTACGACCCGACGGAAAACTACATGGTGCGCGAGCCCGCCCGGGTCGATTTGACTGAATAAGCAAAGGACGGCAACCAGCGCAGGTGCGCAGGGAGGCAAAGGATCATGGATTTTCTCTACCCACTCTGGCTCTTCTTCTCAGCACTCTTCTTCTACTTCGCCTATATCCATTTCCGGCAGGCAACCCAGGACATCCGCCAATTCACGATCCGTGATCGAGGCGGGAACCCGGGTGAGGCCGGCCGCGAGCTGGCCAAGGCAAATACGGAGTTTGTGACCGACTTCAACTCCTACTTGAGCGTAGTCAATCAGCACAATCGCAACCGCCATCGGGCGGAGGCCGTCGGCTTCTTCATCGCCGGGGTGACAGCGTTGTTCTCGATGTTCTTCATCCTGTTCACCTGATC
>JBFJVD010000120.1:0-8919 GCA_041624375.1 Anaerolineales bacterium
GCCGGCTGCATGATGCAGCCGGCCTCCTGTCTATCCTTCTGTAATCGGTCAGGCGCGAATGGATCGGGTCTATCGACTCGCCTCGAGTCCGGAGCAGGCGTGGCAAGCGATGAATGGAGTGACTGACTACCGCGCCTGGAGCGCCTCGACGGATCGGGTGGCTGCCGCCAGCCGCTCAGCGAGGAGCCGGGCGATCCAGCGGTGGAAGCTGGCCGAGAGGTCGGGCTCGCGAGCCGTCATCGCTGCCACACTGCTCAACGTCAGGCGCTGGACGCGCACCGACACCTCGGCGACCACCGAGGCGGTGCGCACGCTGCCGGTGTAGAAGCCCATCTCGCCCACCGTGGCGCCTCTGCGAATCGTGCGCAAGCGCAGCGGCTCCGCCCCGTCGCGCTCAAGCAGTACAGAAACCCGGCCGTCTTCGATGTAATAGAGGCAATCCGAGGCTTCGCCCCGCCGCATCAGATACCCACCGGCCGGGATCTCGAGCGGCTCCAGATACGGCAGCAAACGCTCGGCGAACGCCTCCTCGAACCCAAGCAGACAAAGCTGATCGCACAGGTCGTCCGGCAAGGCACCCGCGATCTCGCCGTCTGCCTGCAGAAGCTGCTCTTCACACCACTCGAGACCGCGGTCGAGGTCGGCGAAATGGCGAAGTGCCGGCGATTCGGCTGCCAATCCAGCTTGCTCCAACCGCAGGCGTACAGCGGCCGGCATGTCGGTCAGGCACAATGAAATGCCCCGCTCACGAGCCAGCTGTTCGGCCTTGAGAAACGTCAGAGCAGTTGAGGCATCCACACCGGTCACATGTTTGAAATCCAGCAGAATGAAACGGACTGCAGGGCGGCCCGCTTCCTCCACGCGCGCCCGGATCCGGTCCAGGATGCTTACGGCGGTGCCGAAGAAAAGGTGTCCCCGGAGTTCCAGGAGGTAGATCGCCTCTCCGCCGCGCGCCAGCGCGCGCTGCTCAAGCGCGTTGCGCTCCACGTTGCTGCGCAGTTCTGCGCCCGAGAGCTTGTGGCGCATGACATCCACCCGGCTGTAACTGATCACAAAGTGGACGATCATCGCCGCCAGGCCGACCCCCACCCCCACCAGGAAATCCGTGGCGGCGATCACCACCAGGATCAACAGGACCACCCCATACTCCGCACGGGTGAACCGCTTCCAGGAGCGCACCACCCACTCATCCAGGAAGTCCAGCCCAAGGGTGAACAGCAAACCGCCCAGCAATGCCTTCGGGAAGTAGGCGATAGCGGCATAACCGATAAGCAGAACGACAAGCACCACCAGGCCGCCGATAACCCCCGGCCAGCGGCTGCGGGCGCCGCCCCGAACGGCTAACGCTGAAAGACCGATAGAAAGGAAGCCAACCATGCCGCCGGCAATGCCGCTGGCGAGGTTGACGACCCCCGCCGCGCGCAGTTCGCGGTTGATGTCCAGATCGCGCTTCAACACCAGCTCGAGCGAGCTCGCATTGAGCAGCAGGGAGATCAGCGATATGCCCAGGACGGCGCCGATGTTGCCGATTTGCCCCACAAGTGCGCCCCAGTCGGGGGTCCCCAGACCGAGCAGATTCGGCGGCCGCCAGATCGAGCCGCCGGCGCCGCCGAGCAGCAGCCCCCGCTCAGTCGCTTGCGCAAGATCGATTCCGGTGACCCAGAGCGCCAGGTAGAAGGCTCCCAGCCCACCGAGCAGCATCGCCGGCAGGGTGAGGAAGTGGTTGATTCGCCGCAGCGCGGCGAACAGCGCCACGGCGAAGAGGACACCAGGGAGCCAGAGGAGCAGGCGTTGTGGGTCCAGCAGGGCGGGCAGCGAGGCCAGCTGAACCGGCCCGGCGAGGATGTCCAGTGCGCCCCGCACCAGCAGCCAGCCGGTGCCGGCCAGAAACCCGCCGACGACCGGATAAGGGATATAGCGGACCAGGCCGCCCCAGCGAAACACACCTAAGAGCAGCAGGATGCCGGCGGTCAGCAGCGTAGCGGCGATCATCGCCAGCAGGACGGTTATGAGCAGCTGGTCCGGATCCGAGACCGAGGCGGCCAGCGATCCGGCGACGACGGCGATGAGCACGTTCGGCCCGTCCTGGAGGCTGCCGATGGCGGGGGAGGCCGAGGCTAGAATGGAGGTGAGCACGAGCGCGGCGCTCCCAGCGATCAGCGCCATGCCGATCCCGATGCTCAGGTGGTCGGCGAGTCGGCCGCTGAAGATGAGGCCGCCGAGGGAGACGGCGAAGAAGGCTTCGGTGAGCCCGAGTACAACACCGATCGCGATCTCGGTTGGCAGGCGGCTGGAAGCCGTTTGATTCGCAGCTGAGGCGCGCATCTGGCGAATTTGTCCCTGAAATACGGGGCCTCGGGCGCCCGGTAAGGAAAGCAAGAAGATGAGCGGTCGGCACCGAAGCGGAGATCAGCAACGACCATTGTAGCGGAATCCGGCCAGGGTCCACGCTGTGGAATTGGGGTGAAGAGCTAAGCGCCTTCCGGCTCGGCGGGCCCGCATGCTGACACCAGAGGGAATTCTTGAGAAGAAACGTGGAGAAGACGATGGAATCTGTGCGATCCTTCCTGGAACGTCACCTGCAAAGCATCTTCGACGCCGACGTCGAGGGTTACCAGGCCACGACCGTCCCGGAACTCACGCTCTATGAGTGGTACATCACCCCACACCGCATCGACGGCCTGCCGTTTCACGAATTCATGATGGCCGAGTCACAGCGCGAAGACTCCGCCGCCTTCGCGCTCGACCCCCAACCCAATGATCCAACCCCTTCCGGAAGGGTTCGGCTGCGCTTCGACCTGGCCAACTATCACGAGCAGGTCTATGAAGGTGTTGCCGTCTGCTCCTACACGTTGTTAATTTCGAAGGGGGCCGCCGAGGGCGTGAAGGTGTTCAGCTACAACGAGAGCCGCGTCCTCATCCCGGCCGGGGATTCATGGAAGGTCGTGCACGTTCACAAGTCGCCCAGCTGGAATGCCTCCTTCCAGCCGCCAGAATGAGCGGTCTACGCGCTGCGCCCCGCTGCAAGGCGGGGCGCAGGATCAACGTTTCGAGCCAAGCCAGTTCAAGCAACTGGTATCTAGTCTGTCGGGGCATCACTGATCTCGTATCTGCACCTGGCTTTCAACGCGACCTTCCGACGCGATCTTGCCGATCGCCTGTGGATCAGGTTCTCGGCCGACCAAGAAGAGAACACAGGCACCTTCAGAGGCGCAGTCTCCAAGAGAATCTCAATTGACCTAGGGGGCTTCTGTCGAGCCGAAAAGCTGCTCGAACCTGGCTTCTGCGATCCCAAGCAGGTCGCCGGAGTAGATCGGCCACAGTCGGGCTGTGCCGTCAGCGCTCGCGGTCACCACCCGTGTCCCATCCGGGCTAAAAAAGGAGGAGAAGACCCGGTCCGTGTGCCCCTCAATGGCAAGGAGCTCCTCCCCGGTCGCCGCGTCCCACACCCTCGCTGTACCGTCGAGGCCCGCCGTTACCACCCGTGTCCCATCCGGGCTGAAGCCCGCTGAGGTGACTGGCCCGTCATGACCGTCAAGGACCAGAAGCTCCACCCCGCTGCCTGCATCCCAAAGCCGCGCCGTGCCGTCACCGCCCGCGGTCACCACGAGTGTGCCATCCGGGCTGAAACTGGCAAACCAGGCAAACCCCGTTTGCGCTTCCAGAACCACCATGAGTTCTTCCCCGCTCGCCGCGTCCCACACCCTGACCGTGCCGTCCTCGCTCGCCGTCAGCACGCGGGCTCCATCCAGGCTGAAGCTGGCCGAGCGGACCAACGCCGTGTGCCCTTTAAGGACCACGAGCTCTTCCCCGCTCAGCGCATCCCACAGCCGCGCCGTGCCGTCCTGACTCCCCGTCACCACCTGGCTTCCATCCGGGCTGAAGCTGGCCGAGCGGACCAACTCGGTGTGTCCCGCAAGGACCGCAAGCTCTTCCCCGCTCAGCGCATCCCACAGCCGCGCCGTGCCGTCCTGACTCCCCGTCACCACCTGGCTCCCGTCAGGGCTGAAGCTGGCTGAAAAGACCCAGTCCATATGCCCAGTAAGAACCACAAGCTCCGTCGCGCTCGCGGCGTCCCACACACGCGCTGTTCGGTCCTGACTCGCCGTCACCACCCGACTCCCATCTGGGCTAAAGGCTGCCGAGAAGACCCGCTCCTTATGTCCTGCGAGGACAACAATTTCCCTATTGGACGCTGCATCCCACAGAAGCACCGTGCGGTCAGCGCTCGCCGTCGCCACCCGGCTCCCGTCAGGGCTGAAGCTGGCCGAAAAGACCCGGTTCTTGTGCCCCTCAAAGACAATAAGCTCCGCCCCGCTCACTGCATCCCACAGCCGCGCTGTGGCGTCAGCGCTCGCCGTTACCACCAGCCTTCCGTCCGGGCTGAAGCTGGCCGAGATGACGGCGCCGTCGTGCCCTTTTAGCGCCGCAAGCTCCGCCCCCGTCGTAACGTCCCACAGCCGCGCGGTGCCATCCTCGCTCGCCGTCACCACCCGCGCCCCGCCCGGGCTGAAGGCGGCTGAGGTGACCGCACCCTCATGCCCATCAAGGACTACCAGCTCTGCGCCGCTCACTGCATCCCAAAGCCGCGCCGAGCCGTCCTCGCTTGCGGTCGCCACCTGCCTCCCATCCGGGCTGAAGCTGACACGGCGGACAATGCCCATGTGCCCTTCCAGAACCACGAGCTCCGCCCCGCTCCCCGCATCCCACAGCCGTGCCGTGCCGTCTGAGCCCGCCGTTACCACCCGGCTCCCGTCCGGGCTGAAGCCGGCCGACCAGACTGGACCGTCGTGCCCTCGCAGGACTGTGAGCTCATCCCCGCTCGCCGCATCCCACAGCCGCGCCGTGCTGTCAACGCTCGTGGTCGCTACCCGGCTCCCGTCCGGGCTGATGGTGGCCGAATAGACCCCTCCTTCGTGTCCTCGTAGGACCATGAGTTCATCCCCACTCACCGAGTCCCACAGCCGCGCCGTGTCGTCCCAACTCGCGGTCACCATCCGGCTCCCGTCCGGGCTGAAGTTCGCTGCGTAAACCGGATCTGTGTGTCCTAGCAGAGACGCTTGCGGGAGTGGTTTTGTGAGCACCGCGTAGAGAACTCGCCTGCTTTCTCTGGTGTCCGCGGCGCCGCCGGACTCAATGGCCAACCGATAGGCTTCGAAGAGATCACGTCGCTGAAGCGCCAGCTCGGTGGTCGCCGCCAGCTCGCGCGAACGGGCAATGGCCTCATTGTTCCGAGCGTTGATTCCGAACACCAGTGAGGCAATAGCGAATCCGACGATGAGCGTTGCAGCAATGGAAGCACTGGCTACCATAAGCTGGCGCATGCGGGTGACGGCCAGGCGGCTCTGCTGCAGGAATTCGCTCGCCAGGGCGCCAAGCTGGTCCTTATGTTCAGGCGTCCACTCCAAAGCTTGAGCCAGGCGCGCCCCACGATAAAGCGCCCCTGAATCGCGGCCCAGCTTCTCCCATTCCTGCGCGTCAGCCTCAAGCCGTCGCTGGATCAGCAGGCTCTCCCGATTGGCCTCGATCCACCTCCGCAGCCGGGGCCAACTGCTCATGAGCGCCTCGTGCGCCAGATCGATAACCGCGCTGGAGCCTTCGCTCTTCCGCCCGATCGTCAAGAGGCGGGCGTCGGCCAGCCTCTGGACAACAGCTTCAACCGCCGCCCCGCTCTCGCCCGCCGGCAAAAGCTCCCTGCGCGCCACCTGCCGCCGGGTGTCTTCCGTGCCCTCGCCCGGCTGAGTGAGCGCCAGCAGGATGCCCTTCGAGATCTGGCGCTGCCGCAGGTCGAGCACCTCATAGGTCGTTTCCGCCATGTGGGCCAGCCCCCCGGTCACCCCGCCGATCTCGCGGTAGGCCGCAAAGGTGAGGATCCTGCCACGGCGCCGCTTCCACAGCTCGAGCAGCGCATACTGCAGCAGTGGCAGCCCGCCGGGCTCATCCTCAACATCCGACAGGAATGCATCCACCAGCCCTGGCGAGAGCTCCAGCCTGGCGCGCGCCGCCGGCCCCTCGATGGCCCGGCGCAGCTCGATGGTGGTCATCGGGCCCACCAGCACCTGGTGCTCGGACAGGGCGCTGGCCAGGAGCGGGTACGCGGCGCACTTCCCGTAGAAGTCCGCCCGCAGGGTGAGCAGCACGATCGTGCGCCCGCCCTCGACCGTGGCGGCATGCACCAGGTTGTCGATGAACGCACTCCGGAGCGCCTCGTCGGCGCAGCGGCTGAAGACCTCCTCGAACTGGTCGACCAGCAGCACCACCCGCCCGCCTTCTCCCGCCTCACGGGTCGCCAGCCGGGTGGCCAGGTGCAGCGAGCGGGGGTCCTCCTGCAGGCTGGAGATCAGGGAACGCAGCCGGGCCGGGTCCTGCGCTTCGCCCTCCAGCCCGACCAGCGCCACCGCCAGGTTCTCCAGCGGATCGGCCCCTGGCCGCAGGACCATCAGCGGCCAGCCCTCGCTGCCGTCGATCTCGCCGCGCAGCAGGCTGGCGGCGATGCCGGCCCGCGCCAGCGACGACTTGCCGCTGCCCGATGGCCCGACGATCGCCAGGAAGCGGCCTTCGGCGCCCCCGGCCGGCTCCAGCCGCTGCAGCGACCACTGCACCAGCGCCTCCCGGCCGAAGAAGATCGGCGCATGCTCCACATCGAAGCTCTCCAAGCCCCGGTAGGGGACCACAGGCTCGTCGGCGTCCGCCGGCAGGGCCGCAGACGCTTCGCTCCCCCGGATGCGCCCGGCCAGCCGTTCGATCACCGCCGGATCGTCGAGCCCGTTGGTGAACTCCACCCAGGCCGACGAGAGCATCAGCGCAGGCAGCCCGCTCCGGCGGGGCCGCATGCCGCCGGGCAGCCGAGTCGGGACGATCCTGAACCGGCCATGGGTCCGCTCCACCAGCGATTCGAGGACTGCGCAGAACCCCTCGTGCTGCCACGGCCCCCGGCCGCCCGGCCCGACCAGGATCGTGCAGCCGGCCGCATGGGAAAGCAGCGTCTCCAGCTCGTCCAGCTGCGGGGAATCGAGCGCCAGCCCCCGGTCCTCCAGGTGGGTGCGCACGCCTGCCTGCAGCAGCCGCTGCGCCAGCGTGTGCGCCGCCTCGGCGTCGTCCGGATGATGGGCCAGCACGGCGTCATAGTCCGGCGCAGGCTCCGACCGGTATTCGGCCGGCGTCTCGCCGGACGAGAGCTGCTCAAACAGCGCCTGCGTCTCCTCGGATGGCTCCACCCCGAATTCCTGCTTCAGCGTCTCGACGCAGCGGGCGTAGGTCTGCGCCAGCCGAACCTGGTCGCCGAGCTCCTTGTGCGCCACCATCAGCGCCCGGTAGGCGGGCTCCGGCGCCCCGCCCAGCGCGGTCCACTTCTCCCCCCATTCGAGGATCTCGTCCCACTGCCCGGCGTGCGCCAGGTCGGTGAGCAGGTCCTGCATCTTGCGCTCGAAGACGGCCCGCAGGCGCTCGCGCTCAAGTGAGACCCAGTCTTCGTAGAAGCCGGGGAGCAGATCGCCGCCATACGCGGAGACGCAGTCGATTTGTTCCGCAAGGGTGAAGGCTTCTTGCTGGAGCATGAGGACGTCAATCGAGGTGCCGTCGGTGGGTTCAAACTGGATGGTCAGCTTGTCGGCGTCGAAGTTCTGCTCACCGATGAGCTTGCGGAGGCGCCAGAGCGCATGGCGCAGGTTCGAGCGGGCGCTGCGCTCGCTGGTTTCCGGCCACAGGATGCCGGCCAGACGCTCCCGCCGGTGGCTGGTCTCCGGATGGAGCGTCAGGTAGGCGAGCAGCGCCTGGGAACTGCGGGAAGGCAGCTCGACGGCCTGGCCGTTGAAGCGGATCTCGAATTGGCCGAGCAGGTAGATCTCAATCATGGCCGCGAGCTCGCAGCATCATGACCGGGCGATCAATGCGCTGCGTGCGGCTCTTCCCCTCCCGCGGGTAAATCTCGACCCCTCTCTTCGGGTTCCGCTCCTCGCCATGCGGCACCTAGAGTGAGCGGTCTTGCGGGGCTTTCACTCTATATGATTGAGAAGTGTGAGAATGGAGAGATGGGGTCGAGCCTGCCAGGAGGGGTCGAACATCTGGTTCGGCGCGACGAGCATCCCCAGGCCTGTGCGTGAGTGAAGGCAAATTTCATCGTACTGCTTTTCGCAAGAGGATTCAAGTTCCGCCATGCACCCCGCGATCAGGCACAAGCCAGAAGAACGGCCAAGGCCTCATCTACGAGAAGATCTTTACTCTAATTAGATTCAATTTGTACAGGCCGAAGGATCGGTCCTCCTCCAAAGCTAATGGTGTCGTCCATGTCCATAACGCATAGCTGGAACGCCCCCTCCAGCCGCCAGAGTGAAGCAACTGCCCTTCTGGCCAGCTGGCATTGAGCGGTGTCGAGAAAGTACGCCGGTTTCTAAGGTGTGAACTGATCGCACAGCTCCGGCGGGCCGGCGCAGTGTGCCACGGCGCCATCGATCAGCGTGGCCCACACCGCGTTTTGAAAGAGTCCGTCCTCCGGCAGCTCGAGCGGGTTCGCCTCGATGATGATCAGGTCGGCCCGCTTGCCCGGCTCCAGCGAACCGATCGCCGCCTCCAGGTTCATGGCGTACGCGGCGTTCCAGGTCATCATGCGGATAGCCTGCTCAACGCCGACGCCCTGGTCGGCCAGAAACTCGGGCGCGTCGCAGTAGGCGCCGTCTTCGGTCACTTCCGCCAGATTGGCGAGCATTTGCAGCTGGGCGAAAATGTCGATCCGGGTAAACGGCAGATCGGCGTGCCAGGCGATCGGGAGGCCGGAATTGGCCTCCACCAGGTCCCGGTTGTGCTGCAAACGCTCCAACGCCTCCGGCGGCGCGAGCAGACTCCAGATGCCGCCGGGCTCGAAGCACGAGTCGTAGTCGCCGAAGACAACCGGGATCACACCCAGTTCACCGTAGCGATTCC
>JBFJVD010000121.1:0-8910 GCA_041624375.1 Anaerolineales bacterium
ACCGATGACGACCTGCGCCAGGCGATCCATGCGATGGCGCGGCATCTGGCGCCGGGCGGCGTCCTGCTGGTGGAAGCCTGGCTCGACCCGGACATCTTCGTGGACGGGCATCTCAGCGCGGTGTACGTCGACGAGCCCGAGCTAAAGCTGGCACGAATCAGCGTCGGACGGAAGGATCAGGACCAGGCGCGGCTTGACTTTCACTATCTGGTCGCCACCCCGGAAGGGGTCGAGCATTTCACCGAAGTTCATGAAACCGGACTGCGCCCAACAGAGACATACCGCCGGGCTTTCCTGGCGGTTGGTCTGGAGCCGGAGTTTGAGAAAGGTGTGCTGACCGGCCGCGGCCTGCACATTGGCGTGCGGCCGGAGGGCTGAACGCTACGGAGGAAAGCGCAGCGCGAACCGCGAACTGTGAGGCTGCCTTAGTTGCGTCTTGTCAGTTGGGACGGCGGACGCGGCATGTCGAAGAGGTCCGTGACGCGACAGTAACCCGCGCCGGCCAGACGCCCGATGGGCTTGAGCTTCTCCAAGTCGATCTTGTCGCTGTCGTAGAGCACATCGTCGGCGACATGGATGTGGAGCACCCGGCCCAGCACCAAGCTGCCCCCACCAAGCTCGCGGCCAAGATCGATGATTTGGGCGACGCGGCACTCGAAATGAATTGGGCTTTCCGCCACCCTGGGCGCCCCAACGGTGATGGCCGGAACGGGTGTGAGGCCGGCCAGCTCGAATTCATCGACCTCCGGAGGCAGTTCGGTCGAGGTCAGGTTCATCGCCTCGGCGAGCGCCTCGGTGACGATGTTGGCGACGAACTCGCCGGTGGCGCGCACATTGTGTAGGGTGTCCTTATAGCCGCCATCCGTCCCGCGGATGCTTGGACAGAAGAGAAGATGCGGCGGATTTGAGCACACTGCATTGAAGAAAGAGAAGGGCGCCAGATTGCGCCGCCCTTGATCGTCCAGGCTTGAGATCCAGCCGATCGGCCGCGGCAGGATCGAACCGATCAGCAGTTTGTAGACAGTTTTCCATTCGAGCGTGGGGACGTCGAATTCCATCGGTTCCTCGCAATGGTGGGGCTTGGGTAAAGCAAACGGTAAGTGTCAGGCGACAGTCGGCGGCAGAGACCGCTGGATCTGCGACCCAATCCAATCGTCGTAGCGTGCGCGGCGGCCTCCGCTGGTGACCGCCGACACAAGGTAGAGGCCCCAGAGCAGGAAGGCAACCGCCAGGCCAAGGGATTGTATCAGGTCGAGGTCGCCCGGCTGCGCCGAGAGCCCGAAGATCGAAAGATGCAGCAGCTCCCATGGCAGCAACTTGAGCGCCGTTCGGCGCAGTGCGGGGCCGATCCCGAGCGCGCGCCCATCCAGGCGGCGGACCTGCAAGCGCAGGAGGCGCTTGCCGAGGGTGGCGCCTCGTGGGCTGCCTTCGAACAGTATGAAATAGAGCCAGGTTGGCAGGGAGAAGTTTAGAAGCAGCCGGCGCCAGATCTCCGGCCCGGTCTCGGGAATCGAGCCCAGCAGCGGCCCTAGCAGGAACCCAAGCGGGGCCAGGATCGCGAAGAGCAAGACGATGTCCAGGCTGTAGGCGGCGGCTCGCCGCAGGAAGAGCCCTCCGGGCTGCTGCGAGGCAATCGGAGAACCTGGGCTTATCCCCCGATCATGCCTGGCCACGGATCTGGATCCCAATCTCGTGATAGCCGCTGGCGCCGTCCGGATAGGTGTCAGCCGGCGTGCGGTCCTGGATGGCGCCGCTGCGTTCGATCGCCCGCACCCGCAAGCGGTGCTCGCCCACCGGACCTTCCAGCCGGGCGCGCCAGCGAACCCAGGCAAGCTCGCTGAGCGGCCGCTCGAGCTCTGCAGGGACCCACGGCCCCTCATCCAGCTGGAGTTCAACGCCGGCCACGCCGCGCGCACCGGCAAACGCAATGCCCCCCGCCTCAAGAATGCCAGGTGCAAGTGAGTCGGCGGCATCGATGATGGAGGTGGTCTTCACCCAGGCCTGTTTATCCCAGCCCCGCTGCTCCCAGTAGCCGAAGTACGGTTCGGCGACCGCCTCCACCTGGATGATCCATTTGGGATTCTTCATCCCGTAGCGGTCCGGCGTATACAGCCGCAGCGGGAAGCCGTGCTCCTGGGTGAGCGACTGACCCCCCATGGCATAGCAGAGCAGGGTGCGTTCATCGAGCGCCGAGTCGATCGGCAGCGACTCGCTGTACGCGTCGGCGCAAGCAAAACGGATCTCGACGGCGTCTGGCTTGAGCCCAACCTCCGCAAGGACGTCCCGCAGACGCACGCCGGTAAAGGTCGTGGTGTCAATCAGATCGCCGCCGACGTTGTTCGAGATGCACTCGAGCGTGGCGAACTGCTCGACGCCCGGCAGCGCCCGCAGCTCGCTCAAGGTAAAGATGCGCGCTTGATCGACCAGACCATCGACCAGAAGGATGAAATCTTCCTCAGGCAGCCCACCACGGCCAGCCAGCGGCGCGGCCGCCCTGCCAGCCGCGCGCGACACGGCACCGGCGTCTGGCACCAGCAGATTGATGTCCACCCGATAGAACGTCTCGAGCGGCGACACTTCGGGCCGCGTGCCGGGGAACGGCGTGAAGTCGCTCGGCGGAGGAGTCTGCGTGGGATCGGTGAGGAAGCTGGTCGCGTTCGGGTCGAGCTGTGTTTCACTTCGACCCAACCAGCGGGCGAGGCCGAGCGAAAGCGCACCCAGACCCAACGCGCCCCAACCGAAAAAGGCCAGCGCACGCCGCCGCCCAGGCGCCTCCGGGTCAGCTGCTGCCTGTGGCTGGAGGATGGCGCTGAGCCCCACGCCCCACGCTGCGCCGAGCGCCAGCAGCCAGAGGGCGGCCGGCGTTGGGCCGGGTTGGCCCCAGCCGCCCTGTGCAGTGATCAAGATGGAAAGCAACCAGAGCAGGGTGGTGGGCAGCAGTGGCCCGAACTGCGGACGGCCTCGTTGGCTCCATGCGCTGCCGGCGCCGACGACAGCCAGCAGCAGCAGCGCGGCCAGGTAGGCCATGCCGGTTTCCAGCGCTTTGCCGAGAGCGTCCGTGGCGCCGAGCTGGAGCGACTGCAGGGTGCGGATCATCAGCTCCAGCCCGGCCGTCAGGCCGGCCTCGCCCGGGATGGTGCGCACCAGCCACTCAAACAGGTCGATGGCCACCAACGGCAGGCCAGCCAGCCGGTTTCCCAGCCATTGGAGCAGGAGCCAGGGGAGGCCAAGCAGGGCGCCCCAGGCCGCGGCGCGCCCGACGAAGGCCCGAGGCTGGGTGCGTTCGTTCATGGGCTGGAAGCAGCCGCTATTCGCCGCTGCCCTCGAGCCAGGTGGCCTGGTACTCGTCCTTTTCCAGCTCGAGTGCATTCACGGTCACATCCAGCGGGCGGAAGGTATCCACCATCACCGCCAACTCTTCGGTGCGCTCGGCGCCAATCGAGGCCTCGGTAGCGCCCGGCTGGGGACCGTGGGGCAGGCCGCTCGGATGAAGGCTGATATCGTACTGGTCAATTCCGGTGCGTGACATGAAGTTGCCTTCGCAGTAGTAGATCACCTCATCTGAATTGACGTTCGAATGATTGTACGGCGCCGGAATCGCCTCGGGATGGTAGTCGAACAGCCGCGGGACGAAGGAGCAGACGACGAAATTCCAGCCTTCAAAGGTCTGGTGCACAGGCGGTGGCAGATGAAGCATCCCGGTGACCGGCTCGTAGTCGTTGATGTTGAAGGCCCACGGAAACAGGTAGCCGTCCCAGCCAACCACATCGAACGGATGATGGTCGAGCACGTGGCGCGTCAGGTGGTTGCGGACCTTGACGCGCACTTCGAATTCACCCTTATCGGTGTGCGTTTCCAGCTCGCCCGGCGTGCGCAGGTCGCGCTCGGTGTAGGGCGCGAACTCGGTGAGCTGCCCGAACTTGTTCAGGTAGCGCTTGGGAGGCTGGATCTGGGATTGCGACTCGATGACGAAGAAGCGTGCTTCCCCCTCCAGCTCCATCATCCAGGTTGTGCCATAAGGGATCACGAGATAATCCCCGGGACCGAACGCCAGCGAGCCGAACTGCGTCCTCAAGCGCCCGGAGCCCTCGTGCGTGAACCAGACCTCGTAGGCCTGGCCGTTGCGATAGAAGTAATCCATGCTCTTCGTCGGCCGGGCGACACTGAGGGTGACATCGTTGTTGCCGAGCAGCGTGCGCCGCGCCGCGACGGGATCGCCACCCGCGGGCACATCGGCGGTGCGGAACGCCCGATGCCGCAGCGGTCCATAGTCGGCATATTCCGGCTGCGCCGGACCGAGGTCCTCCACCGCAGCGACCCGCGGCGGCAGGAAATGATGATATAGAATCGACTGCAGGCCCGAGAAACCTTCGAGGCCCATCACCTCCTCGCGGTAGAGCCCGCCCTCGGGTTTGCGAAATTGGATATGCCGCTTCTGGGGCACCTCCCCCAGCTGACGATAGAAAGGCATCTGTGTCCTCCTCAGTCTGTGGGCGCCTGATCCTTGGATCGCCCAGTCATCCTGCCCACTGGTTTCGGGCGCAAACAATCAGATAGCTTCGATCAAGGTTTCCCTGGCCGTCAGGATATCGGCAGACTCACCCCTGAGCCGTTTCGGCCTGTTCGGTGGCCATCGCTGCGGCTGGACGCTGCGCCACCACATTGCGCAGTATGCCCAGCTGTTCGATCTCGAGTTCGACGACGTCGCCGGGCTGCAGCCAGGGCCCCTCGCCCCCGGTGAGCTCGAGCAGGCTCCCGCTGCCCACGGTGCCTGAACCCAGCACCTCGCCCGGCAGCAGGTAGGTGTCGGCCGATGCGCGCGCGATCATGTCGGCGAAGGAATAGTGGATCTCTTTCCAGTTTCCACGAGAGCGCTCGGCTCCGTTGACCCTCGCCGCCATGTGCAGGTCGTAGACTCCCGGGCGATCCGTCGCTTTGCCGGCCAGTTCATCCGGCGTCACAATCCAGGGGCCCAGCGAGGAGGCGAAGTCCTTTCCCTTGGCCGGCCCGAGCCCGACCTTCATCTCCTGGCGCTGGATATCGCGCGCCGACCAGTCGTTGAAGATGGTATAGCCGAAGATGTGGTCGGCGGCCTGCTGAGCCGGGATGTCGCGCCCGGCGCGTCCGATGACACAGGCGACCTCCAATTCAAAATCGAGCGCCTGCGACGAAGCGGGGTACGGAATCGGTTCATCCGGACCGAAGATAGCGTTGGCGTTGGAGAAGTAGAAGACCGGGAACCGATACCACTCGTCCGGCACCTGGCGGCCGCGCGCCTCATGTGCTGTTTTGACATGCGCCTCGAAAGCGTAGAAATCCCGCAGGCTCAAGGGCCGCGGCAGCGGCGGATAGAGGCGCACCCTGTGCGGCTCGTACGCCACCGGGCGGCGTGCGGCGCCCTTCAAGTGCAGCAGGTCTTCTCCGTCCAGACCGGCGATCAGCCGCTGCAGGTACGCGCGCACTTCTTCGCCGGCATGAAGCAGCTCGAGCAGCGTCGCCGGCAGGGGCTCGGCGGCCAGGCTGCGCGCCCCCTGCGCCCAGCTGCGTGCGGCATCGAGATCGACGACCACCTCCCCGAGGATCGCACCAAGACGGGGACTGAGCGGCTCTTCGCGGTGTGCGTAGGTGACGAGACGAATGCGCTTTTCTCCTCTTCGAGAGCTTCCCGGAAGCAGCTAGAGATTGCCGCGCCGCTCTTGCTCGAGCTCAATCGCCTCGAAGAGCGCCTTGAAGTTGCCTTTGCCGAAGCCCCGGCTCCCGTGACGCTCGATGACTTCGATGAATGCCGTCGGCCGATCCTGCAGCGGCCGGCTGAAGACCTGCAGCAGGTAGCCCTCATCATCGCGATCGACGAGAATCCCCTGCTCGCGGATCGCCTCCAGCGGCTCTTTGATCTCGCCGACCCGATCGGGGAGCACGTCATAGTAGGTGTCTGGCACGCGCAGGAATTCGATGCCGCGCCGCCGCAACTCGCTCACGGTGGCAATGATGTCGCCGGTGGCCATGGCGATGTGCTGCACGCCGGGCGACATGTAGTAGTCGAGGTATTCTTCGATCTGGCTCTTGCGCTTGCCTTCTGCCGGCTCATTAATCGGGAACTTAATCCGGCCGTTGCCGTTTTGCATCACCTTCGACATCAGCGCCGAATACTCCGTGCTGATGTCCTGATCGTCGAAGTGGATCAGCTGGCGGAAGCCCATCACCTGATGATAGAAGTTGACCCACTCGTTCATCCTTCCCAGCTGAACGTTGCCGACGACATGGTCGATCGCCACCAGGCCGGTCGAGTCGGCGTTGAGCGTCAACGGCTCATACGTCGGTGCGAAGGGACCGCTGTACTCACTGCGGTCCACGAACACATGCAGGACTTCCCCGTAGGCCTGGATCGCCGAAGTTCGATAGCGGCCGTGGTCGTCGACCTCCTCGCGCGGCCCCCAAACCCCAACGCCGCCTCGCACGGTGGTCGCCGCGTAGGCCTTCTGCACATCATCCACCTGCAGGGCGATCACTTTCACCCCGTCGCCGTGGAGCATATGGTGGGCGGCCATCTCGTCGCTTGGACCATACGCCGCGGAGACCACGAAGCGGATCTTGCCGGATTCAAGCACATAGGAGGCGAAACGGCGGTTGCCGGTTTCAAGGCCCGAATAGGCGACCGGCGTGAACCCGAACCCCTTCCACCAATAATGCATCGCCTGCTTGGCGTTGCCGACCCAGAAGTGCAGGTGATCGATCGCCTTGAGCTGGAGGAAATCCGCCTCCTCGCTCATCGGGCGGGACTCCGCTTTCGTCATCTCAGCCATGGTGGATTGCCTCCAAGTTGCTCTAACCTGCCATCGTGCGTCCCGACCAGGCGTCTGGTGCGTCGGGATCGCTCGCAGCCAACCAGGGTTCGCCGGTGAAACCGCTGCAATAGGCGCCTCACGCGTCTGGCCGGAAGGGCGGCGCGTGCTGTACTGGCCGTTCCGTAAATGAAGGGATCGTTCGCGGGGAAACTGCCGGCCGGCAGAACGGGCGCTGATCGATCGACCAGCCGGAGCGGGTGGCTGTTGACGGGCCGCTTGAGGTCGGCCGCCTCGCGCTGCACGCCAGTGCGGGGCGCTGCGTCATGGCTCCATTATAGTCGATCGGCCGGATGGGCCCGCCGTCCACGGACAGCCTGGCCGTCGAGGTCGAGCTCAGCCCGGACGGGAGCCAGGTGCCAGCCGCTCTTCAAACCAGCTCAGGATGAGGCGCAGACGTTCCATCCGGCGCTTCGGGGAGCCCGAACGCGAAAGCTCGTGGCTCTCATCCGGGAAGCGGGCCAGTCGGACATCCCGTTCCAGCCGTTTGAGATAGACAAAGAGCTGCTCGGCCTGCTCGATCGGACAGCGCAGGTCTTTCTCGCTGTGGATGATGAGCAGTGGGGTGCGGATGCGTTCCGCGTAGGTCAGCGGGCTCTTCTCGCGATAGCGACCGGGATCTTCCCAGGGGAGCGCACCAATGTGCTCAGGACTGAAGAAGTAGCCGATGTCGCTGGTGCCGAAGAAGCTCTCCCAGTTCGAGATCCCCCGCTGGCTGACGGCCGCGTGGAAGCGATCGGTGTGCCCGACGATCCAATTCGTCATGAACCCACCATAGGACCCGCCGCTGACGCCAAGCCGCTGGGGATCTACCCCAAGGTCCGCCTCGAGCGCATGGTCGACGACCTCCATCAGGTCCTGATAGTCGCGTTCGCCGTAATGCGCGTGTACGGCGGCGGCCCAATCCGTTCCGTAGCCATCGGAGCCGCGCGGATTCGAGGTGAGCACGGCGAAGCCTGACCCGGCGAGCATCTGGAACTCGAGCATGAACGCATGCCCATAGACCGTCTTCGGCCCGCCGTGGATCGCCAGGATCAGGGGCCGCTTCGGTCGCTTCCCCTGCGCAGCTCCTTGAATCCACGCTTCGACCTGGGCGCCGTCGGAGGCGGTGACATTCGCCGGCAGGCCGGGGAACACCTGCCGCTGCGCGAGCAGCCGATCGTTGAGCTTCGTCAGCCGCCTTAGCGGTGCATCGCCCGCCGCCACCCAGAGTTCGGGCAGCTCGGTCATGGACGTGCGCAGCTCGACACGGGAGGCGCCGTCTGGGGTGCTGTGGAAAGCGAGCACGCTCACATCTTCCGGAGAACTCCAGCTGAGCGCTCCGGATTCGAGGTTGATCTCCGCCAGACGGACCGCGGCGCGATCCGTGACGCGGACGAGGGCGCGACGGCCGTCGGACGAAATCCAGGGTTCGTGCTGGCGTCCGGGAAAGCGCACGTCGCAATTGATCGCATCGCCCATCGATCGGTCGACCCCGGTTTCCACCGGCCGGGTCGTCCCCGTTTCAGGATCGACGCTCCAAAGGCGGTTCGGCGAAGCCCATCCCTGTTCCATCAGGCTGCCAATCGCCAGCAGCTCTCCAGCCGGGCTCATGCGCACGGCGTTGAACATTCCCCCAAAATCGGTGAGCTGCCGCCGCTCCTTCCCGTCTCGACGGATGACAAAGATCTCCACCCGGCGCGCCGCCGCCCAGTCATCGGCGGGGTCCGGTGTTGCCAGGTAGTAGAGCCACTGGCCGTCGAGACCGAAGCAGACCGGCTCACTGAGCGGAAACGGCCCGCCGATGCTCCAGAGCCCATCGCTGAGCTGGCGCGGCCGGCCACCACGAGCCGGGATCACGAACAGATGGTGACGCTTGTCGATGCGGCTGCCGAGCCCATTAAACTGCCAGAAAGCCGTGTCGATCACCTGAACGTCGTCGGCCAGCGGCCGGGCCTTCCGGCTGCGCGCCTTCTTGCGCGGATCGATGTCCGACAGGCAAGCGATGCTACGCCCGTCCGGCGACCACTCGGCCCAGCGAACACCCGTATCGATGGAGGTCAGCCGTTGCGCCTCGCCGCCGTCGGCC
>JBFJVD010000122.1:0-8789 GCA_041624375.1 Anaerolineales bacterium
CTGGCGGCGGCGCTGGCGGCGATGGTCGCCCGACTGACCATTGGCAAGAAGAAGTATGCCGAGGTTGATGCTCGGATGCAGGAGATCGCCGCCCAGGCGGATGCCGACCGGCACTGGTTCCAGGCGGCGGCCGAACGCGATGCCCGGGCGTTCGATGGGGTTATGGAGGCGTTCCGGCTTCCGAAGGCAACCGAAGCCGAACAAGAGGCCCGCGCAGCGGCGATCGAGCGGGCGACTCATCAGGCTGCTGGCGTCCCGCTCGAGGTGGCAAAGCGAGCCGCGGTATTGCTGGAGTTGGCCGCCGAGGTCGCCGAAAGCGCCAATCAAACGGCCATCAGCGACGCCGGGACGGCGGCCGCCCTAGCGGGCGCCTGCCTGCACGGCGCGAGCCTGAACGTGCGGATCAACGCGCAGAGCGCCTCCGACCGCCAGGCGGCCGACTCCTGGCTGGAGGCGCTGCGAGAAGCCGAAGCCCGTGGGCGCGCAGCCCACGATCGGGTGCACCAGGCGCTGGTAGAACGCGCCGAGCTTGCACGGGAAGCCTGACACGCTGCGAACGGGTTCGGGCAGGCTGTCTCGCGACCTTACCAGCCGCTCGCCTGGAAGATCGTCGTAAGGAATGCTGCTCGCTCATCATCGGTCATCGGCCGCGGCTGGGACCAATCCTCAAGCAGCGCGGTGTGCACCACCGTGCTCAGATGTCGCCCTTCATAAAAGATATAACGGACGATGAACTCCTGGCGCGTTTCCGTTGACCACATCTGGTCGAAGAACAGGTTTCCGGGTCCGTAGTGGATGAAGCCGCCGTTGTAGAACTCGAATCCCTGCGGCTGATGCGCCTGGCTGCCGCTGACGATCACTGCGCCGGCGTCGACCACCTCACGGAAGGCCGCGATCTGATCCGGCAGTGGCCAGTAGCGATAAGATTCGGGCCACTGGAAGGTGAAGATCGGCATCGCACCGGACTGGCGAAACCGGGTGACTTCGTTCAGGAAGTACGTCATGTCGCAGGGCGCGGCCCCCGGACCGACCGCCGACGCCAGCGCGTAGGGAGGACCGGCCGCGTTGCAGCCGAGAAAGACGAAGGTGTTCCCGTTGTGCTCGATCACCGCCGGCTGCCGCGAATCCTCGAGCGTGTCGCCCCCACCGTAATACAACCAGCCGCGCGCCCGATACAGCTCGGTTGAGAACCGGGCGGCATCCGCCCCCCAATCCAGGTTGTGGTTGCCGGTGAGTTCGACGACGTCCACGCCGATTGCATCGAGCAGCTCGGCGTAGGCCGGCTTGCTGCAGAAACGCGTGTTGGCCGGGGAGGGATCCGGGGCCGGGCAGGCGTCGGTGAAAGAGACCTCGTTGCTGACATGGGTGACGTCGGCATCCCGCAGCCATTCCCCCACCAGGTCGGCCGGGTAGGTGATCCCTTTGGCCTCCATGATCCAGGCGGTCGCCCGAGTGAGGGCGGTCACGCCGGTCATGGCGACGACCGAGAGCTGCTCGGGGTTGCGATTCGTGGCCGGCCAATCCAGCGCAGCCGCCAGCGCATCAAACAGCGAAGGCTCCCCGCTGAGCCCAAACTCGATCCCGAGCGGATAGCTGCCGGAAAGCGGCCCCCTGTCCAGCGGCGAAACCTCAACCACGATGACCTTCCAGCGCGGCTCGAGCCTCTCGAAAGGGATCAGCGCCACAGCGGGTCGCGCCGCCCAGGCCTGCTCAACCAGCTGCGATTCTTCAACCACCAGTCCTTGGCCGGGTGCACCCAGCAGGTGATCGCCCGCGGCCAGGCCATCGGCGCTCGTCATGATCACCGTCCCGTCGCCCTCCCCGCGCCAGAGCGCCCGCAGCTCATCCAGCGACATGGCGTCGCGGACCGTGGGAAAGGGCGCGGCCAGCACATAGATCCACCGGGAGAGCGGGCGTTCCGCCGCCGGCTCAAGGCGCACATCGGCCTGCTCGAGCGATTCGACGAAAACGACCGATCGCCCGCCGACCTGCTGCAGCTGCGCTGCTCGCTCACGGAGCGGCTCAGGGAGGGCTGGAGAAAGCCAGATCTGCAGCACCGTCGGAGTCGGCGTGTCCGCCACCGGCTGAAACGGCGTCGGGACTTCGCTCGGACGGTCGTCCGTCGGCGGGCTGTTCGCTCCGCTGCCGGCCAGAGGGATGTCTGAGGCGCAGGCAGCCAGGACAATCGCCGCGAGGATGAGAAGGCAGGAGAGAAATAGGCGCGGCATGACGGTCGGATTATGCCATCCGCGACGGCTCGCGGCAATGGTTTGCGTCCTGGGGGCCCCTGCTCTGGTTAGAATCACGGTAAGCAACGATGTTTTAAGAAGAGCGGGAGGGGATCGTGCGCTTCGGACTCCGTTTGCTCCAGCATCTCGGCAGCGCCCACGAACTGATCCAGCTCGCCGTGCTCGCCGAACAGGCCGGCTTCGATCAGGTCTGGTTTCCCCACGACACCTTCATGAAAAACACCTGGGTGCTCACGAGCGCGGTCGCGCTGCGCACCTCACGCATCGGTATTGGCAGCCTGGCGACCAATCCCTACCTGACCGATCCGGCCGAAATCGCGACCTACTTGGCGACGCTGGACGAGCTTTCTCAAGGCCGCGCGACGATCGGGATCGGGATGCACACCGGGGAGATGGTGGCCTGGACCGGGAAGAACCCGGAAGATCATCTAGATCGAACCCGGGAAGCCGTCGATATCCTTCGCGCGCTGCTCCGCGGTGAAGTCGTCGCCTATGCGGGAGCAGCCTATCAATGGACCAAATCATGCTACCTGCGGTTCAAACCGCTGCGCGCAGAAATCCCCATCTATGTCGCCGCCTTCGGCGAGGCCTACCTCGAGCTCAGCGGGGCGATTGGCGACGGCAGCCTGCCCATGTTGACACCGCCCGAGTCTGCCGGGTTGATGGTCGGGCCCATTCGCCGCGGCATCGAAGAAGCAGGGCGAGCCACGGAAGAGGTGGACATCGCCGGCTGTCTGTGGCTCTCATTGGCGGAAGAGCGCCGCGAGGCCGCGGATACGCTGCGGCCGATCGTCGCCTACTTCGGCCCCTACCTCGAGGAACAAGCATTGCAGACCATCGGGCTCTCCCAGTCGGATTTCGCGCCCATTAAAGATCGGATCGCCCGGAAGGACGACGAAGCGGCCGCCGCAGCCGTCACGGAGGCGATGCTCCGTTTGGCCATCGTCGGTGATCCCAACGACGTGATGAAACGCCTTGAGATGCTGCAGGCCGAGGGCGTGACCCAGGCGAACCTGGGTGGACCGCTGGGGCCAGACCCGGCCGCGGCCATCCGCTTGATGGGCGAACGCGTGATCCCCCACTTCCGGTCAACTTAATGTTCGGGTGACCTCAGTGAATGGGCCGGAGCAGTCGGTGAAAGCAACAAGCGCCGCGAACGCGGCGCTTGGCGTTGATGGACCGTTCAGACCCGGGTGGCGACCTAGTCTTGCTCGTCCGGGTGGGCCAGGTCGGCGACCTGGCGCAAGATCGCCAGAGCGCTTATTCCCAGCCGCACCCCTTCACCCGCCGACACTTGCAGCTCCCCCCCTTGCTCCTCCAGCCGCTGAAGCAGGACATAGGCTACGGCAAGGCCAAGCAGGGCGCCAGCCAAGCCACCGGTCAGCATGATGCGCGAGCGATTGGCTTGAGACAAGCTCGCGGGAGCACGTTCCTCAACCATTTCCGTCATGGCCATCCTCATTCAGAAAGATCGATGAGACCTGTCTTCGGGCGGCTCGAAGCGCAGCGACGGCGCCGCGGACCGCAATCACCGGCGAGACCAGGAGATCCGTTGCACGCCTGGAATCAAACTGCGCCCGGTAAAAGACCTCCTGGACCTGACGCGCCGGTCCTGGAATGAGCCCGCCGAGCTGGAACAAGCCGTAGGCTAGAAAAGCCAGGCCGACAAGGACCAGCAAGCCCAGAATCAGCAGCGGCAAGATCAGTACAACCAGCGCCGCGTCCGCCCAGCTGCTCGCATCGCCGACCCCCGAGCGCGCCAGCAGCACGACGACAACGCCCACGATCAGCAGGGCGAACCCGAGCGGTAGATAGATCTCGAGCCAGGCCTGGCGGCGAAATGCTGCCTGGGTTACCGGATTTGGAAGATCACTGGGGTCCTGAATCATCGGGTCACTCATGTGCCCATTTTAGCATGCAGCCAGCTGTGCGGCATGTCGCCGGCGACTAGGTCCTCGGATACAATCTCAGCCATGTACCCCGCCCTCCCATCCAGCCCCGGCTCCAGCTCTCTGCTGCGACCCGACAGGCCATGAAGAACCTGCGCCGACGCCTGATCCTGGGCCTCCTGTTTGGCTTCCTTGTCATCCTTGGACTGACGCTGCTCGGGGATGTACAGCTGGTGGGGGCTCGCATCTCATCGTTTGCCTGGCGGCTGACCCCGTGGATCCTCGCTGGGACGCTGTGGAACTACTTGCTGCGCTTCTTCAAGTGGCACTACTACTTGCTCCGTATTGGCGTCCGCGGCTTGCCGCTGCTGGAATCGGCGCGCCTGTTCGTCGCCGCCTTCCCGATGGCGGTCACCCCCGGCAAGGTCGGCGAGGCCGTGAAGGGTGTCTGGCTGAACCAGCGGACCGGCGTCCCCCTGGCGCGCACCGTCACCGTCGTTCTCGGCGAGCGGATCAGTGATGGGCTGGCGATTCTCGCACTGGCCACCCTGGGGGTCGTCGCCTACCCGCAGTATTGGCCAGCCTTCGCGACCATCCTGGGCGCGCTGATCCTGGCGGTGGTCGTCTCCCAAATCCGCCCGCTGGCCTTGGCGCTGCTCAAACTGGCGGGCCGCCTGCCGCTCATCGGCGGCCTGGCCCACCATCTCCAGGAATTCTACGAGGGCACCTACCAGCTCTTCCGGCCGAAGGCGACGGCGGTGGGACTGCTTCTTGGAACACTCGCCTGGGTGGGCGAAGGGTTTTCCATGTACCTGGTCATGATCGGCCTCGGAGTCCCCACCGGGTGGGAGACCTTCTCGATGGCGGTGTTTGTGCTCTCTTTCTCGACGGTCATCGGTGCGGTGTCGGCGCTCCCAGGCGGTCTGGGCGCCACAGAAGCCAGCATCGCCGGCATGCTCAGCTTGCTGATGGGCCTCGGTGCCGACACGTCCGCCGCGGCAACCCTGCTCATCCGCTTTGCGACGCTCTGGTTCGGTGTCGGCCTCGGCGTGGCCCTCTGGCCATTCTCGCCGGACCTGCTGTTTCTTGGGCAAGAAGGGCAGGAGCCCGAGAGCACCCGGCGCGCGGAAATGGCTACCTCGGAAGAAAGCAGCTGAAGGGTGCCGATCCGCGCCGAGCTGCACTGCCACACCTACCGCTCGAAGGACAGCCTGCTGTTGCCCCACCAGCTCCTCGAAGTCTGCCGCAAGCGGAACATCGATCGCCTGGCCATCACCGATCACAACACCATCGCCGGCGCGCTCGAAGCCAGGGCGCTTGACCCCGAGCGGGTGATCGTCGGCGAGGAGATCATGACCACCGAAGGCGAGCTGCTGGCCTACTACCTCACCGATGAAATCCCCGCCGGGCTGAAGCCGAATGAGGCCCTCCGCCGCCTGCGAGAACAAGGCGCGGTGATCAGCGTTTCGCACCCGTTCGATCGGATGCGGGGCGGCTCGTGGGAGGAGGCTGCCCTCGAGGCCATTGCCGGCGAGGTGGATGCCATTGAGGTGTTCAACGCCCGCGCCTGGTCGGCTGAAGCCAACCGCGCCGCACAGCGCTTCGCTACCCGGCATGGTCTGACCGGAACCGCCGGTTCCGATGCGCACGCGGCTCCCGAGGTTGGCCGGGTGGTCATGCTCCTGCCGGATTTCGACGGCGCGGATGGATTTCGCGAAGCGCTAAAGCGTGCCCAGATCGTCGGCCGGCGCTCATCCCCGTTCGTCCACTTCTATTCGCGCTATGCCGTATGGCGCAAGCGGATGGGTTGGCTACCGAAGGGCTGAGTGTAGGGGCGGTTGTTGGTTATGGGTTATGGGTTATTGGTTATAGGTGATTGAGGTTCGAGCGGAACACGCTGGCTGCAGATCTAGCGGTACTCAAGTGATTAGTCGCCCTCCGGCCGCTGGCGGAGGTGAGGAAACATCACGACCTCGCGGATGTTCGGTTGGTCGGTGAGCAACATCGCCAGCCGGTCAATTCCCATGCCGAAGCCGCCGCTCGGTGGCATCCCATAGCGCATCGCCCGCAGGTAGTCCTCATCCATCGGATGGCGCTCCTCGGAGTCGGCGTCGTAGTCGCGCCCCATCTCCAGGAAGCGCTGCTCCTGATCGAATGGATCGGTCAGCTCGGTGAACGCGTTGCAGAGCTCCATGCCGGCCACGAAACCTTCAAAGCGCTCGACGGTGTGCGGATCGTCCGGCTTGGCCTTGGCGAGCGGCGAGATGTCGCGCGGGTAATTGTAGAGAAACGTGGGCTGGACCAGTTTCGGCTCGACTGAATGAGAGAGGAGCGACTCGACCAGCTTGCCGAAGGTCGAGTCGTCCTTGGGTTCATGGCCGTTGGCCCGCATCCAGGTTCGCAGCGAGTCGGCGTCCGGATGCGCGGCCAGATCGACCCCGCCCATCTCGAGCAGCGCTTCCCGAAGCTCGATCCGGTTCCAGGGGGGCGCCAGGTCGATCTCCTGGCCCTGGTAGACGATCGTCGTGTCGCCGGTGACGTCGCGCGCCGCCTGCGCCACCATCTGCTCGGTGAGCTCCATCACCTGCTCGTAATCGGCGTAGGCCATGTAGAACTCGAGCATGGTGAATTCCGGGTTGCGCTTCCGGTCGACTCCCTCATTGCGGAAATCGCGCCCGATCTCATACACCCGCTCCAGGCCCCCGACCAGCAGCCGCTTCAGGTACAGCTCGAAGGAGATCCGCAGATAGAGATCCTGGTGCAGCTGGTTGTGATGCGTGACGAAGGGACGGGCGGCAGCGCCGCCGTAGATCGGCTGCAGGATAGGAGTCTCAACCTCCAGGAAGCCACGCTCGTCGAGGAAACGGCGCAGCGAACGGATCATCGCCGCCCGGGCGCGGAAGATCTCCCGCACCTCCGGGTTCACCGCCAGGTCCACATAGCGCTGGCGGTAGCGGGCTTCCGGATCCGTGAACGCGTCGTGGACCACGTCTTCGCCGTCCACGATCTCAGTCTTCGGCGAGGGAAGCGGCGTGATCGCCTTGGCGAGCATGATGAAGGAGTTAACCTGCAGGGTGACCTCGCCAGTCCGAGTGCGGAACATCACACCGCCCGCCTGCACGAAGTCACCCAGATCGAACATGCTGCGGAAGCTCTCCATGGCTTCATCGCCGAGATCGTTCGATCGTAAGTACAGCTGAAGGCGCCCTTCACCGTCTTCAAGGTGCGCAAAGATGATCTTGCCCATCTCCCGGATCGAGCGCAGGCGGCCCACGACGGTGGCTTCCACAGGCTCTGAATCGGCTTCGCCTTCAGCCGCCTCGAAGGCCATGATGGCATCCCTGGTCGTGTGCGTGCGCTGCGCGCGCAGCGGGTAGGGCTCCTGCCCGGCGGCGCGCAGCTGCTCGAGTTTCTCTCGCCTGACCCGTTCAAGGTCACTGAGTTCCGTCATAAACCATCAGCTCAGTCTCTCTGAATTGCAGGGTGTCCCTGAGGCTACCGCAAGACTCATCACCAGCAGCAAATAACCCGTAGCCGCTTACAGCGAACCCACCGAACCAGCGCCGCACACACGACCTAGTCTACACGAAAAGCGCCCCGCTCAGCCTGGCTGGCGGGGCGCGGACGGACCGGAGTCCGGATCATTCAACTTTGACGATCTTGAAACGCAGCATGCCCGCGGGAGCCTTCACATCGACTTCCTGCCCAACCTGGCAGTCGAGCAGCGCCTGCCCCAGCGGCGACTCATTCGAAATCAGCCCGGCTTTGGGGTTAGCCTCCGCTGCGCCAACGATGCGGTAGGTCTCCTTTTTGCCGCCCTTTTCCTGGACGACGACGGTGCTGCCGATGCGGACGACGCCTTCCGACTTGCCGTCCTTGATCACTGTGGCGCGCGAAAGGGTATCTTCGAGCTCGAGGATCCGGCCTTCGACGAACGCTTGCTCGTTCTTGGCGGCTTCGTATTCGGCGTTCTCGATAAGCTCGCCGCCTTCCATGGCCTCGTGTAGGCGAATGGCGACTTCCTGACGCTTCACCTTCCTCAGATACTCGAGTTCTTCCTCGAGCTTTCTGATTCCCTCCGACGTTAGGTAGACTGCGTGGTTTGCCATGATCCGCTCCACCCTTACCTATCAGCGGTTCCCCAACTGCTGCCCGCTGTATTCAGAGCATAGATAAAAAAGAACTGAGAGCCTTCTCTCAGCCTTCCCACCGGGGACTTTCTCTCAAGCGGCAAGCATAATAGCACAAGTCCCCGCTGCTGTCCAGTCGGGCAGGGGTCCCCCTGAGACCTGACAGGGATCTTCCACAAACACACTCGCTGGACGACGCGAACGCCGTCCAGCGAGAGGCGATCAGGGGGAATCGTGGAGCGCCCATTCCTGGGCGGGCCTCCCTCCGGCTGACCTTCCCCCTGCCCCCCTAGCATCTCACAAGCCGCTCAACGAATCCTCAGCGCGGTTGGGGCCTTCCTGCACTTGGGGCCCTCCTGCTAGAGCTAGACAGGCTCGCCTGTCACGAGCCGGAGACCGCCAGCCTGCGCATGGTAGTCAAGCAGTTCCTGTTCGAGCGCCTCCGGGGACGACCAGAACGTGGACAGCTGGGTCTCATACGCGGCAGCAGCGGCGCTCCACTGCTCGAGCTCATCCTCGGC
>JBFJVD010000123.1:0-8768 GCA_041624375.1 Anaerolineales bacterium
CGGTGTGGTCTCGGTCCAGGCCTTCGAAGCGGATGCGTTCGATGATTCCGATCGCCGTTTCCTTGAGGCCGTGTCCGGCCAGGTGGCGATTGCGCTTGAGCACGCTCGCCTATTCGAGGAGACCGAACAGCGCGCGCAGGAAGCCGAGACGCTGCGTAGCAGCAGTGCAGTCGTCACGTCGACGCTGCGGCTCGACGAGGCGATCGACCGCATCCTCGAGCAGCTGGCCAAAGTGGTGCCCTACGACAGCGCCTCGGTGCAGCTGCTGCGCGACGATGCGCTTGAGATCGTGGGCGGCCGGGGTTGGGAAGATATCGCCGACGTCGTTGGGATCCGCTTCCCGATTGAGGCGGACAACCCCAATTCGATCGTTATCCAGCGCCGGAAGCCGCACATCCTGAGCGATGCGCCGGCAGAGCACGCTCCGTTCCGGGAAGAGCCGCACAGCCATATCCGATCTTGGCTCGGGGTGCCGCTGATCGCCCACGAGCGTGTGATCGGCATGCTCGCCCTGGACAGTGTCGAGCGGGGCTACTTCACGCCTGCACATGCCCGCCTGGTGGCCGCCTTCGCCGACCATGTGACGATTGCCCTGGAGAACGCCCGGCTATTTGAAGCGATTCGCCGCCAGGCCGAAGAACTTGGGACGCTGCTTCAGGTTTCGACCGAACTGCGCGCCGCTTCGAACCTTCAGGATGTACTGGAGATTACCCTGCTGCGGACGACCGAGGCCGTTGGCTGTGTCTTTGGCTCCATCTACCTGGTCGAGGAGGCCACCGGCGATCTGGTGGCGCGCGGTCACCATCCTCCCGATGTGCAGCTGACGGACTTGCGCCATGCCCGCGGTGAAGGGGTTACCGGTCGCGTGGCGGAAACCGGCGAGCTGATCTTCATCGAAGATATCCGCAGCGACCCGCGTGTCGTGATTCCGGATCAGGAAACTGCGCATCTTGAGCAGGTCCAGAGCAGCATCTCCATCCCGCTGCGGACGCAGGAGGAAACGATCGGCGTGCTCCAGCTTGGGATGCCGCGCGAGAAGGACATCACAGCGGATGAGCTTCGTCTACTGATGGCGATCGCCGAGATTGCCGGCAATGCCATGCACAGGGCGCGGGTTCTTGAGACGCTTGAGCAGCGTGTGCACGAACGCACCCTCGATCTGGAATTGGCCAATGAACGGCTGCGCGAGCTCGACCGCCTCAAGAGCGACTTCGTCTCCAACGTCTCGCATGAGCTGCGCACCCCGATTACGAATATCCTGCTCTACCTGGACCTCCTGAGCCAGCCCGGCAGCGGACCGCGTCGCGCGCGATACATGAGTGTCCTGCACACCGAATCGACGCGGCTGGCCCGCTTGATCGAAGACCTGTTGATGCTCTCACGCATCGAGCAGCATCCGGAACAGTTGCGGCTTGAGCCGCACCACATCGATGACCTGATTCAGGAAGTCGTGACCACCTATGATGCGCGCGCCCGTGCGAAGCATACGATCATCCAGCATGAGCTGAACCCTGACGTTCCCCGACTTGTGCTCGACCGGGAACAGATGGTGCAGGTTTTCTCCAACCTGATCGGCAACGCGATCGCCTATACCCCCGAAGGCGGCGACATCCGAGCACATGCCGAGCGCAAGACGATGGACGGCAGGCCGTTCATCGTGGTGGAAGTATTCAACGCCGGACCGCGCATCCCCGAAGAGGACCTGCCACACATCTTCGAGCGATTCTACCGGGGAAGGACCGGACGGGAGTCCGGCGAGCCCGGGACCGGGCTGGGGCTTGCCATCAGCAAGGAGATTGTCGACCGTCACGGCGGTCGGATCGAGGTGGCCAGCGACGACAGCGGCACCCGCTTCACCGTGCACCTTCCCTGCTGCTAGATCTCGGCTGGTATGGGCGGCCTATCGATCCTTCGCCGGTCGCGCTGCATCCACCTGGCGGCGCCGCTCAAGGGAAGTCCCTGAAGCCCTCACCACTCAGCTTGTGCCTAAAGAAGTGGTTCTGCGCGACCAAATCTGAGATATGATTCGTGCATCCTTTGCGCCGCGAGGTCCCAAAATCGGGCGACCGCGTCGAACCGCCTCGGCCATCCGCTCCCTCGAAACATCCGGCAAGAAGGACGTTTCCACTTCGCCTCGCCCTGTGCACCTTGCCTTGCTCGCCATCGGGTTGCTCTTCATCGAGGTTGCCTGCAACCTCTCTGGCAGCGTGTCCGCTCCGTCGCCGACAGCCGATCCTGAGCTTGTATCCTTTCTCACCGCATTTGATTCTGCTCCTGGGCGTGAACCGGAGTCCTTTCGAGCCTTGTTCGAAGCCGCCGCCCGAGCGCCGGAAGGTCTGGCGTGGGCTGCCGTCGCTGCGCTTGACTCTCCCAACCCGGATGTTCGCTTCGCCGCTATCTACGCACTGACGCTCGCTGCGTCGGAGGGTCAGCCGCGCCAGGCGTTAATCGATTTGCTTTCCTCAGAAGAGGTGCATGAGCGGCTGCTGGCGGCGGACCGCCTTCTGGCGTTGGGTGAAGTCCAGGCTGTCCCAATCGTGATTGCGGCCCTGAGCTCTGTAGAGGATTTGCCATATGCCGAACCACCCCAGCAGGCTTGGGAGTATGCCCGCCGCCTGCTGCTCCAGTACACGGACGAAGATCTGGGCCTTCTCACCGCAGCCGGTTCCGATGACGCGCGATTGGCTCAATCGGGCTGGCAAAGCTGGTGGTATGCGGTGGGCTCCGATCTACGCTGGAACGCCGCGGAGCGTGTCTACCAGGTGGGGGGCCCATGAAGGCGCGCCGCTACGTGCTGCTGCCGATCCTGCTTGCTTTCTTCTTGGCTGAGAGTTGGCTGTCGGCGGCGGCACGGCCACAGCAGCGAAATCAGGTCACCCTGGAAGGCGATACGGTGACCATCCATGTCCCGATCGACTTCCACAGCCTCGAGGGTTATCGAACCCGGCATCCTGAAAGCGGCCGGCGAATCGATGCGGAAGAGTTGATCCCCTATTGGGTGGATGAAGCGGAACGCATCTGGAACGATGGCCTTCTCCCTTTCACGTACCGAGGCTGTTATGCGCTTCAACTGGATATTGAGGGTCACGCCATTCCGCTGCGCGTTGAGGGCCACTCCGGCCATCATCAAGTCTGGTACATGGCGGCTGGCTACCGTTCGCAAGTCTACCGAAATGGCCGCGCAGGTCGGAACGAGGACGATGCTGCGCCCTACTCGACCTCAGGCGAGGGCTTCTGGGGGTGGGTGCCGGCCGCTACCGTCGCCCATGAGGTCGGCCATCTGATCGGGCTGGGAGATGACTATACCGACCCGGCCACCGGGGGAGGACGGGGTTCGGTGCCCTTGGAGGGTCGCCAGAGAACGCTCATGTCGGTCTACCAGCAAGGCACGCCATCGACCTGGATCGACCAGGACCTGGTCAATCGTCTTGGAGACCTCGCTGGGCAGGAGCTGAACCTTCCCCCCTGCATTCAAGGCAGTGTGCTGTTGCGTCAGCGCAACGACACGCAGGGCCACAGTCGGATGGGAGAATTGGACTTGATTGTCTTCGTCCGACCGGAAGCGGACGGACAACTTCGCGGCGAAGCCAGTGGAACGTTTACGCTCACGGGCGAAGTGGAAGAGGGGGGATGCAGTTTCAGCTATGGAACGAGCGCTCAAGTCGAGCTTGAATTGAAGGCATCTGGGAACGGTGACGGCCCATTTCGCATCGAGGCACTTGAAGGCCAGTCGGTTGAGGAGATGCAGACGAACTTTCTCTGTTCACAGCAAGTCGCTCTGACCATTGATTGGGACGTGACCTTGCTCCTGGAGGGCATCCGCTTTCAGGATGGGTGCTACGAGAAGCGAGAATCACAGGAGGAGAGCTTGTTCTGGTATTTGGGCCGGGGCGTGGTCAGCCCGCCCTCGCCAGCCTGCCCGAGTCTGGTTTCGCCTTGAGGCGCGGCGCGAGCGTGTGCCATTTCTCCCGTTGAGTCAGTCGGTTGGGAGCCCATGCACAGCACCTGCCTCGATCTCATGGATCAGGCCCTCGATCACGGCCTTTGATTCTGAAACAGCTTCCTCGATCGAGATCATGGCTGACTCGCGTTCCCGCCGCAGCTTCAATTCGACCCCGCCTGCCTGGAGGGAACGCGCGCTGACCGTCAGGCGCAGCGGGATCCCGATCAGATCGGCGTCGGCGAATTTCACCCCCGGCCGTTCGTCGCGGTCGTCGAACAGCGTCTCAACCCCAGCCTCCCGCAGCTGCAGGTAGAGGTGATCTGCCTCGCCTTGTGCGCCGCGCAGCGCGACCAGGTGGACATGGTAGGGTGCGACCGTCGCCGGCCAGATCAGGCCCTGTTCATCGTGGTGCTCTTCCGCGATGCAGGCGAGCAGCCGTCCGCTGCCGATCCCATACGATCCCATCACGACTGGACGGGCCTTGCCGTCGGCATCGAGGTAGGTGGCGCCCATCGCCTCGGTGTAGCGAGTTCCCAGCTTGAAGATGTTGCCCACTTCGACGCCCCGGGAGGCGGTGAGCGGCGCGCCGCACTCCGGACAGGCGTGGCCCTCCTCGGCGATGGCGATGTCGGTCACCAGGTCGGCCTCGTAGTCTCGGCCGTAATTCACGTTGCGGAGATGGAATCCTTCCTCATTGGCGCCGGCGACCAGGTTCGGAGAATCGGGTACCACGTCGTCCACAATGACGATCGCTCCTTCGATGCCCAACGGGGAAGCGTAGCCCGGCACGGCGCCGGCGGCGCGGATGTCGTCTTCACTCGCCGGCCGGAGCTCCCGCGCCCGCAGTGCGTTGGCGAGCTTGGTCTCGTTGAGATCCATATCGCCGCGTACAACGGCGAAGACGAGCCGATCCTTACCACCTTCCTCCTCCGTCAACGCAGCATGGAAGAAGACCGCCTTGGCGGTACGCGCCCGTGGCACGTCCAGGTAGGCGGCCAATTCCTCGATGGTCTTCATCTCCGGGGTGGCGACCCGTTCGAGTGGAACAGCGGATTCGGCGTCGGCCTCGGGCTTCCGGAAGGTGGCTATCTGACGGTTCGCCGCATACCCGCAAGCGCCGCAGAGCAGCAGTGTGTCCTCACCCACCGGCGTCAGATACATGAACTCGTGCGCCAGCGAGCCGCCCATCATCCCGACATCGGAGCGGACGGCGATTGTCGGCAGCGCACAACGGTGGAAGATCTTGAAGTAGGCCCGATAGTGGTTCTGGTATTGATGGTCCAGGCCGGCCTCATCGGTGTCCAGGCTGTAGCTGTCCTTCATCGTGAACTCGCGCACGCGGATCAATCCGGCGCGGGGCCGCGGGTCGTCGCGCCATTTGGTTTGGATGTGGTAGATCAGGCGTGGCAGCTGGCGGTAGGAGCGAATCTCCCTCCGCACCAGGTCCGCCACCACCTCTTCGTGGGTCATCGCCAGCACCAGATCGCGGCCCGACCGATCGCGCAGCCGGGTCATCTCGGGCCCGATCTGATACCAGCGGCCCGTTTCCTGCCAGAGTGCCGCCGGGTTGACCACCGGCATCGTGACTTCCTGACCACCGATGGCGTCGATTTCCTGCCGCATCAGGTTCTCGATCTTCGTCAGTGAACGGCGCGCCAGGGGCAGGTAGCTGAAGAGGCCGGCGGCGAGCTGGCGGATAAACCCGGCGCGGATCAGCAGCTCGTGGCTGGCGCTCTCCGCCTCCGCCGGACGTTCACGCAGGGTCTGGCTGAACAGCTGGCTCAATCGCATGTTCTTCTGGTCACCTCATCTCGCAAGATGAAAGATGCCCCGGCATGCGGGGCAGTGAAGGGAGCGATGGCTGCTCCGTCGAGGCTGAATGAATTCGAGCCCCAGTTCTGGACGCCTGCGCTCCGTGCCCCTGCTTTGTTCTGTCTGGCGCATCGAACACGGTGGTGGGATCGGGCGCATCTCGACGGAGCGAGTTCGAGGTACGGTACCATCAGGAGTAGCAGGCGTCAAGAAGCGGCGCAGCGGAGGGCCCATGGTTCAGCGTCGCCCCAGCGAGACGGAGCGGTTCGAGCAGCTTATCGGGTTCTACCGAATGCCTGGCTATGGCGTGGTCCAGGTCGAGGCGGACGACGATGTTCTGCGCCTCCGGCTGCCCGGGCTGCCGGCCGGATGGGAGATTCCGCTGATCCCGGAGGGGCCGGATAGGTTTCTGATGAAAGGCGGGCCGCTCGCGGATGGTGGCGCGGTTTTCGAGCGGCGGGGCGAAGAGCCGGCGCCGCGCCTTCTGCTCGGACCCTATACGTTTGAACGAATCTCACCTGCGGCGGCGCAAGCGGCCGAGGCGCCGCATTATCTCCCCGAACCGGAGGCGTCGATCGATGGATCGATGGCTTCCGCATTTGAGGCCTGTTTCCGGGCATCCGAAGGCGGGGACCTGGACTATTCGCTCCCCTTTCCCAGGTATCTGTTCCTGCTTTATCTTGCGCAGCACCATCCCCTCTTATTTCATGGCTCAAATGACTTGGAGATTGATCTCTTCGAACCCCGGCGCAAGAGCTATGAGCTGTACGACCCTACCGGCCGAGGAAATCTGAAGGCCGTTTACGCAACCCCATACCCGCTCTGGGCGATGTTCTACGCCGTGCTGGATCGTGCCATGCTGGAGGGTTCGATGCAGAGCGGGCCGATTACGCTCACCCGATCTGATGGCGAGACGAAAACCTTCTATCAGTTCTCGATCGATGCGGACTCCTTGCAGCAGTCGCCGTGGCGAGAGGGGATGGTGTACTTGCTGCCGCAAGAGGCTTTCGAGCAGCTTCTCGGTCCGCAAGGGGACCAGCTTGCCGAGTGGGCCAGCCAATCACCTGTGCGACCAATCGCCCGGCTGCGCGTTGCGCCGGAAGATTTTCCATTTCTTGACGGCGTTCGCGGACAGACAAACCCAGAGGTGACTGAGGCCGATGCGCTGCGGGAGAGATTCCTCGAGCAGGCCGAAGAAACGATTGCCCTGGATGACGGCGCAAAGCTCCGATTGCCACTGCAGGCGGAAACCTATGGTCTTATCCAGGCATGGCTCGATCTGCAGATCCGGCTCACCCCGCAAGTTGAGATTCGGCTGGAACGGAAATCTGGCGAGGGATTCCTCTGGCTCCAGGTGCGAGCCCCTGCCGCGCTGGGTGAGTGGTTCCGCGAGCACTGGACGCGACCAGACTCCTGAAGCCGTGAGAAATCGCGAATCGCCTGCGCTCAATCTTCGAGGTTTGCCTGCGTATGCTCTATAATCTCGGGTGTCGGGCCTTGTCCCAGTCTTCCAGCAACCACTGAGGGAGCCAAGATGGAATTGATCGACCGTGAGGAACTGAAAGCCAAGATGGACCGGGGCGACGATTTCAAGCTCGTGAATACGCTCGGTGAACTTGCTTTTGAGGGGATGCACATCCCCGGTTCCATCAACATCCACAGCCCGAAACGTATGCTGAATGATCTCGATCCTGAAGATGAGATCGTGGTCTACTGTTCCGATCCACTTTGCCCGGCCAGCCTGATGGCCTATCACTTGCTGGCCAAACACGGATTCAAGCACGTCCGCCGCTATGCCGGAGGCCTGTCCGATTGGGCCGAAGCCGGTTACCCGCTTAAGGGCGCTCTGGTCGAGCGTTCCTGATCGGCTATGCGATCCGGCTGACGTCGGACGACCGGTGCGAGGCTGACCGGGCGCCGGCGAGGCAACTCGCCGAGTGCCGCCAACCTGCAGGGGAGCGCCGATGGCCGAGCCGCCCAGGCGACGCTTCCGACCTACCCATCTCGTGCTGCGCCTTCTCTGGACCGGTCGGCTGCGTGAGAAAGCCTGCGCCCATCGGGACCAGATTCGGGTGGTTCAGACCGAGGTCGATATCTGCCCGGACTGCGTTGCGCTGGGCGATTCGTGGATCGATCTGCGCATGTGCATGACCTGCGGTTATGTTGGCTGTTGCGATAAAGCCAAGAATCAACATGCGCGCAAGCATTACCTGAGCACCGGCCACCCGATCGTACGCTCGATTGAGGGCCGCCAAGACTGGATGTGGTGCTACGTGGACGAAGCCCTGCTGTCCCCCTGGTGGTGAAGCGATGAGTTCTGAAGACCAGGCGCGCTCCGCCGGCTCGCGGCGACGATCGAGAAGCGCTCGCGCTGGCAGCCGGCTCGAGGGCGAGCGCAGGGTGGTCACCATCCTCTTCTGCGACGTGAAGGGTTCGACGGCGATGGCCGAGCAGCTCGATCCCGAGGATTGGGCCGCGGTGATGGACGAGGCCTTCGACTACCTGATCGAGCCCATCGATCGCTTTGATGGCACCGTGGCGCGCTTGATGGGCGATGCGGTGCTGGCGTTCTTTGGGGCACCGGTCGCTCACGAAGACGACGCCGAGCGGGCCGTTCTCGCTGCGCTTGCCATCCTCGAATCGATGGATCCCTTCGGCCAGCGCATTCAGCGCGAATTCGGCCTGGACTTCAAGGTGAGAGTAGGCATCAATACCGGCACAGTCGTCGTCGGCGAAATCGGTTCGGCGCAAGCGATGGAGTACACGGCGATGGGCGACGCCGTGAATCTCGCCGCCCGGATGGAGCAGCTGGCCGAACCCGGCACGGTGCAGGTCGCCGAATCCACCTACCGGCGGGTTGCACCTCTCTTTGAAGTTGAGCCGCTGGGTTCGATCGAGGTGAAAGGCAAGCAGGATGTGGTTCGCACGTACCGCGTGCTGCGTCCGAAAGAGCGCCCGGGGAGGCGGCGAGGAATCGAAGGCCTCTCCTCCCCCGTCGTCGGCCGGGCTGCAC
>JBFJVD010000124.1:0-8759 GCA_041624375.1 Anaerolineales bacterium
ACCCGGGAGCAAAAGCAGCGCCTGATTGTCAATCAGCGGCCATCGATGCGGCACCTGATCGAAGCAGGAGGAAGGCTTGATGCCGGAAGCAGCGAAGACTCAGTGGATTGAAGATGAGCTCGAGGGCCTCAGGAAGGCCGGGCTCTACACCAACATTCGCACGCTGAGCTCGCCCCAGGGAGCCTGGCTCACCGTCGATGGGCGCAAGGTGCTCAACTTCTGCTCGAACAATTACCTTGGCCTGGCCAATCACCCGCGTCTCGTGCAAGCCGCGCGTTCGGCCATGGAGCAATTCGGTGTCGGTCCGGCTGCAGTCCGGACGATCGCCGGGACGATGAACCTGCATGAACAACTCGAACAACGATTGGCCGCCTTCAAAGGTGTTGAGGCGGCGGTGACTTTTCAGTCTGGCTTCAACGCCAACCTGGCTGCGATTCCGGCGCTGGTCGGCAAGGAGGATGTGATCTACTCCGATGAGCTGAACCACGCCAGCATCATCGATGGCTGCCGCCTCTCAGGCGCCAAGATCCTCCGCTATGCCCACTGCGATCCGCAGGATCTGGCGCGCGTCATTGAAGGCAGTCAGGGTGAGGGCTACCGCCGGGCGATGGTCGTCACGGACGGCGTATTCAGCATGGATGGCGACGTGGCCCCGCTGGACGAAATCTACGCCGTTTCCGATGCCCACGGCTGCCTGTTAATGGTCGACGACGCGCACGGCGAAGGTGTGCTCGGCACTGGAGGTCGCGGCATCGTCGATCACTTCAAGCTGCATGGCAAGGTCGATGTGGAAGTGGGGACGCTCTCCAAAGCATTCGGCGTCGTCGGCGGCGTGGTCGCCGGCGGCCGCCGTGTTGTGGAGTGGCTGCGCCAACGTGGGCGGCCCTTCCTGTTCTCTTCCGCAATGACCGTCCCAGATGTGGCCGCTTGCCTGGCCGCAGTAGACCTGCTCGAAGAGTCAACCGAACTGGTGGATCGATTGTGGCAGAATGCCGAGTTCTTCAAGGCGGAGATGCGCAGCCTGGGATTCGACACGGGCGTGAGCACGACGCCGATCACGCCGGTCATGCTCGGCGAGGCGCCGCTGGCGCAGCGCTTCAGCCAGCAACTTTTCGAAGGGGGCGTTTTTGCCATGGCGATCGGCTTTCCGACGGTTCCGCGCGGCAAGGCCCGCATCCGGGTGATGATCTCGGCGTCGCACAGCCGGGACGACCTCGAGCAGGGGTTGGCAGCTTTTGAAGATGTGGGGCGATCGCTGGCTGTGCTCTGAGGCAATGAAAAAAGCCCTGACCGGATGCTGCGATGAAGGGCGAGTACGTGGAAAGTGCGGTGTGCCTTGAGGTCAGGGCTACCGTATTTATACCCTATCTTGTGAAAACTGTCACGGGTACTTTCGGGCCGATTAATCTCTCGGTCCACCCCCTCGAGGGAACTCCATGACCCAGGTTCGCATCGAAAAGCCCAGCCTCGAACTTGGTCGGGCCAGGCTCGCCGAACCCGATTTGTTTCAGCGCTTTCGGGTGCCCGACCTGGGCCGGCCGCTGCGCAGCGCCCGTCTATCGGGCCGCACGGAGCTGATCGTCTTTGAACGCGGAGAGAAGCGGCGCGCCCTCGTGATGCGCCAGATGGCCTACCATCACCTCGCCCAAGGGGAATTGGCGGGTGAGCCCTATGCGGTGAGCTTCTGAGCGCCCTGCAACAGCGGGGTCGGTCTGACCCCGGTTGTGAACGAGAATGCGCACCACTTCAGTGTGGGCGGACTCTACAACGGTCTGGCATTGCTGATCGATGATGAAACCCGAACCTACTGGGACCACATTACCGGGGAGGCCGTGCATGGGCCGCTTCAGGGGACACAGCTCGAGGTCTGGCCGATTCGGCTGACGACGGTTGCCGCGGCGCTCGCCAGAGACCCGGAGCTTGAGGTTTCGATCTCCCGATCGACTTCGCTGGTTGCCTGGTTGGCGCGTCTCGGCTACCGCAACAAACTTCACGGCGGAAACTGGCTCCCCCCCTTCTTTCGCCGCACCATGACCGAAGGCGACAAGCGTATGCCTGAACTAGCTCAAGGTCTGGGCGTTGTCCACGCGGGGGAGGCCCGCTATTATCCGATCACGCGGATACCGGAGGGTGGGCTGCAGGAGACCTGGGCAGGCCGAATGATCACTGTGCGCCGGGATGAAGTCGATCGCGTCCCGTATGCCTTCTGGGCGGACGACGGCAGCTGGCCGTTTCAACTGCTCTCGCGCTGGTATGGCTTTTCGGTCACGTTTCCGGGATGTTCGATCTTTGGGGATGAAGGTGAAAGCGGGGGCCCGAGGCGCTAGAACTGAAAGCGGCTCCGCAGTGGCACGACGCGCCGCTCGTAGTTGATCACGAACTCGAGCAAGCGGTCCTCGAGCGCACGAAAATCCTGCGAGGTCAGGACCTCTTCGAGCACGGCCCGATCGGGCGCCGTGAAGGTCGTCAGGCGGAGTGGGTACTCGCCATAGGCAGTGTGCCATGCCTCCGCCATGGTGAGCCCGAGATTCTCCAGGGCGGGCACGAACTCACCCAACATGAAATGGAAGTATTCCTCGCGGCGGTCGGCGATCGGATCGAATGTCAGGAGCAGTTTGACCGCTCTTCGGTCAAGTTCCATGGATGATGGAAATTCCCTGGCGGTAGGATGGCGGCGGGTGGCGGAAATAGGGATCGATGTCAAACGGGAGCACGATAGCAGCGTTTGTGTCGCAGCGCACCGGGTTCGGGGCGGATGCGACGATCGATCATGTCTGCGTGCGACGGTCTCGTTTCATCCGGATCCACTGGTGACCGATTGCTTGGGACATTATAACACCATGGCGTGGCCGGGGTGTCGCGCGGCCGGCGCTTCTCTCGGGAGACTGCCCCCATGAGCCTCGACCTGGCGCGCATCCGAGCCGAGTTTCCGGCGCTCGCCTCGGGCGCTGTCTACTTCGACAATCCAGGCGGCACGCAGATTGCGCAGCAGTCGCTTCAGCGCGTCACGGCCTATCTCACCGAGGCCAATGCCAATCGAGGCGGTGCATTTGCGACCAGCCAGGCGTCGGGCGAGCTCATCGAAGCCTCACGGCGCGCGCTGGCCGAATTCATCAACGCCGCCCGACCGCAGGAAATCGTTTTCGGATCAAACATGACCACGCTGACGCTGGCGTTCAGCCGCTCATTCGCCCGCCGCCTGAACCCGGGCGACGAGATCATCGTCACCCATCTTGACCACGATGCCAATATCGCACCCTGGCTGCATGTGGCCGAGGCGCGCGGCGCCACGGTGCGCTGGGTCGATTTCGATGTGGAAGACGGCTCCTTGCGGCTCGACCAGCTCGAGGCGGCTTTGAGCGGTCGCACCCGGCTGGTGGCGGTTGGGTACGCATCGAACGCGCTGGGAACGATCAACCCGATCCATCGAATCGCTGAGCTCGCCCATGACGCCGGCGCGTTGTGTTTTGTCGACGCCGTTCATTTCGCGCCGCACGGCCCGATCGACGTGCAGCACTTGGGCTGCGACCTCCTTGTCCTTTCCACCTATAAGTTCTTCGGACCTCACCTGGGGGCGCTCTACGGGCGTCATGAGCTTCTGGACGACCTCTTTGCCTACCGAATCCGGCCCGCCCCGGCCCAGCCGCCGGGGAAATTCGAAACCGGAACGCAGAACCACGAAGGGATCGCCGGCGCTCTGGGGGCGCTTGAGTACCTGGACTGGCTAGGGGAGACCTTCGCCCCGGAAGACGCGGAGCGCCACACCGACCGCTTCGCTGGCCGCCGCCTGCGCTTCAAGCAGGCGATGTCGGCAGTCCGTGCGTATGAAATGGAGCTTTCGCGAGCGCTGTTGGAGGCGCTGGCAGGCATTCCCGGTCTGCGCATCTACGGGCAGACGGACCTGAGGCAAGTGGATCGGCGTGTGCCCACGGTTGCCTTTCGCCTGGGGGGGTACTCGCCGCGCGAGGTCACGACGGCGCTTGCCGCCGAGGGAATCTACGCCTGGGATGGCAACTACTACGCCCTAGCGGTTACCGAACGACTCGGGGTTGAGTCGCAGGGCGGCATGGTGCGGGTGGGTCTGGTGCATTACAACACGCATGAGGAGATTGAGCGTCTGCGAACGGCGCTCGAGCGGCTGTCCGCAGGCTGACCTGCGGGCAAGCCTGAACGCATATGTGGACCAGAGCGGTTTGAATCTGGTTGGGCGGCAGGGTTTGGCCGGCGAACCGAACGATGAGAAAAGCACAGGCAGCCACCTAGGTGAGGGGGGCACCCAGATGTCCGCCTGTGTTCTTAAGTATACCGGTTTCTACCGGATAGTCAAGGCAGGGCACACGTACACGGCCCCCTGTGGCTCAGGAAGCCTCTCGTTGCCTATGGGACGCTTGTCACTGGCCCCCGCCCGCCAAGACACGTACAGTGATCCTTGAAACCAGGGCGGATCTGAAGAATGCAGGAGGGCGAATTCATGCCGGAGCACAATCACGCCGTCGACGCATCGGAGCGTGAGCGAATGGAACGGCTCATCGAGGTGCTCAGCGCTTACATCGAGCAGTACCACGGCGGTTGGGTTCGCGTGGTGGACTACGATGGACGGGCGCTCCGTGTTCAGCTCGGCGGCGCCTGCGAGGGCTGCAAGCTCACCGAGACGACCCTCCATGGCTGGATCGAGGGCAGCGTGCGCCAGTTCTTTCCGGACCTGGAGCGAGTCGAGGCCGTCCCCCTAGCTGGCTGAGAGGTCCCCGAGCTTCAGCGGCCGGCGCATTGCAGTCGAACCCCCCGTGATTCGGGCTCCTCAGGATGGGCAGGCCGGCAGCTGGAGCGGGTCGGAGGCCCAACGAACATTCTTTAGCGGACGCGGGTACTGGCGTTTCCCAGGAATTCGTCGATCAGAGCTGGTATTTCCTGCATGTTCTGGTAGGTCAGCACGTTCAGATTCGGTGACGTATTCCCGGTGATCATCTTCGAGATGCTCGCATCGGCCCGGTACAGGCACAGCACACGCTTCCCGATTCCCAAGGCATACGCAATCTCATAGCCGACCCCGTGCGAGGGGGTGCTCACTTCGGCGATCAGTGCGTCGGAACTGCTGATCCAGGCGATGTCCCGCCGGTATATGTCGACTGGATCAACGACTCGTTCCAGTTCCATCACCTCCGGCCGAGCCAGGTGGGCGGTGGGCACATCGTGCCCTGCGGCGAGCAAATGGTCCACCAGGATGCCATACACGGCCTCATCCTGGCGCCCGCCGGTGAGTGAACAGGCGAAGTAGATCTGCATGGAGACCTTGAAGACCTCAAGCAGGGCTGTAGGGTTGCGTGATGCTCGCCGGCATGATAACATGCACTTCGTGCAGGACACAGGCTAGACAGGTTCGAAACCGACACCGCCCGGGCCTACCGGCCCTGGCGGTGCTTCTTTCGACCCGGCCTGTCACTTGCCGAGATCCGCAATGCAGGAGGCGAAGAAGGATGTCGGAAAGGATGCGGGGAACGGTGAAGTGGTTCAACGCCGTCAAAGGCTACGGCTTCATCGGTCGAGACGAAGGGGACGACGTGTTCGTCCACTTCAGCGCCATCACGATGGACGGCTACCGCAAGCTCCAGGAAGGCCAGGAGGTGGAATTTACGCTCGAGGCCGGGCCGAAGGGGCTGCAGGCCGCGAACGTGGTGCCAGTCTGAGATCGCACGCAGGAGACCGATCACGCCCAACCCATAACAGGTTGGGCGTTTGCGTTCCACGGGTCAAGCACAATTTTCAAACCATGCTATCATGCAGGCGATGATGGAATCCCAGGATCCGGTCCGCTTCCTTCAGCTTGAAGTCGCCCGGCTGCGGGAAGAAAATCGCGAGCTGAAGGACGAACTTGCCGTCCTGCGCTCATCGGTTCGCGCCCTGAACGCGCTGCAAGATCTGATCGAACAGATGAACCCAGAAATGGACGTGCTCATCCTGCTCGATGATGTGCTCGCCTCGGCGCTTGCCGTCCTTGATGCCGACGACGGTTCGCTCCTTTTGCGCGACGATGAGACCGGCGACCTGGTCTTTGCGGTGGTGCATGGCATCGCCCGTGACCGTCTGACCGGCTTCCGACTCCCAAAGGGCCAAGGGATCGCTGGCTGGGTGGCCGAACACCGCCGGCCGCAGATCGTTCAAGACGTGATGGACGATCCGCGCTTCTTTCCCCAAGTGGACGAGACGATCGGGTTCCGGACCCGCTCGCTCGCCTGTGTCCCGCTGATCGACGGCCAGCGCGTGCTCGGTGTGATCGAGGTCATCAACAAGATCTCGGACCGCGAGTTCACCAGCGAGGATCAGGATTTGCTGCAGGTCGTCGCCCAGCTGGCGACCATGGCCATCTTACGGGCCGAAGCCTTCGCCGAAGCTTCTTCCTGAACTCACCCCTCAAGCTCTCAGCACCGCCCCGAAGCGGGCTTCAACCTCTCGAACAATCCGTGCGCGAACCGAAGCCACCTCTTCGTCGGTGAGCGTGCGGTCTGGCGCCTGGTAAACGACCGAATAGGCGAGGGATTTCTTCTTGGGCCCGATCTGTTCGCCGCGATAGAGATCGAACAGCCGAACATCGACCACCAGGTCGCCGCCGGCGCGGCGGATGGCCTCCGCCAATCGATCCGCCGGAAGTTCCTCGGCCACGACCAGCGCAAGATCTTCCAGCACTGGCGGATAGGCGGGAACCGGCTCGAGTTCATAACGGAGCGGCGCCGCCTCCAGGATCATTTGCAGGTCGAAGGTCCCCAGGATCACCGGGGATTCAATCAGCGGATACTGCTCACGGACCAGCGGATGCAGTTCGCCGAAAACCCCTGCCTGGTGCCCCGCAAGCAAGAGCCGAGCGCATTTTCCTGGGTGGAAGCTGGGATGTTCGGCCGGCTCATAGGCCGCTCCCTCAATCTTCAAACCTTCGAGCAGCGATTCGACCGAGCCTTTGAGATCGTAGAAATCCATCGCGGTCGTATCGGCCTGCTGCCAGCTGCGGGTCTGTCTGGGGCCGGTGAGCGCCAGCACCAGCCGGGCTTGTTCTTCGGGGAGCTCCTCCTCTCCCGGAAGGTAGATGGGACCGATCTCGAAGACCGTCAACCGCTCGCGCACTCGAGCGTTCCGCTCGAGGGTTTCGAGTACGCTGGCCATCAGGCTGTGGCGCAGCACCACCCGTTCACTCGAAATCGGGTTGCGCAGTCGAACATAGGGGCGGTCGTCCGGCGGCGCGCTCGCTGGCAGCCAACGGGCGTCGCGCTCCGGCTCCGTCAGGCGGTAGGTGACAACCTCCTGATAGCCCAGTCCGACCAGCAGATCGCGCAATCGTTCTTCAAGTTCATAGGCCCGGTCGGTGTGCGGCGGTGCCAGCTCATCCGACATGAGCGTCTCCGGGATGCGGTCGTAGCCGTAGATTCGGGCGATCTCTTCCATGAGATCGGCCATCCCCTCCACGCCCGAGCCGATGTCGAGCCGGTGATCCGGCGGCGTCACCCGCAGGGATTCACCCTTCACCTCAACCTCAAACTCAAGCCGGCTAAGGAGATCTGCCATTTCCTGCGCCCCAAGATCGATCCCCAGCCAGCGGCGGGTGTCGGCCGGGCTGATCTCGACCACTGGCGCTTCGGGCGGCAGGGGGTAGGCGTCGACGAGCCCTTCGGCCACCACGCCGCCGGAGAGGCGGCGCATCAACTCCAGCCCACGCCGCACCCCGCGCTCGGCCATCGCCGGGTGCACGCCGCGCGAGAATCGATAGGCCGCCTCGGACGGAACTCGCTGCGCGGCCAACGTCTGGCGGATATTGATGAAATTCCACGCAGCGCCTTCCAGCAGCACGTTACGGGTAGCCTTGCCGACTTCTGATTCCGCGCCGCCCATCACCCCGGCGATCGAAAGGGAGCCGGCGGCGTCGCAGACGAGCACGGTGAAATCGTCGAGGCTGCGCTCGACTTCATCGAGCGTAGTCAATTTCTCGCCCGGTTCGGCGCGGCGCGTGAGGATTGTCGGCGCCGCGCCGCCGGCGCGTTCCACCAGCACATCGTAATCGAACGCGTGCAGCGGCTCCCCGATCTCGAGCATCACGTAGTTGGTCGAATCGACGATGTTGTTAATCGGGCGCATGCCGGCCAAACGCAGCCGGCGCTGGACCCAGTAGGGGCTGGGCTTAATCTCGACTCCCTCGATCAACCCGAGCACGAAGCGCGGGTTGAGCTCCGGTTCGCGGATCTCCAGGGCCGCCCGGCCTTCGATCGAGGGTCCCTGCCAGTCCACCTCATAGGAAGGCGGGCGAAGCTCGACGCCGGTGAGCGCAGCGACTTCGCGCGCCACCCCCAGGACGTTGGCGTTGCGGGCGATGTTCGGGGTGATGGCGATGTCCAGGACCGCATCACCCATGTAATCGACCAACGGCTGGCCGGTGGGAGCGTCGGCGTCCAGCACAATGATGCCCTCATGCGCCTCGGAGATCCCCAACTCCTTCTCGGAGCAGATCATGGAGTAGGATTCGACGCCGCGAATCTTGCGGCGTTCGAGCTTCGCGACCTCCCAGCCCGGTTGGTGGCCATCATAGATTTCGGCGCCCTCCCGCGCGTACGGCACCTTGAGGGGCGGCTCAAGTTCTCCTTTGCCCGCGTAGGGGAACAGGTTCGGCGCCCCTGTCAGTACGGTGTGCTCACGCTCGCCATCGAATAGGCGGCACAGCACAAGCCGATCGGCGTCGGGGTGCGCCATCACTTCGCGCACCTCCCCGACCACGATCGCGG
>JBFJVD010000125.1:0-8699 GCA_041624375.1 Anaerolineales bacterium
CAGATGCCGCGTTTTGTCGTCCCCGGGGGCACCCAGGCCATCGGCCGCGAGCTGCTCGATGTCGCCCGACATGCCGAGGAAGCAGGCTTCGACAGCTTATGGGTGATGGACCATTTCTTCCAGATCAAGTGGGTTGGGGAGGTCGATGATCCGATGCTGGAGGCTTACACCACGCTGGGCGCCATCGCCGCAGTCACCCAGCGGGTGAGCCTCGGGACGATGGTCACGGGCGTGATCTACCGGCACCCCGGCATCCTGGTGAAAACCGTGACCACGCTGGACGTGCTCTCTGGCGGCCGCGCCTACTTCGGGATCGGCGCCGCCTGGTTTGAGCGCGAAGCGCTGGGGCTTGGTGCACCGTTCCCAGCCCTGAAGGTGCGCTTTGAATGGCTGGAGGAAGCGCTTCAAATCGCGCACCAGATGTGGTCGGAGAACGGGCAGCTCTACGAAGGAAAGCATTTCAAACTTGAGGAAACGCTCAATCGACCGCAGCCTGTAAGCCAGCCACATCCGCCGATCCTGATCGGCGGCATGGGTGAGAAGAAGACTCTGCGCCTGGTCGCCCAATACGCAGATGCCTGCAACTTGTTCGCTCGCCAGGGCATGGATGTCATCCGCCATAAGCTCGACGTCTTGTGGCAGCACTGCGAAGACCTTGGGCGCCCCTACGAGGAGATCGAGAAGACGACGCTTTCCAGCGTCCATCTGGCGCCGGACAAGCAATCGGCCGCCGACGTGATCGATTTCTGTCGGCAGCTCTCGGATGCAGGGATTCACCACGCCCTGTTTAATATGCCGAACATGTATGACCGGACGCCGCTCGACATCTTTGGGAAGGAGATTTTGCCAGTCGTTCACGAATTCTGATGGATAGCGTGGGCTGCCCCAGACCGCTTGCTTGGCGCGGGTCGGTGCCGCCAGGCGTCGAACACTCCTGCCTGTGCTGAACCTTCTACGGCTGCCAGCCATGGCTGGAGTCTGTGCACGCAGGACTTCCTGGCGAATTGCCCCATCTACGTGAGAGGTGTAGCATAGGGGGCGCGCGCAACCTTACTGGTGGCCCAGTTAGGGACCCGAGCCGATCGATGAGGTTCACTCAAAGCGCAAGGGAGTATCATGCACAAGACAAAATCCTTCTACGCACTGCTGGCCTTATTGCTTGCCTCGCTGGCCTGCGCAATCCCCAACCCACTGGCGGGCGGAGGGTCCGACGGACCTTCGGCTGCCGGGGGTGTCCTCTTCAGCGATGACTTTGGCAGCACGGACACGGGCTGGGAAGTCGGCGACTACCAGACGGGCAGCGTCGGATACGGCAGTGGGGTCTACTTCGTGCGGGCGCTGGGGAATGGCGACACGATGTGGGGGCAGGCAAGCCGATCCTTCACAGACGTGCACATCGAGGTCGATGCGGCCCAGATTGAAGCGCCCTCCAACGACAACAACGACTATGGCGTGATCTGCCGGCTTCAGTCGGATGGCAGCGGGTACTACTTGCTGATCTCCGGCGATGGCTTCTATTCGATCCTGATGGGCACCCAGGGTGGGTTCGAGCAGCTGGTTGATTGGACGACGTCGAACCTGATCCGCCAGGGCAACACCAGCAACCACATCACGGCGATCTGTCAGGGATCCAATCTGTCGCTCTATGTCAACGGCGACCTGCTCGCGACCGCCACGGACAGCACCTTCAGCACCGGAGATATCGGCCTGACGGCGACCTCCTACGAGTCGACGTCGACCTTGGTCCACTTCGACAACCTGGTGGTCAGCCAGCCATAGCGCGCGAGCCGACTGTCCATTTGAGTCGTCAGCTGAACAAAATGTGACCGCCGGTCGTCGGGAACGACCGGCGGTCGAGCTGTTGGGCTCTGCCAGACCTAGCGGGGAAACGAGTATGGCAGGGGGTTCCCAAGAGCTTGCCCCATGGCGCAATGCCAGAGGCGAATGTCACTTCTATCCTACCACCAAATCCCACAAGGTGGAACAAGAATCAGGCGCCCTGTCCGAGCCCTTACGAAGGATCTTTGTCCTCGGGCTCCGTGAAGAGGCGTTCCCAGTGCGCCAGTTCGTCCGGATCAAGCGGGGCTTCGGGCTTCTCTTGATCGCCGGGCGCCGTGGGTCGCGCGGCGAGTTCCGCCGCAAAGGCCTGGCTCGCAATGGATTGTGCGCCCGCGGCGCGCGCTTCGGCTCGAACCGCTCGATCGGAAGAGACCACCGTCCAGTTGCGCGCCCGGCCCCTCAGACGTTTCAGTTCGCTGCGGATCGCTTGATCGGCCGTGCGCGGCCTGGCGATGAAGCGCACCGTCAGATTCGCGGAAGTGGGCGGATCGGAAGAGCCAGGCGCGCGGTGATCGAAGTAAACGGTGACCTTCCGCCTCGTCCTCAGACAGAAGCGACGCAGCAGCTCGATCAGCTTGAGCTCGTCGTCGGGATCCGAGAGGCTCAAGCCGGGCATCTGGCCGATCAGATTGTGGCCATCGATGAGATAGGGCATCTTCGGCTCGCATATGGCCAGGCACCCAGCCTGGATAAGCATGGCCCGGAGCTGTGGCCTGGCGCCCGGACCGGATTTGACGATGGCATTCTAGACCTGGCGCGTGGAGCGCGTCAATTCCGTTTTGCAGTGCGCTGTGCTATCATCTCGCACGATGGGCAGTGTACGCCGGGCGACCTGGCGACAATATCTCCCTTATCTCGTACTCAATGTGGTCGTCTCCGCGGCGACCATCCTGTTGATCCTCGTGCTCTGGGGCCGGGCCGGCTCCAGTCCGGCTCCGACGCCGACCCCTACGCTCGATGCCATCGCCCGCGTTGCGAGCGCCATCCCGACCGCCTCGGCCACCGTGCCGCCCTCCCCGACTCCGGTAACCTATACGGTCCAATCCGGCGACACCCTCGGGGGGATCGCGGCCGAACTCGGGGTGCCCGTTGAGGCGCTGATGGCCGCCAATGGCCTGGATAATCCGGACACGCTTGCGGTCGGTCAGGTGCTCCTCGTCCCGGCGCTTGAGGATGAGTCGGGCGCCACCAGGACGCCCCCGCCACCGCCGAGGGCCAGCGCGACGCCGGCCGGAAATGGCGAGCCGCCGAACGTCGAGATCCGCGGGGTCACCGGCGCCGGCGATCTGGCGCGCGAGGCCGTGCGGCTCTTGAACACGGGCGGCGTGGCCGCCATGGCCGGCTGGACGCTGGATGACGGCGAGGGTCAGGTTTACGTCTTTCCGGTCTTCACCCTGCACAGCGGCGCCGTGAGCGTCCATTCGCGAGCCGGCGAGGATACCGTCATCGATCTCTATTGGGGGCTCAATCAGGCGGTCTGGACCCCTGGGAAGACCGTCACGCTGCGAAACGCCGATGGCGACGTCCAATCGACGTTTCAGATTCCACAGAACTGAGCCTTTTCGCCCCGGGCCAGACGGTCGCCGGATGTGGGAGGTCTGCAAGGTGCCAGTTACCAGTCTCCAATCTCGAGTCTCCAGTACCAGTAACCCATAACGAGTAACCCCCAACCCCATGTCCTTCGCCTGGATCGCCGAGCAACGAATCGAAGCAGCCATTGAGGCTGGCGAGTTCGACAATCTGCCTGGGGCGGGCCGGCCGCTCCAGCTCGAGGACGACTCCCTCATCGATCCGGAGTGGCGCCTCGCCCATCACCTCCTACGGAATGCTGAGCTCGCACCGGCTTGGGTCGAGCTGGACGTGCGAATCCGGCGCGAGCTTGAAGCGGCGCGCCGCTTGCTGGCGGACATCGCCGCCCGCGAATCTGAGGAGTCTCCGATCTGGGGTCGGGCGGTGACGGTCTTCTTCCAGCGGGTTGAAAAGATCAATCAGCAGATTGAGCTCTTGAACTTAATGGTGCCGTTGGAGCAGTTTCAGCGCCGGCGGCTGGATCCGGCGCGTGAGGTGCGGCGGGTGCAGCGGGGCGACCCCCAGAACGATTAAGCCGGCCATCCGGCCGGCTCGAACTTCATGAGTATGGGGGGCGGCAGTCGAGGATCAGCTTGCGTCTTCCGACCCTTCGTCCTGTTCGTCCTCTTTCTTGTCGGCGTCACCCTGAAGGCCGCGGCGGAACTCGCGGATGGCGCTCCCCATCTCGCCGCCGATGCGGCTGAGCCGGCCGACGCCAAAGATCAAAAGGACGATCACCAGGATGATGATCAGTTCCGGTGGGCCTAGGGTGGGCATAGCACGCTCCGGACTCCAGGGTGTACGACGAATCGATTATAGCACCGAAGGGGCACGCAGACTTCGTCCTGCGCAGGATCTGCCCGCTGGATTGTGTCCGGCCGATTTGACCCCCTTCGGCCCAGCTTTATATAATGGAGGGTGTTGACATTTGCCCCTTCCAGCCTCGACCGGCTGGTCACCCGTACAAGACTCCCCTGGCGCTGGTTCTACCTTCTCACCAGTGCGCTCCTGCTCCTTCTGCCCGTTGCCGCTGCTTCTCTCGACGGCCGCCTGGATGAGCTGCTCTATGGCGGTTTGTGGCGAACGCTGTTCCTCGCGCCGGTGATCGTTATCTACAGCCTGTCGATCTATTCATTTCTGGCCGGGTCCCAACAGAACGCCATTGAAGCTCTGCGCCGTCCGGTCCAGCTCGAAGACGTTGCGTTCAACCGCCTCGTCCGCAAGGCCTCCGTGCTCAATCCCTGGATCGAGCGGGGCGCCTTCGCGGCCGGAGTGCTCTTTGGCTTCCTGGCGGACGCTCCCTGGACGGGGGATGGAGATACGGGGTGGCTTTCCATCTATTATCCATTTGCCACCGGGCTGATGCTTGGCCTGCTGGCCTGGATCATCTATATCTCGCTGGCCGGCACCCGCGTTCAGGCCGTGATCCATCGGCAGGAGATGAAGATCGACATCTTTGATCTGAAAGCATTCGAGCCGATCGGGCGCTACAGCCTGTACGTCGCGCTCGCGTTCGTCGGCGGCAGCGCCCTCAGCGTCATCTTCTTCAACCCTTTTATAGGGGGGATTAACACGCCATCGCTTATTCTGTACGGGACTCTGGCGCTCATGACGCCGCTCGTCTTCTTTGTCGGCATGCGGCCCACCCACCGCGTGCTTGCCGAAAAGAAGGAGCAGGAGATCGAAGAAGTCGAGCGGGCCATCGCCGCCACCTTCCGCGAGATGAAAGCGCGCAAGGCCCGGGGCGAGGACGTCAGCGCCGTCTCGACCGAGCTCAACCTGTGGCTTCAGTATGAGGCGCGGCTGCGCAAGGCGCGGACCTGGCCCTACAACACCGCCATGCTGCGGACGCTCTTCCTCTCGATCCTGATCCCGGCGGGCGCTTCGCTGGTCCAGCATGTCGTAGGCCGTCTGTTCAGCGGCTGACCCGGCGGCCCACCAACGAGGGGCAGGGTTGGACCCTGCCCACGCATCGGTGCTGACTCGGAGGGAGCAGGTCCCTCCCTTGTTTTTGAATGGCCTCAACGCTGCCGCTCGCGCCCGAGAAGGCGGGAGTCTTGCGTCGGCCTGGGGCGTCTGATACACTCGCGGGAGCGAACCGCCGGCCACTGAGTTCAGCGTCAGTCGGAAAAGTGAGGCGAAGTCGGATGGGGCAGGCCCTCTATCGCAAGTGGCGACCGCAGACGTGGGATGAAGTGGTCGGGCAGGAGCATATCATTCAGACGCTGCGCAATGCGGTGCGCAGCGACCGGGTCGCCCATGCCTACCTCTTTGCCGGACCGCGCGGCACCGGCAAAACCACCACTGCCCGCCTGCTCGCCAAAGCCGTCAATTGCCTGGATGAGGACCGGGCCAAGCGTCCCTGCGGGATCTGCGATCCCTGCGTCGCCGTCGCCGAAAACCGCTTTATCGACCTGATCGAAATCGACGCCGCCTCCAACACCAGCGTTGATGACGTCCGTGACCTGCGCGACAAGATCCATTTCTCTCCGAACGAAGCCCGCTTCAAGGTCTACATCATCGACGAAGTCCACATGCTTTCGACGGCTGCGTTCAATGCGCTGTTGAAGACGCTTGAGGAGCCTCCGCCGCATGCGATCTTCGTGCTGGCCACGACGGAGGTGCACAAGATCCCGGCCACGGTCCTTTCCCGCTGCCAGCGCCATGAGTTCCGCCGCCTCCCGCTCACGACGATCGCCGCCTACCTGGAAGAAAAGGTGGCCGCCGAGGGTCTGGCGGTCGAGCCGGAAGCGCAGCTGTTGATCGCCCGCCAGGCGACCGGCAGCCTGCGCGACGCGGTGTCGCTGCTCGACCAGCTCGCTTCTACCGGAGAGGCGGTGACGCTCGAGCAGGCGGAACAGGTGCTTGGAACGGTGACGCACGAGGCTGTCCGCAGCCTGGTTTCCAGCCTGGCGGCCGGCGAAGCGGGCGAGGGTCTGACGCTCATCAATCAGACGCTGGATGGCGGCGCGGATCCACGCCAGTTCGCCCGCCAGACGGTGGACTACCTGCGCGGCCTGCTGCTGGTTCGAACGGGGAATGCCGCTCTCATCCAGGGGCCCGACGAGACGCGCCACGACATGGCGCACCAGGCCGAGTCGCTTTCCCTCGATCGGCTGCTCGCTGCGATCGAGGCTTTCGGTCGAGCCGCCTATCCGATGAAAGGCACCTGGCAGCCTTCGCTGCCGCTTGAGCTGGCGTACCTCGAATCGCTCAGCACCGGCCAGGCCAGGCCGGAAGGCAGCCGTGGGCATGGCGAGACGGCCCCCTCGCCGCCCGAGCCCCGAACAGCCGGGCCAGAGCCAGGCCGTACTCGGCCCAGTCCGCCGGCCGAGCGTCCGCCCTCCGGTTCCCCGCCGGCCAAATCACCCGCCGACGCTGACGCCCCGGCTGCCCGCAGCACGCCGGAGGCAGCCGAGCCCCATCCGCCGCCACCGGCAGAGGTGACCTTCCAGACACTGATGGAACGCTGGAAGTCGGTGCTGCAGGCCTCGTTCCGGCGCAATGCGCGCACGCAGGCGCTGCTCAACTCGAGCAAACCGCTCGGCCTGGAACGCGGCGCGCTGGTGCTGGGCTTCGCCAGCGATCTGCTGCGGGACAAGATGGAGAAGCGAGAGAACCTCGATGTGGTTCGGGCGGCGCTGCATGAGGTGATGGGCGTGCAGATCGAGGTGCGCTGCGTGCTGACCGGCAAATGGCGTCCCGGCAATCAGGGGCAGGCGCCCCCGCCGATGGAAGACGGCGGCATGGTCGCCACGGCCCTGCGCGAGCTGGGCGCGACGGTGGTGGACGTGCAGCAGGTCCCGCCCGAGGAAGGCGCCTGAGCAGGAGCCTTCGGAGGCCGACGCTCCAGACGGACACCTCACCAGGATCACACGGGAGACCATTCGATGGCCAAGGAACGACGACCCCCGCGCGGCGCGCAGGGGATGATGGCGCAGCTTCAGAAGATGCAGGAGGAACTGGCACGCGCCCAGGAGGAGCTGGCGGAAGAGATGGTGGAAGTCACCGCCGGCGGGGGCGCAGTGCGGGTCGTGATGAGCGGGACGCAGCAGTGCCGGCAGGTGGAGATCTCCCCGGAGCTCCTGCAGGCGGGCGACCACGAGATGGTTCAGGACCTGGTCCAGCTGGCTGTCAACCAGGCCATCCATGAATCCCAGGTTCTGGCGGCGCGGCGGCTTGGTCCACTCTCCAACATGGCCTCGGGGGCAGGGTTGGGGGGATGAGCGGCGCAGTTCCCGAGCCCGTTGCGCGGCTGATTGAAGCCTTCTCCCGGCTGCCGGGGATCGGGCCGAAGACGGCCTCGCGGCTCACCTATTATTTGCTGCGGGCGCCCAATGAGGAGAGCCTCGAGCTGGCGCAGGCGCTGGAGGCCATGACCAGCGGCACAGGCTTCTGCTCGCAATGCTTTAACATTACCGACCTCGACCAGAACCCGTGCGAGATCTGCAGCGACTCTGCCCGTGATGCCCACTTAATCTGTGTGGTCGAGGAGCCGCTCGATGTCCTGGCCATCGAACGCACCGGCCAGTTCAAGGGACGCTACCACGTTCTCCACGGCGCCATCTCGCCGGTTGAGGGGATCGGCCCGGAAGATCTGCGCATCGCCGAGTTGATCGAGCGGGTGCGCCGCGAAGCCGTGAGCGAACTCATCCTGGCGACCAATCCCACATTGGAGGGGGAGGCGACCGCCATGTACCTCAAGCGGCAGCTGGACGGGAGCGCCCTGCGGCTCACGCGGCTGGCGCGCGGTCTGCCTTCGGGCGGCGATCTGGAGTACGCCGACTCCTCGACCCTTTCGCAGGCCCTGGAGGGACGGCAGGAGGTGTGAGGCGGTTTCCCGCTTAGGCGGAGGTGCCTCCTGCCGGACAGGCCGTGCCGCTGGCCGGGGACCGATTTCCCGAATGGTCGACCTCTTGACGCCCCCCGGGTGGCGTGTATAATGGAACTGAAGCAACTCAGCCGGTCTCGCCCGCGACATCGCGGGAAGACCCAGACAATCGATCGTTCGGCGTCAGGGGCGTCTGAGGAAAGCCGCAGACCGGCGGTCTGTGGGTTTGCCGATGTTGCAGGGTGCATCGGCGCTTTGTGTCTCTAACCCTTGACTCGGTGGGATGCAAGTGTTAGCATACTCGCCGCTTGATCGGCCGCACCTTAACAACTGAAATGTGATAGGAAACCCCGCAACAAACGCTTTGAGTTTGGTACAAATCTCTAGAAAGCTCAACACGTCTTCGGACGTGCAGAAGCTCTTACGGAGAGTTTGATCCTGGCTCAGGATGAACGCTGGC
>JBFJVD010000126.1:0-8604 GCA_041624375.1 Anaerolineales bacterium
AGGCCCATGTGGGTCGAATCTCCCCAATGGGAGAATCAGGATTAACAACGCCACGCAGTGCCCACCTCTCGGGCAGCTGGTGGCGTTGTTGAATTAATCCCAGGATGAGTCTGCCATCAGCAGACCCATCCGGCGGAAAGCTTACTTGACCTGAATGCTGGCGCTGAGCACGCTGCCAGCCCGGTCAAAGTCATGATCTGCCAAGACCACGTCATCGATGGTAAGGATATATGTTCCGCGATTCAGCCTGCCGGACAGGACGAACTGGACATACCCACTGCTTGAGGTCACACCCTGTACGGCTTGCGAGCTGCCGTCGGGAAGCGTCCAGGTGGCAGCTACATTGGCCCCAACCGCTGCCAAGCCGCGCTCGTTGCGGACCAGCACTTGAGCACTAATCTGGCGCTGACCTCTGCTCTTGGACGCCGTCAGATCGATACGCTCCACGTGCATCGCCGGCACCGGTTCCGGTGCGGGAGGACGGGGGGCGAAGATCGCCATGCTGACATGGACAGTCCCGTTGTAGAAATCAGGCGCCCAAATGATCTCAATCCCCTGCTGGGCGTCAATAACACTGTAGACCACCCCGAACGCATTATAGGTAACCTGGGCCTCGGGGTAAGCGGCGATGACCGCCTCGGGGTCGGCCTTGGCGAGGGTAGTGTTCACGCCGGCCGTTGTCGTCCACCCGCTGACCTGCTCGTGCCAGCGGATGTTAGAAACGACGTCGTCAGGGGAATTGGAGGGGTCTCCACCGTCTGCCCCCTGGTACCGAATGTCCACCTGACCTCCACCACTCACCGGGAATGAGCAGTAGGCGAAATCGCCGGCTGTCGAGCCGCTCTGGCAGAAGCTGGGCTCCCCGTAGGCCGCCTCCACCTGAACTCGGGTGAAACCTAGGTCTACACCGGGCGCGCTCAAACCTTCATAGACTGTCCCCCCTGCTGGGGCTGCCGCCAGGGCCGGTACAACGAGGGCCAGGGACGCAATTACCGTCAAGAATAAGACGAACCCCCTTTGTTTCATTGAATTCGCTCCTAATGATTGAAAATCTAACGCATTCTTCGTATGCACTAGCAGACACGCACCGGATCCGATCGACGAGACGGATGGCCTTCCTGGGAACCGGGACGCAACCGCCAACCTACCCTGAATTTACCGGATAAGGATTGCGGAAGTCTTGTGAGGGTATTACAGAAACCTTAATGCAGCCTTCCCTGGCTTCAGGAGAGGAGCTCGCATATCTAGACTTCTCGATCAGAGCATCGAAGAATCCAGCCACCAGCAAGGGACAACGGGAAGCTGGTGCTTTCGGGGGCTAAATACGCCGCCGTCGAGATATGTTGCCTGGTGTGGGCACGCGCCTCAGCTTCTATGTAGAGATCAACGCCCTTTTGGATCTGGCCACGGACAATATTCATACTACAAAAGTCAAGCAGAATCGATATGGGTTGAAACTCTCCCCGGTGGCCTTTTCGAAGAACTGCCGGTTCTCCAGATTCATCTTCTGGCCACATGGGGGCCAACCGCTTCAGCCTTTGAAATCGCCCGGCTACTGAGAGAAGAAGCAAGAGACCCGCGCAAGGGTAAAGTCTCCCGAGAAAATGCCTGGATTTCCGGAGACCAGTTCAATGGCGGCAGCCATAATCTGGATTCAGATAGAACGGCCACATTCAACGGAGGCATCCAAAGAGCGTATCCCTTTTCACATGGGACCAGCTTCGTACTGATTTGGAGAGGAGGCTTCGGCGCAATAGGCCGTTCACGAGTGGCAAATTCCCATTAAGCAGAAACCGCTCATCGTTTCCGGTGAGCGATTCGAGTTCCCTGTGTGCCCCCACGGGGATTCGAACCCCGGTTTTGGCCTTGAGAGGGCCACGTCCTGGTCCACTAGACGATGGGGGCGGACGGAGGCTATTCTACCACGCAGGAGCGTGTTGGTTACTGGCTATTCGTTATTGGTTATAGGGAGAGGCTACCATGTGAGCAGGCTCAACCAAATCACGAGTAACCAATAACTTGACTCCAATCGACAGACCCTGATCTCCTCCCTTCAGGCCGGCAACTTGAAATATCCCATCAGCTTCATCGCCAGCCCAAGGTCGCCTTTCAGCCTGAGCTTGCCTTCGGCGAAGGCATTCATCGCATTCAGCTTGCCGGTGACCAGGTCCATGTAATCCGCGGCATCGGCGTCGAGCGTGAGGCGTGGGTTTTCTGTCGTACCTTCTTCCACCTGGCACGCGCCATCCCGGATGGTGATGACCCAATCCCCGCCCTGCTCGCCCGTCAGGTGGTACTGCACCACCGCCTCCACACCTTCCGCCTTCTCGGGACGAAAAGCAGCCGGCATGCGGCTCATCAATTTCTGAAGCGTCAACTCATCGGCCATAGCGTCCTCCCTCCATCAGTCCAAACCGCAATCAATTCAAATTCTCAAAGATCCCGGCGGCCCCCATCCCCCCACCAATGCACATGGTGACCAGACCGTAGCGCGCCTTGCGGCGCTTCATCTCATTGAGAATCTGCACGGTGAGCTTGGCCCCGGTGCAGCCCAATGGATGTCCCAGCGCAATAGCCCCCCCGTTGACATTCACCCGATCGGGATCTATCTCGAGCTGGCGGATCACGGCAAGCGACTGGGCTGCAAAGGCTTCATTCAGCTCGATCAGTTCGATGTCATCCAGCTCAAGCCCGGCCCGCGCCAGCGCCTTGGGCACCGCCTCGACCGGACCGATTCCCATGATCTCCGGTGGAACGCCGCCCACACCAAAGGAGACAAAGCGCGCCAGCGGCGTCAGGCCCAGCGCCGCCGCCCGCTCCTCCGACATGACGATCACGCCGGCGGCGCCATCGGACATCTGGGAGGCATTTCCAGCGGTCACCGTGCCATTGCGCTTGAACACCGGCTTGAGCTTCGCCAGCGCCTCAATACTCGTATCCCGGCGCACTCCCTCATCGATAGAGAAGACGGTTTCTGTCCGTCGGGTGTCGCGCCCGTCGGCCTGAACCGTTTCAACCCGCAGCGGGACGATCTCGCCCTCGAACCGGCCCCCGTCTATCGCAGCAGCAGCCTTCTCGTGGCTGGCAAGCCCGAAGGCATCCTGATCTTCACGGCTCACACCGTACATCTCGGCAACCCGTTCGGCCGTCAGGCCCATGCTCAAGTAGGCTTCCGGGTATTCGACGGCCATATGCGGGTTCGGCGCGAACTTGTTTCCGATCATCGGCACCATGCTCATCGACTCGGCGCCGCCGGCGATGATCACATCGGCGAAACCAGATTTGATCGCCATCGCCGCATGGGCCACTGTCTGCAGACCGGATGAGCAGAACCGGTTGATCGTTTCACCCGGCACGCTCACCGGAAGCCCGGCGCGCAGCGCCGCGATCCGGCCCAGGTTCAGGCCCTGCTCGCCCTCCGGCATGGCGCACCCGACAAGCACATCATCTACTTCTTCCGCCTGCAGCGGCTTGGCGCGCTCGAGCAGCGCTTCGATCACCGCCGCCATCATCTCATCCGGCCGCGTGCTCGCCAATGTACCACGCTTCGCCCGGCCAACGGCGGTACGCGCCGCCGCAACAATCACCGCTTCTCTAGTCATGCCTGTGCTCCTTCACAACCTCGGACCCCTTCCGCTCGCTTCCGGCCTCTATCCTAATTGCGCAGCGGCTTCCCTTTCTGCAAGAGATGCCACATTCGCTGCTGCGTCTTCTCCTCGCCGCAAAGCGAGAGAAAGGCCTCGCGCTCCAGATCGAGGATGTACCACTCATCGACCCAACCGGGCTCGCTCCCGGCGCCCCCGGTAAGGACCTTTACCAGCGCCTTCCCAATCTTAGCGTCGTGCTCGGAAATGTAATCGGCCTCGAGCAGGCTGAAGACGCCCACCTCGAGCGCTGCGCGCACATCCCTGCCGGCCGCGTAGATCTGCTCCGGGACCGGCGGCCGATAGCCAGGCGCCAGATGAAGCACTTCCCGTTTGGCTTCCTCCAGCAAATGTTCCCGGTTCAGTACGACCCGATCGGCCGCGCTCAGGTAGCCGAAGCCTCTCGACTCCTCGGCGCTGGTGCCAACCTTCGCCTGGCCGATGGTTTCCATCACCCGCTGCACAAAGGCCAGCGGCTGCGCAAACTCGGTGCGCATGGCTGGGTTCACCACCCGCCGCAGCATCTCCTTCGACCCACCCCCTGCCGGGATCACCCCGGCGCCGACTTCGACCAAGCCGATATAGGCCTCCGCCGCAGACACGACGCGGGGGGCAGCCATCAGGAGCTCGCAGCCGCCTCCCAGCGCCATCCCAGCCGGGGCGGCGACGATGGGCTTCGAGAAGTAACGCATGCGCATCGTCAGGGTCTGGAGCGCGGATGCCGCCTCCTCGAGCTGATCCCAGAGCTCATTCTGCGCGGCGACTGCAATCGTGAACAGGTTTGCGCCCAGGCAGAAATTCTCACCATGGTTGCCGATCACCAGCCCGGTCCATTCACGCTCCACCCGATCGAGGCTGGCGTCGAGCAGACGCAGGATATCTTCGTCGAGGGCGTTCGCCTTGGTGTGAAATTCGAGGCAGAGGACACCATCGCCGAGGTCGATCAGGGAAGCGCCATCGTTCGAGTCGATGCACTTGCCCGCCTCTTTCAGGCCCGCCAGGTGGATGATCTTCGGATCCTGCTTGAGGGGAGTGTAAGCTCCCTGCGCAGGGTCGTAGACCGCAACCGGCTGCTCGGCCTCGTACTGGTAGAACGTCTCCGTTCCCTGGCCGAGCATCTCCCCCACCCAGGGCGCGGGCAGGTGTCCGGCCGCCTCCATCGCCTTCGCGGTGTCTGCGACACCCAGCGTATCCCAGGTTTCGAATGGTCCGAGCTTGTGCATGAAACCGAGCCGAACGGCTTCGTCGATGGGATGTGGCGTGTCGGCGATCTCGGGGATCCGATGCGAGGCATACGCCAGGCTGTGGAAGGTCAGCTGGCGGACAAGCTCGCCGGCACGGTCTTCTGCAGCCAGCATCGCTCGGATTCGTTCGGGCGCCGAGGGCAGGTCTTTTGCCGTGCCCACGCTCTCGAACCGCGGATTCTGTGGCGCTTCATATTCGAGTGTGTCCAGGTTGAGCGGCCAGTAGGACTTGCTGCCGTTCTCGACCACCGGCTTATAGAAGCCCTGCCCGGCTTTGTTTCCCAGCCAGCCGTTCTCCATCATCCGGGCAAACACCTGTTCAGCAGCCGGCGAGTTGAGGTAGGCGCTGGCCTCATCATCGGGCAGCGCCTCCGCCAAATTGCGACGGACATGCCCCGCCACATCAAGTCCCACCAGATCGAGCAGCCGGAAGGTGCCTGTCTTGGGCCGGCCGAGGAGCGGCCCGGTCAGTGCGTCCACTTCCTCAACGCTGTACCCATGTTCCAGGACATAGTCCATCAAGAAGGCTCCGCCCACCGAGCCAAGCCGGTTGGCAATGAAGTTTGGCGTGTCCTTACAGTGGACTACACCTTTGCCCAGCCAGGTTGCTGCGAAATTTTCGATGTGGGTAAGAACATCCGGATCCGTGTCGTCGGTGGGGATGACCTCGAGGAGTCTGAGGTAGCGCGGTGGGTTGAAGAAGTGCGTCCCCAGGAAGTGGCGTCTGAAGCCCTCCGAACGGCCTTCAGCGATCGAGGCTACCGGGATTCCCGATGTGTTGGTGCTGATGACCGTGCGCTCACCACGCAGTGCATCCAGCCGCTCCATGAGCCGGCGCTTGATGTCCAGATTCTCGACGATCGCCTCGATCACCCAATCGGCGTCAGCGACGGTAGCGAGATCGTCCTCCAGGTTGCCGAGGCGGATGCGGCGGGCGACGTCCGGGGTGAAGAAGGCCGCCGGCCGGGCTTCCATCGCACGCTGATGTCCCTCACGCACAATCCGATTGCGTACTTCGGGATCGGAGAGCTTCTTTCCTTGAGCCGCTTCCGTTTCGGTCAGCTCGGAAGGCGGGATATCGAGCAAGGTCGTACGGACGCCAGCATTGGCCAGGTGGGCGGCGATCTGTGCACCCATGGTCCCAGCCCCGAGCACCACCGCGGTGCGTATCGGCTCCATGATTGTTCCTCTCTTTGTGACTTGCGAAACCCTGCCGGGCTCAGCTGAGTTCTTTGCGGCCGTAGCCGAGGATCCTGCGGGCGACGATCATCCGATTGATTTGCCCGGTGCCCTCATAGAGGTCGTTGATCTTCGCGTCACGGAACCACTTCTCCAGCAAGTACTCCCTCGAGTAGCCGATCGGTCCGAGCAGCTCAACGGCCCGTTGGGTGATCTTGGTCACTACATCGCCCGCTCGCACCTTAGACATCGAGGATTCAAGTGTGTTCGGCTGTCGCTGGTCGATCAGCCACACTGCCTTCAAGACCAGCAGCCATGCCGAGCGCAGCATCACTTCCATGTCGATGATCTCACGCTCGAGGTTGGTCATTCGGCTCCTCGGCAGACCATAGCGGATTTGAACCCCACGCTCAGATAGCGCTTCTTTCAGGAATTCGAGCGCCGCGCGAGCGATGCCGATCGCCGAAGCGGATACAAGCGGGCGGGTGGCGTCGAACGTGGCCATCGCGCCCTTGAATCCCTTGCGGGATTCAGTCTCGACCTCCGGGCTGCCGAGGATGTTGTCAAACGGAATGCGGCAGTCCTGCAATACGATGGAAGCCGTGTCGCTGACCCGGATCCCCATCTTCTTCTCGAGTTTCGTCACCGTACAACCCGGTGTCCCCGCTTCAACCACAAACGGCCGCATCCCGCTCCGTCCGGCCGAGGGGTCAATCGTCGCCCAGACGACGACGAATCCCGGGGATTCCTCTAAGGACTTGTGACCCGCGGTGACGAAGATCTTCTCTCCGTTCAGGACCCATTCGTCGCCGTCGCGAACCGCCGTCGTCCGGATAGCGGAGGTATCGGAACCGGCATGCGCCTCGGTCATCGCCATCGCGCCGAAGACTGGCTTCTCGCCGCGGAAGCGGGTCAGGAGGCGCTCTTTCTGCTCCTTGGTGCCAGTGGCCTCCACTGCAGCCGCACCCAGACCGCCCCCAGGCGTGCACAGGTACATGCCTGCATCTCCCCAGGAGAGAATCTCCAGCATGTGCGCGAGCCGCTGATAGCCGACCGAGGGGCCCTTCTTCTCGCCACCATTCGGGGCCAGCGATCCGGCGCCCATGGCCTGCATCGCTTCATGCATGAAATTGATGTAATCCCAGGGGATTTCATGCTCTTCTTCGTCGAATTTGCGCGACACCGACCGCATCATGTTCTCCGCGACGCTTTCCATCATCGTCACGGTTCGTTGGATGGTCTCCGGCATCTCGAAGTCAATCATGCCAAACAGCTCCTTCCAGGTTGTGGCCTAGCTCAGGCCATCACCATGCCCACGAATGCTGGCAGGCCACGTCCGTTGCGCATCCAGCGCTCGACCGGGTGTTCCCGGATGTAGCCATGTCCACCAAGGATCTGGACGGCGCGATCCGTCACCATCATCGTCATGTCGGCGGCGCCGGTCAGCGCAAGATAGGCCGCTTCAGATGCATCGGGTTTGCCGTGATCAAGCTTCCAGGCCGCCTGCCAGACGAGCAGGCGGATGGCTTCGATATCGGTCGCCATTTCCGCCAGCATGAACGCAATCGACTGCTTTTGGGCGATCGGCGTCCCGAAGGCTTCGCGGTCCTTGGCATAATCCAGCGCGTATTCATATGCGCCCCGGCTGATCCCGACCCCCAAAGCAGCCGTTGCCACCTGCGATGCGGCGAGGAGCGAGTCCGTGCCCGCGGAGTCTCCTGCGCTCAGGCGCCCCTCTTCCGCAACCGCCACATCGTTCAGCCGGAGCGAATGGGTTGGGAGCGCGTGGATCCCGAGAAGTTTCTCCCGCTCGCCGATTTCGAGCCCCTCGCTGCCGGCCGGCACGATGAAACCTTCGACCTCGCCATCACAGTCGGCGAAGACGAGGAAGGCTTCCGCTTCATCTGCAAACGGGACCTGGGTCTTTTCGCCGGTCAGGAGGTAGCCCCCGCCATTTGGCCGGGCGCGGGTCTCCATCTCCAGTGGATAGAAGTCGAAGCGGGGTTCTGTGAACGCGGCCACATACGGCTCCCAGGGACCGTTGGCGATCCTGGTCAGCCAGGTCTCCTTCTGCATCTCCGTACCGCTGACCATCAGTGGAACAGCGAACCCCGAAGGGATCATCACGGCCAGCGCGAGCGAGAGATCGCCCCAGGCCAGCTCCTCCGCCGCCAGCGCGCTGGTGAGCACTGAGCGTTCGCCAAAGCCGCCATACGCCTCCGGTACACTGGCCTGCAGGAGCCCAAGCTCCCAGCCGCGCTCAATCAAGGGGCGCGGCAGCTCCTTCGCTTCGTCGGCCTCGTGCGCAGCCGGGCGGACGTCGTTCTCGGCATAGCGCCGGACGGCATCCACCAGCATGGCTTGTTCTTCAGAGGGAGAAAAGGAATACATCTCATAGACCTCCTTCGGCAGAATCTGGGGGAAGCACAGTCGGGACTCTTGGCTCGGACCATCCCGACCGCTGATTTAGATTCTGGGATAGGCTCCTGTAGCGGATCGGCGTGGGGTCGCTTCCATCCAGATCATGGAGGTTCTCG
>JBFJVD010000127.1:0-8577 GCA_041624375.1 Anaerolineales bacterium
GTTTCCCGACGGCGGTCTACCTTCTCGCCGGTGGTGGCCGGTTGCCGTGGCGGCGGTGGTGGGTTTGGTAGCATCCACAGCTGCCGCCGCGTTCGCACCGGCATCATGGGAGGCGCTCGGGGGGATCGTCCAGAATCCCTTCGCGATCCAATCCCGACTTTGGGATCCTCTCTTCATGATCTCGGGCAGCACATCGTTGTTCGCAATGCTCGCCAGCATGGCGTCGGTGGTCGTCCGCTTTCGCGTGTCCACCGGCATCGAGCGGCAGCAATTGAAGTGGATGGCCTACGCACTGGGAATCGTGCTGCTCCTCTTTACGGGTGCGGTGCTGCTGTTTGTGGTCCTCACCGACACGCGGCTCGCCACAGAGCTGGGTTTCTCTCTCGTCAATGTCTCCACCATCGTCATCGCGGTCGCTTTCAGCGTCGCCGTACTCCGCCACAAGCTCTATGACATCGACCTGCTCATCAACCGCACGCTGGTCTACGGCGTCTTGACCGTTCTGACTGTCGGGTCTTACGTTCTCGTTGTGGGTTCGCTTCTGGCGATCTTTCAGTCCCGCGGGAGTCTGCTGATCTCACTGACGGCAACCGGACTCATCGCGGTTCTCTTTCAACCCGTGCGAGACCGCCTGCAACGGACCGTCAACCGCCTGCTCTACGGTCAGCGGGATGAGCCCTACGACGTTCTTTCGCGGCTCGGCCGCAGGCTGGAGGGACCTGCGACACCGGGAGCGATGCTCGCCTCGGTTGTTGAAACGATCGCTCAAACTCTGAAGCTCCCTTACGTAGCGATCACCCTTCCAAAGGGTGGGAAGCATGAGATCGCCGTTGAGACCGGTCAGCCGGTGGGCCAGCCGGTCACCCTCCCGCTCATCTATCAAGGCCGGCAGGTGGGTCGGCTTCTCTGTACCGCGCGATCGCCGGGCGAATCATTTGCCGAAACCGAGGAGGCGCTGCTCCAAGATATCGCCAATCAGGCTGCTGTCGCCGTTCACGCACTGCAGCTAAGCGCCGAACTGCAGCGGTCCCGCCAGCGCTTGGTTTCTGCTCGCGAGGAGGAACGCAGGCGCTTGCGTCGCGATCTGCATGACGGCCTCGGTCCACAGATGGCCAGCCTGGGGCTGAAGCTGGATGCGGCCCGTAATCGGCTTGCCGGTGATCCTGAGCAGGTCGATGACATCCTGCAGGAGCTGCGGTCCGATGTGCGCAACGTCATGTCCGATATTCGACGCCTGATCTACAATCTGCGCCCGCCGGCTTTGGACGAACTTGGCCTCCTGCCTGCATTACGCGCCAGCGCGGTTGCACAGCTTTCCGTGGCGGGGCCTCGCGTTGTTGTGGAGGGTCCCGAGAATATGCCCGCCCTTCCTGCGGCGGTGGAGGTTGCCGCCTACCGAATCGCGCAGGAAGCGGTGACCAATGTCGCCCGGCACGCGCACGCACGGCACTGCTATGTGCGTCTGGCCCTGAACAATGGTCTGCACCTCGAAGTTCAGGACGATGGCGAAGGCCTGCCGGAGAGCCTTCAGGCAGGTGTGGGGCTGACCTCCATGCAGGAGCGGGCTGCTGAACTTGGCGGCCAGTTCCGAATTGAAAGCCTGTCGGAAGGGGGAACCCGGGTGATCGTCCACTTCCCGGTTGCTGCCGACGGACCATGAGCGCAGAACCGATCCGGCTGTTTGTTGCCGATGACCATACGTTGTTCCGAGACGGGTTGCGGGCGCTGTTCGCCTCGATCCCCGACATTGAGATCGTGGGGGAAGCTGCGACCGGAAGCCAGGCGATCGCGGGCGTGATCGAAACGCTCCCGGATGTGGTCCTGATGGACGTTCAGATGCCGGAGACCAATGGAATCGAAGCCACCCGCAGAATCCTGGGGGCGAGTCCTCATGTCGGCGTGATTGTCGTCAGCATGCTGGAGGCCGATGATTCCGTCTTTGCCGCCATGCGGGCCGGCGCACGCGGCTACGTTCTGAAAGGGGCGGATCAGTCGGAAATGCTGCGCACGATCCGGGCGGTGGCAGCTGGTGAGGCGTTCTTTGGGGCTGCGATTGCGGAACGCCTGATGCGCTTTTTCTCCGGGCTTCAGCCGGCGCGCTCAGAGGCCTTCCCCGAACTTACGCCACGCGAAATCGAGGTCTTGGAGCTGATAGCCCAGGGCTACAACAATGCGCGCATTGCAGGTCAGCTGGTGATCAGCCCCAAGACTGTCCGCAACCATGTATCCAATGTCCTGAGCAAGTTGCAGGTGGCCGACCGGGCCGAGGCGATCATCAGGGCGCGCCGGGCGGGACTGGGCGACACTTTGCCTTAGGCTCGCGATCTGATATGGCTTGAACCTCGGGAGCATCATTGACGGAATGAGGGGCCAACCCGGGATTTGGGGAGATTCACCCTTCGGCAGGTCGGTGCCGGAGCAAGCGGCTGGTAGCTGCCACTCACAGCCGGGGCTTGCGTTATACACGGATGGTTTGGGTTCGAACGCATGCCCCAAACTGGCGTTTGCAGAATTGAGCTCCCTCAAGCTTGATGCCCGCTGTGCTGCGCCTGCGATTTGCAGCAGCCGATTGTGAAGGGAAAGGGCTCGACTCGGAGAGCAAACCCCTGACCATCAGTGTTGGCAAGCGATCAGCCGCCAAGGGGCAGCGTCGCCTTCCTCGCAAGCGGCGCGCCATGATTTGCTGCCCATGGAGACGACAGACTGAGGTGGGTCGACCACGAATCCTTCCCAGAATTGGCTAGCGACGCAGTAGCCATCCCATGTGATGCCGCTTCCCCGTCTAACCACCCCTGAAGACAGAGCAACAGATTGCAGCAAATTAAAACAGAGCGTAATCTTATTAGGTTAAGCCTGCAGTGATGTCCAGGAAAGATCGGTTTGGTCAGAGGGTTACGATGGCGAGCAACTAAGAGGTCGTGATGCCGGAGGGGGAGGTGTCGAGGTGCTCGAGGATGCCCCGTTCGTTAATCCATAAGCTCGCACAGGAAGGCAGGATTCCTTGCCATAGGGTGGGGAGGCAGGGACGATACCACAGGCGTGCGAGACGCCAATGGCTATCCAATGGAGAGGCTTCTACCAAGCCAGAGGACGAAGACGAGCATGGATGAACGCTTCTTCAAGCAGCCAATACCCATCCATCTACATAACCCGCCAGCCACCGGGAGCTCGACGACGTCGGACAGCCTACGCTTCAGATCATTGAGCAGCGTGGCCCAGCACGGTTCATCTCGCCGAATCCAAAGCCAGAGATGAGAAGTGGGTCTGCCCAGCAAGTTGGGAGGGTGCTTGATGAGGGCAGAGGAGTCACGACTGGGGAGCAACCATCCGATCCAACTTCAACGAGTAACACGATTTGCGGCCACGTCGATCCGTGGCGCATGATCCCGGATGCTGCACGAAAGGATGAGGCGGCGGCCATCGCCCGGGTCACAGTGATCGAAGTCGCTCGCGGCGGAGCATGAACGGTTTATTCCGAGGAGAAGGAGACGCCCCACAATGACACCCGAAATCGGGTTTACGCTGCTGATCATCCTGGTGGCAGTTGTGCTCTTTGCCAGCGAGAAGCTGCGTGTCGACGTGATCGCATTGTTGGTGCTGCTCACCCTGGCGCTGACCGGGTTGGTCAGCCCGCTGGAGGCGTTCAGCGGCTTCTCCAGCCCGGCCGTCATCACGGTGTGGGCGGTCTACATCGTCTCTGGCGCGCTCTTCAAAACCGGGGTGGCCGATCTGCTTGGCGAGCGAATCATTGGGCTGGCGGGCCGCAGCGAACCGCGCCTGGTGGTAGTGATCATGCTGACCGTGGGACTGATGTCTGGCTTCATGAACAACATTGGCGCGACTGCCGTGTTACTCCCGGCAGTCATCGGCATCGCCCGGCAGGCCAAAATCGCGGTTTCGAAACTGCTCATCCCTTTGTCTTTTGCCTCGCTTATGGGCGGCTCTCTGACGATTATTGGCACGCCGCCCAACATCCTGGCGAACGACATTCTTGCCAGCCGGGGCCTGCCAACGTTTGCCTTCTTCGACATCACGCCGCTTGGCGCCATCGTGTTCGGGACCGGGATTGTTTACATGCTTCTCATTGGGCGCCACCTGCTCCCGGTGCGCGAGCCGGCCGAGGAGCGGCAGGCCGCTTTCCAGTTGCGCGAGTACATCAGCGAAGTTCGCGTGCCGGAGGGAAGTGCCCTGGCCGGCCTCACACTGCTCGAATCTCGACTGGGTGCAGACTATGACTTGACCGTCATCGCCATCATGCGAGATGGCGAAGTGAGGACCGCACTTCATCCCAATACACGCATGCTCGCTGACGATCTGCTGCTGGTGGAGGGACCGGTGGAAAACCTGATCCGCGCCCGCGAGGCGACCGGCTTGGTGATCGAGGCCGAGCGCGCCGCCGGGCTGGATCCCGAGCGCGTGGACTTGATTGAGGCCACGCTGGCGCCGCGTTCCCGGATGGTGGGGCGCACACTGCGCGAAATGCGCTTCCGCGACCGCTATGGTTTCACGGCATTGGCCATCTGGCGTCAGGGGGAGGCGATCATTGAGCGCTTGCCGGACGTGCGCCTGCAATTTGGCGACGCGCTGCTGCTTCAGGGCGTCCGCGATCGCCTCCCAGCGCTTCAAGAAGGCGACGAGTTTCTGGTCTTGGAGCCGGTGATGGTGGAGACTCGTCGTCGGCGCAAGGCCCCGATCGCGGTAGGCGCGATGGCGCTGGCGCTTGGGCTGGTGACTTTCGCCGATCTCCATATCTCGACCTCGCTGGTGATCGCAGCTGTCCTCATGGTGCTCACCGGATGCCTGAGCATGGACGAGGCCTATGAGAGCATCGAGTGGCGCAGCGTATTCCTGATTGCAGGAATGCTGCCGCTCGGGATTGCCATGGAATCTACAGGAACCGCCCGGTTCCTGGCCGATCAGATCATTCGAGTGATGGGGGGGTTGGGGCCGGTGGGCGTTCTGGCGGGTGTCTACGTGCTGGCGGCTCTGATCACCGAGCCGATGTCAAATGCGGCCGCGACGGTGCTGGTGACGCCCATCGCCATCGATACCGCGCTGGGGCTGGGCGCCAGTCCACACACCTTCGTGCTGGCCGTAGTCATCGGCTCGGCGACCAGCTTCCTTACCCCCGTGGGTCACCAGGCCAACGTTTTGGTCTTCGGTCCCGGCGGATACCGCTTTTTCGACTACACCAAAGTTGGCGCGCCGCTCAACATCGTTCTGTTTACCGCGGTGATGATCTTTGCACCGCTGCTGTGGCCGATGTTTTAGCGGATGACTGGCTTCGCGCGGACCAACTCCAGGATTCCGGACACATCAACCCTCCCGTCGGCATGCGGCCGCTCTGGGAACCCGATGCATTCGAGCTGCTTATGAGACAAACCATTGAAGTATCCGCACCCCAAGCGATTCCAGTCGAGTACCGAAACAGCCCCGTCGGCGAATTGCTTGAATATCACAATCTCGATCGCCCGCTGGTTCCATACAGCAGTGCAGAGCTGCTGATTGGGATGTGCATGGATCACCGCGTCGCGCTCCGGCTACCCGAAAACTTTGCCTACGTCATTCGCAGCCCCGGAGCCAATCTCCGGCCGGTTGAATTCGCCATCGCCTACGCGATCGCGGTCGGCGGCGTGCGGGCAATTGCGATAATCGCCCATACGGATTGTGGAATGGCCGGCTTGGCGGCGAAACAGTCTGCCTTCGTTGAAGGCCTGGTTCAGCACGCGGGCTGGGAAAACGATGCAGCGGAAGAGCACTTTGTGCACTCCGCGCCGGCCTTTGACATCGGCGAGGAGCTGGATTTCACTCTTGGTGAGGCTCAGCGGTTGCGCACGCGGTTCCCGAGGATCCGGGTCGCACCGCTGGTCTACCGGGTGGAGGACAAGCGGCTGTCGCTGATCCGCGAGGCGTGATGTTGATCAGCGACCGACAGGCTGGTCTGAGACTGATGACCGTTGAAGTCATCACCGTGCCGGCAAACTTGCTCCTGACCGTCCTACTGTATGTCTCCGAAATTCTGCGGCCGGATCGTATTGCACGGATGGTGCTCGCACAGCTGGCGCTGACCGGACTGGTGAAAGCGCCAGAGGCAATCTCGGAGTGCAGCAATCCGGCCGTGGTGACCGTCTAGGCGGTATGGATCCTCAGCGCGGCCCTGGCCCGAGCAGGAATAGCTAACATTTTCTGGAAGCGGCGGCTGTTCCCCACAGGCTCCGGCCAGGTGCGGCTGAACGTCGTGGCGATTTCGCGCAACGAGGAGCCCCAACAAGAAGTGGCCGATTGCGGCCGTGATCATGGCCATCGTGATCACTCCGGTCATGTTGGGCTGGCTCCGGATTGTAAATTCCTTCGTTATAGGCGTTATACTCAATGATGGCGTTCGCCCTTTCCGCTTCGGCGGCCTTCTTGATCCCGGTGGGACACTCGGACAATCTGCCGGTGATAAGCCCCGGAGGCTACCGTTTCAAAGACTACACTCAGGTTGGTATGCCCCTCACGCTGGTCGTCCTGTCTGTGGTCACGCTCGTCGTGCCGCTGGGATGGCCATTCTAGGAGGTTCGCTTTGTTTTGGGATGCTCGCGCTCGATTTGGTGGTCCCTAAATGACGCTGGATATTGCTCTCACCCTGCTCATCATCCTGGTGGCCCTGGTGCTGTTTGCGACAGAGAAGCTGCGCGTCGACGTCGTTGCTCTGCTGGTGCTGATCACCGTTGGCGTGCTGGGCCTGATTCCTCCGAAAGAGGTCTTTTCCGGGTTCTCGAACTCGGCCGTGATCACCGTTTGGGCAGTTTATATGGTCTCCGCCGGCTTATTCAGGACCGGGGTGGCAGATGCCATGGGACGCGGGATCCTCAGGATCGCGGGAGATCGAGAGCCCCGGCTGGTTGCGATCATCATGCTGACGGTGGGTTTAATGTCGGCATTCATGAACAACGTCGGGGCGACGGCCATGCTGCTTCCCGCCGTCGTTGGGATCGCGCGCCAGACCAAGGTGCCCGTGTCGAAGCTGCTGATCCCCCTGGCCTTTGCGTCGCTGTTGGGCGGGAAGATGACTCTGATCGGAACCCCGGCCAATATCCTTGCAGCCGGAATACTTACCGAGCGCGATCTACCGACCTTCAACTTCTTCGAGTTCACACCTATGGGAGTGGTCGTTCTGACGACGGGAATCCTATACATGGTGCTGATCGGACGGCGCTTCCTGCCCATCCGCGAGGGGGCCGGCGGGAAGGAGGAGGTCTATCGGCTGCGCGATTACATTACCGAGGTGCGCGTCTCCCCTGAGAGCTCATTGAACGGCAAGACGCTGGTCGAGTCGCGACTTGGAAAGGACTACGACCTGACGGTATTGGCGATACAGCGCGAAAACGGCGACAAGCCTCCGGTGCATTGGGATACGCAGATCAAGTCTGGGGATGTGCTGATGGTGGAGAGCTCGGCCTCGGACCTTTTCGCCGCTCGCCAAGCCCTAGGGCTCACAACCGAGGCTGAGCACAAGCTCGAACTCGACCAGCTGGAGGTCGGAGACGTTCAGGTCATCGAGGCCACATTGGCCCCCAACTCGCATATCGTCGGGAGTAGCCTACGCGAAGTGCGCTTTCGCGACCGCTACGGCTTCACGGCGCTTGCGATTTCGCGGCACGGGGAGGTCATCACCCAGCGGCTCCGAGACGTGCCGCTGCAATTCGGGGATGCACTGCTCCTTCAGGGACCTGCGCGCCGGGTGTCGCAATTACAGGAGGGAAATGATTTTCTGGTCCTGGAGCCGATTGAGTCGGAGCAGTTGCGTCGGGACAAAGCCCCCATCGCAATTGGGGCGCTTGGATTGGCGATTGGCCTGGCCATCTTCGCCGGCTTCGAAATCTCGCTGGCCATGGTCATCGGCGCGATGGTCATGATCCTGTCCGGCGCACTCACGATACAACAGGCCTATGAAAGCATTGACTGGCGGACTGTGTTCCTGGTGGCAGGGATGCTCCCCCTCGGCCTGGCCATGGAAGCTACCGGTACTGCCCGATTGCTCGCCGACCTCATGCTGAGCGTATTCGGACCACTTGGCCCGGTGGCGACGCTCGCGGGCATCTACCTCCTGGCCGCCCTGATCACGCAGCCGATGTCGAACGCTGCCGCCATGGTCCTGATCGTACCGATCGCCGTGGATACCGCTTTTGGACTGGGCGCAAATTACAAGACGTTTACGATGGCGGTTGTGATCGGCGCCGCCACGAGCTTTCTCTCCCCAGTCGGCCACAAGGCAAATGTGCTGGTATTCGGACCAGGCGGCTACAAGTTCACCGATTACGCCCGTGTGGGCGCGCTGCTGACGATCGCTCTGCTCATCGTGTCCATGATATTCCTGCCGATCTTCTGGCCACTGTTCCCCGAGTAGCGCGCCTTCGCAAGGCTGCAGGGACAATCTCCACCCTCGCAAGTTCACCCAGAGCCCGGCTTGGTGAATGAGAGATCGCCAGAGCAGTCCCTAGGGGCAGCCTGGCGATCCGAGCTGCCGGATGGTGAACGCAGGATCATGACCTGAAGGTCGTCGGCTCGCCCGCCCCCTGGACTGACCCATGA
>JBFJVD010000128.1:0-8529 GCA_041624375.1 Anaerolineales bacterium
TACTCGTAGTGTTCGAGTTCGCCCTTCAGGTAGGCGTCGTAGGCGCCCAGGTCGAAGTGGCCGTGGCCGGACAGGTTGAAGGCGATGATCTGCTTCTGGCCGCTTTCGCGGGCCCGCAGCGCTTCGTCGATGGCGCCCTTGACCGCATGGGCCGCCTCGGGCGCCGGCAGGATGCCTTCCGCCTGGGCGAACTGCACCGCCGCTTCGAAGGTGGCCACCTGGCCGGTGGCGACGGCTTCGATGTCGCCGTGGTCGTAGAGGGCGCAGATGTGCGGCGCCATGCCGTGGTAGCGCAGCCCGCCGGCGTGGATCCCCGGCGGCACGAAGGTGTGCCCCAGCGTGTGCATCTTGACGATCGGCGCCATCGCCGCCGTGTCGCCGTAGTCGAAGGTGTAGAGCCCCTTGGTCAGCGTCGGACAGGCCGTCGGCTCAACCGCCACCACCCGGGTGTTCTTGCCGGCGGTGTAGTTCTGGTGCAGGAAGGGGAAGGCGAAGCCGCCGAAGTTGCTGCCCCCACCCACACAGCCGATCACCACGTCCGGGTACTCGCCGGCCAGCTCGAACTGCTTGAGCGTCTCCAGCCCAACCACCGTCTGGTGCATCAGCACCGGTCCCAGCACCGAGCCCAGCGAGTACTTGTACTTGCCCTCCGAGACCACCGCCGCCTCGACCGCCTCCGAGATGGCGATCCCCAGCGAGCCCGGATTGTCCGGGTCCTGCGCCAGCAGCTGGCTGCCGTAGTTGGTCTTGGTCGACGGGCTGGGCGTCACCGTCGCCCCGTAGGTCTGCATGATGATGCGCCGGTAGGGCTTCTGCTCGTAGGAGACCTTCACCATGTACACATGGCACTCCAGCCCGAACAGGTTGCAGGCCATCGACAGCGCCGAGCCCCACTGGCCAGCCCCGGTCTCGGTGGTGAAGCCGACCGTCCCCTCTTCCTTGGCGTAGTACGCCTGCGCCACCGCCGTGTTCGGCTTGTGCGAGCCGACCGGCGACACCCCCTCGTACTTGTAGTAGATGTGCGCCGGCGTGTCCAGGACCTTCTCCAGCCGCCGCGCCCGATACAGCGGCGACGGCCGCCACATCCGGTAGATGTCCATCACCGGCCCCGGAATGTCGTGCCAGCGCTCCATGCTCACCGCTTCACCAATGAAGCGCATCGGAAACAGCACCCCCAGAAACTCCGGCGTCACCGGCTCCTTCGTCTGCGGGTGCAGCACCGGCCCCGGATCGGCCGGCATGTCCGGATTGATGTTGTACCAGACCTCCGGAATCTCCTTCTCCGTCAAGACAAACTTCCTCTGCTCCGCCATCCCTGCCCCTCCTGCTCTCTCAGCGGTTCCTTTAGCTCCCCTCCCGGCTTGCCGTTCAGCTCGCTCCTATCAAGCGACCCTCCTTCCACGGCGCGCAGCGTTCGTGCTGCAAGACCGCGCCCGAGGCTCCCTGGCGGTCTTGCTACCCGCTCCGGGCCGCCTCGTCTCCGGCGGCCACAGTTGAGTCGGGCTTGCGTGTGTACACCGACTTGAAATGCAGCATCGTCAAAATCTGGCAATCGCGGCAGTCTTCATTAGACGGCAGCGGACGGACCGGCTCCAGCCGAACCTCGAATCCAAGCGACTCATACAGGTCGACCATTTCCCGCAGGCGGGGTCCAGCCCCCATAAAGCGGTACTGCCAGCCGCGCGCAATCAGCTCCGGGTCGATCTCGAACCCATCGAGCAGCTCGAACGTGGGATCGCCGCCGGATGCTCGCTGCCCTTCAGTCATCCGACCCCGCGCGGTCCACCGCCTGCGACCGCGAGTTGCCGGACACCTCCGCCGGCACTTGCCGCTCTCTCTTCCCCTGCCGAATCGCCATCCGCCGCTGTCCGAGCGCCGCCGCGCCGATCGCGCCCACATACTGCACGAGATCGCCAGGAGGCAGATTGACCGTAAGGTCCAGCCGGTCCTGAACCACCTGCGCCATCCGTTCGAAGCGCAGGATGCCGCCGGCCAGCGTCACCTCGGGTTCCATGCGCACCCGCCGCATCAGCTGCACCGACCGTTCGATCAAGGAGACCATCGCCCCGTGCATAATGTCGGCCGGCGAGGCGCCTTGTGAGAGATGGTTGATGACTTCGGATTCGGCGAAAACGGCGCACACACCGGAGATGGGAACGGCGGTCTTGGAGGTGGCGACCAGCTGCCCGATCTCCTCGGTTTCATAATCCAGATAGCGCGCCGTCTTCTCGAGGAAGGCGCCGGTGCCGGCGGCGCACTTGTCGTTCAGGCGGAACGACGTGACGCGTGCCTCTTCATCAAGCCGCATCGCCTTCATGGTCTGTCCCCCGATGTCCAGCACCGTGCGCGTCTGGGGGAAGAAGAAGCGGCTGCCGCTGGCGGCTGCGGTGAGATCCGTGACATTGATGTCCCGGAAGGAAACCTGATAACGGCCGTAGCCGGTGGTGACGATGTACGACACCTGCTCCCGATCGAGGCCGCAGGCCTGCAAGGCGGCATCGAAGGCGCGCTGCCCCGCCTGTTCGAGTTTGAAGCCCGTGTTCACCATCCCCTGGCCGACGACCTGGCCGTCTTCGCTGAGAATGGCTGCCTTGGTGTAGGTGGAGCCAATGTCCAGTCCGGCGTAATGAGTCATCCGGCTGCCTCACTTTCCGTCGCGGGCGATCGGCTTCCCAGGATGTGGTCGAGCGCGAAGAGCGCCGCCCCGATCGCGCCCATGAAGTGCGACTCTTCGCTCACGTTGATCGGGAAGCCGAGCTCGTCGTTCAGGACCCGCACCATGCCGGCATTGCGCGCTACGCCGCCGGTGAAGGTGAGCTCCTGCTCGATCCCCACCCGGCGCAGGAGCCCCAGTGAGCGGCGCCCGATGGATTGGTGCACGCCGAGCAGAATGTCTTCGATCTTCTTGCCCTTTCCCAGCCAAGAGAGCACCTCGGATTCGGCGAAGACCGTGCAGGTGGTGCTGATCCGCACCGGCTTGTCGGCCTGGAGTGCGGTCGGCCCAAGGTCGTCGAGCGGAATCTCGAGCGCGGCCGAGGCGGCCCCCAGAAACCTTCCCGTCCCGGCGGCGCATTTGTCGTTCATACAAAAGTCCTGGATCTCGCCCTTCGGGTTGACCCGGATCGCCTTCGTGTCCTGGCCGCCCATGTCCAGCACGGTGAGGGTTCCGGGAAACATATGCACCGCGCCGCGCCCGTGGCAGCTGATCTCGGTCACCTGCGTGTTGCCAAAGGTGACCCGGTAGCGACCGTAGCCGGTGCCGACGACGAACTCCACCTCCTCCTCCTGAATGGCGCAGGATCGCAGCGCCTCCAGATAGGCCTTCTCCGCCGCCTGCATCACATTGGCGCCCGTATCGATCAGGGCGCGCCCGACGACCTGACGGTCCTCGTCCAGAATGGCGGCTTTGGTTTGGGTGGAGCCCACGTCCACGCCGGCTGCATACGCCATCGTCGTTCGCCTCCGTTTCAGACCGCGGCCAGCTGCAGCCTGCGCGCATCCAATCCTTCGAAAAAGGCATCGATGCGATTCTTGAGCTGCGCTTCCGATACCACGCGCTTGTCCATGTGATCCGATTCGATGAAGAGGCAGGGGATATCCCGCACTGCCATCACCGCCCGGCGGCTGTCGGCCAGGCCGGTCGAGACCGTGCGACAGCTCTTGATGGGGTGGTAGACAATGCCGTCGACCGCATAGGGGTCAATCATGTCGAGCATCGCCTGATCCTGAAAGAACATGCTGTCCATGGCGTGGCGGACGCCGACCAGGACGCCCTCGGCCAGGCTTTCAAGCGGCCGGTTCAGGTCGTACTGGTAGCCCAGCGACGCGCCACCGCTCGCAAACCAGAGATAGGTCGAGGAGAGGAAGACCCCGCCCCACTCGGAGAACAATTCGCTGAAGCGCCGGAAGATGGGGTAGCAGGGCACGCCAACGAAGAGCAGGCGGTGCCTTTCGTCGGCCAGCGTGCCGATCCCCTTCGCCGCTTTGAGCTCCAGCTCTTCCACCAGGTCGCTGAAGTATTGAGCCCCTTCCGGCCGGCCGCGAAAGCCGTTGGCGACGCCGAGGTAGATCGTGCCGTCGGTCAGCGCGTTGAAGACCGCCGGCCGGCTGCGGTTGATTTCCAGCGCCCGGCTGTAGTTGCTCATCAGCCTGTTCGCATGCCCCATCACTTCCCGCAGGCGATCGATGTCGAAGGACTTCCCCGTGACCTGTTCGCAGAGCTGGATCAGCTCTTCGATCTGGCCCTGGACATAATCACGGTCGCCTTTGAAATCGGGGTTGCCGGGCCAGGTCTGCCCGCCTGCCGAGCGGGTGCCCGGCACATCCAGCGTGAAGATCGGCACGTCGTACATGCGCTCCCAGATCTCACCCCACTTGATATACGTGTTGCAGGCATTGGTGTAGACGCCGAGGGCGGGCTCCGGCAGGCGCCCCATCGGATGTTCGCCGTTGCGCAGCTGCAGCGCGTAATCGGCCTTCACATAGCCGCAGATGTCCGGGGAATAGCCGTGATCCTCGGCCTGATTGAGGTAGTCGTCGGCCACCCGGCGGACGGCCATTTGCAGGGCGTTGATTTCAGGAAAGGTGACCGGCAGGTCGAACGTGAGCAGCACCTCATTCATGCTGCCCATGACGAAAACGTTGGCCGTCTTCCGTCCCTCTTCCGCAGCCGTGGTCAGCTCCTCAAACCACTGGCGGAAGAGGCGGGCGCCCTCCCGATTGCCCCGGCCGATGATCTCCTTGGCTTCCGCACTGCTCGGATTCATCCCTGCCTCACTTCCCAAAGCCATCGCCTCTCAATAGAAGAGGATGTTCTCTGCAAAGGTCTCGATCTGGATCTCGATTTGATCGAAACTGGTCATCGTCTCTTCGAACTCGGTGATGAAATAGGGGATGCGCGCCTGGTCGAGCGCCTGGGCGTAGGCGACCTGTTCATCCAGACCCGGCTCGCACATCTTGGCGGCCCCCAGAATGGCGGCCTCCGCGCCGGACTGCTCGATGCGCTGCATCAGCATGTGCTCCTTCGGCTTGCGCAGGTCGTGCTGCACCGGGCTGTAGGAAGACCGCTCGAGGTAGGCGTCCGCCAGGTTCAGCAGCGGGTCCCCGTCGAGATCGACATCCTCGAGGATCCAGCGCAGACCGATCATCAGATCGTCGTCCACCACATAGCAGGAGCGCCCGAGGACCCGGAGCAGATCCAGTGGAGGCTGTTCGCAGAAACCGCCCTCAAGCACGATCCGGATACGGTCCTGCGAAGTGGCTTCACGCGCTTCGATTTGCGGCAGGAGGTTGTTCAGCAGTTGATTGTGTTCTTCCCGCGGGAGCAGGCTGCCAAGGATTGTCAGGAGGTAGGCCTCATCGACGGGGAGCAGCCAGGGGCGCTCCCGCTTGATGGCGTAGAGGCGGCGGATCAGACTCCGGTTCTCGTTGAAGACCCGCACGGAGTCGCGCAGCGACTCGTCGCTGATGGTCTCCCCGCTGAGCGCCTCGACGGCGCGTTTGAGGCGCGCGTACTCATGCCGCAGGTAGGTCACGGCGTGCGCCGAGTTGGCGTTCTGCGGCAGGTAGAGGATCTCGCAGGGGTAGGACACATTGCGCCCCCACACCGCCCCCAGGTTGCGGGCCGCATCGCAAATGGGATGGGTGACGAACATGTCCAGCTCCACCCGGCCGCTGAGCGCCAGCTCGAGTGAGCTCTTGAGGATCGAGCACAGATAAGAGCCGAAATGGGAATCGGCCTGCCGTGAATCGAGCGGCGCGCCGCGGATCTTGAGCGGCAGCATCCCCGCGGCATGAACGATCTCCTCCGGGAAATAGACCTGGAAGTGGCCGACGACCCGGCCCCCGCCTTCCCGCCAGCGGTCCACCGGGGTGAAGTCGGTGTCCTCGATCAGGGTGCGCGCCGCGTCGAGCAGCTCATCGAGCTCGAGCGCGGCCCATTCCGGCATAAGTGTGGTCGGCGGAGAACCCATTAACAGCCTCTCCCTGCGCACGAAGCTGGAGCGCTCACGACATGGGTGGACGCCCGCAGCGCCGGACCGCTCACCGGGTTCAGGCGCTCAGGCGATCGTCGATCCATTGTGACTCCTCGAGCGGCTCCAGTTCCAGGTTGTCATCCACATAGGTTTGTGCCGGGCCTCGCAGCCGTTCGCGGTATTCCGAGAACAGCATGGCGGCCTCATCGCCGCGCCAGTCCGGCGGCAGCAGCTCGGGCGGAAGATAGGGATCGCTGCGAGGAAAGGCGCTGTATTCGTAGGTGACCCAGAAGCGTTCCACGAAGGCTTCCGGCGGCGTCAATCCGTCGCCCAGGCAGAGCAGTTGGTCAAAGGCCTCCCGGTGGCGAGCCACGAAGCGCGCGTAGGCTCGGTTCAGGGCGGGCAGGTTCCAGCAGCGCTCGACCAATGCCTGACTGTCGTGATGCATCAGCCGGGCGCGGGTAAAGAAATGGACGTAGGGCTCGACGTGCAGCTCGCGCACACTTGCCAGGACGTCCTCACGCCGGGCGCGCGCCGCCACCATCGTGCCGGGCGCCAGCATTCCATAGCCAAGCCAGCTGAGCCGCGCCCGCAGCTGGCGCCGCTCCGAGCGCATCTCATGCGGCAGCGAGTAAATGACCACATGCCAGAGACCGTCCCAATGGGTCGGGCGCGAGCCGAAGATGCGCCGGTCGCCTTCCTCGAGCAGCTCGAGGCCCTTGGCCGTCAGGCGCTGCAGGCTGCGCCGGCCGACCCGCTCCGAGCGCAGCCAGCCCTTGGCCTTCATGCGCGACAGGGTGGAGCGCACCGCCCGCTCGCTGAGACCCAGCTGGTCCAGCACGCAGAGCAGGCCGCTGGTCCACAGGGCGCGCTGCCGCGGGTGTAGGTAATCACCAAACAGGTTCAGGATGACGAGCTGGGTGTGAATGGCGGGCCGTTCAATATGTCGCATTCTAGAGACTCTCGACGGATAAGTGCGACATATTGAGACTAGCATGGTTTCCATGCTTGTCAAGATTGTGTCAGATATCACATATAGGTCGTTGAGGGGTCCGCCCCACTCGAGCAGCGAGCTGGCCCCGGCCGTGCGGGGAGGTCGGAACGGACGAGCGGCGCAGGGCTGCAGCTGCGCCCTAGACAGGCAGGCGCTGCGCCAGGTGCCGGCCGATCACCAGCCGCTGGATTTGCGAGGTGCCTTCGTAAATCTGCATAATCTTGGCGTCGCGCATCCACTTCTCGACCGGGTACTCGCGCATGAACCCGTAGCCCCCGAGCACCTGCACCGCATCGGTCGTGATGCGCATGGCGGCATCCGCGGCAAACGCCTTCGCCATGCTGGCCTCCTTGGTGCACGGCAGGCCCTGGTCCGCCAGCCAGGCGGCTCGCCAGGTGAGCAGGCGGGCGGCGTCGAGGTTGATCGCCATCTCGCTGAGCATGAAGCTGACCGCCTGGAAGTGAGCGAGCGGCTTGCCGAATTGGGTGCGTTCCTGCGCGTAGTCCAGCGCGTACTCGAAGGCCGCCCGCCCCAGCCCGACGGCGCCGGCCGCGATGTGCGAGCGGGTGAGATCGAAGGTGCGCATGGCAATGCGAAAGCCCTCGCCCTCCTCGCCCAGGCGGTTGCCCACCGGGATCTCCACCCCTTCAAAGACCAGGCTGGCGGTGTGCGAAGCGCGGATGCCGAGCTTCTTCTCCTTGGCGCCCGGGATCACGCCGGGCCGGTCGGCCTCGACGATGAAGGCGGTGATCGCCTCGCTGCCTCGTGAGATATCGACCGTGGCGAAGACGATGTACAGGTCGGCGATGCCGGCGTTGGTGATGAAGCACTTGTAGCCGTTGAGGATGTATTTGCTCCCCTGCCGGCGGGCCTGCGTGATGATGCCAGCGGCATCGGATCCCGCAGAGGGCTCCGTGAGGGCGAACGCCCCCAGGCGCACCTGCTCCGGGTCGCAGAACCGGGGCAGGAAGTTGAGCTTCTGCTCCTCGCTGCCGGCCAGCAGGATCGGGGTGGCGCACAGGCCGACTCCGCCGATGATGGTGGCCACACCGGCGCACCCCCAGAAGAGTTCCTCGTCGATCAGCGTCCGGGTCAGCGCGCTTTCCACGCCGCCGCCGCCGTAGGCCTCGGGGATCTGGAAGCTCAGCAGCCCCACCTTCTGGGCTTCCGCCAGCACGTCCCACGGCACCTCTTCCGATTCGTCGGCCCCCGCGGCGATGGGCCGGATCGCATCGCGGGCGAAGCGCCGCGCCAGCGACCGCAACTCCTCCTGTTCATCGCTCAGCTGAAAATTGATCATGCCGCACCTCCCGGCACCCCGGATCCCTGCCGATCGGGCTGGAGTCCCCACCAGACGGCTTCAGGACGACATTATGTCGCACTCTTTTTCCGACAGACATGGATGTGCGATATATGCATGATAGCAGGTTCCGCGACGCTGTCAAAGACCCCGGCTGCAAGCCGGCTCGATCCGCGTCTGTCCGTCCGTGTTGACTCGCTTCGAACCGGTGCTATACTGAACATATCGCACTTTTTCGACGGCAAGGTGCGTAATTGTGA
>JBFJVD010000129.1:0-8508 GCA_041624375.1 Anaerolineales bacterium
CCCTCGAAGAGCCCGATCGGTATGGACGGATTGAGACCCCATCCAGCCGCAGTCAAGTCGGTGGCGACAAGCAGTGCGAGGCCAACCTGCCAGGCCGGTGTCAGGGACTCAGGTCGCCTGAGGCTCGCTGCGCCGATGACAAGCATCCCCGCGCTGAGCCAGATAAACGCCGGGAGAAATGACGACTCGATATTGCGCAGCAGCCAAGCGGCCAAAACCGCCGCCAACCCGATGGCAAATGCGCCAGCCGTCCCGAGCCGCACCCAGTACACCCCTCTCGCCTGAGGCGCACGCCAGACATCGGCGCCCATTCCCGCAAGCAGCGAGAGACTTGCTACCAGAAGCAGGTTCCATCTCGTCGGCGCCTGAAACATGTCGAAGCCTGGTACGCGGGCGTAGAGGAATGGAAAGACAGGCGTATTCGAGCCAAGCGCCAAGACAAGCGAGCCGATCGCCGTCGCCGTCAGCAGTCGCGCAAGCGAGGCGGAATCGGTGTTCCCCGCAAACCTGCGCCGCAGCGCGACCAGGGCTAGCACAAACGGGAAGAGGCCGACATAGACCGCATCTTCCCAGAAGTTGCCGAAGCCCCAGTACTCGCCGTATGCCGGGTTTCCAAAGAGATTGGGCAGGAGCAAACCGGTCAGCCGCCAGGGCCAGAAGGAGTAGGTGAATGCGAGCTGATCAGCTACGGCGCCGGCTCGGGAAGAGTTGAGCAAGTACTCCCCTGTCGGCGCCAACTGGATCGCCGCCAGAGCAAGAGCAAAAGAAACAGCAAGCGCAACTGTAGCCAGCCAGCGTCCCAGGCCAGCCCATCCTCGCAGTCGAAATCCCCTCCAGCTGCCCCAGATCACGGCCAGGACCAGCGTGTAGGCCGTTGTCTGCGCGTGTCCGCTCAGCAACTGAAGGGCGGCGAAAACAGCGAGAGCGGCGCCTGCCCGAATGATCTGTCGATGGATGCCTCCTGCGCTTTCTGTCGCCAGCCGATCGCTGGCAGCCAGAATCCAAGGAAGCCAGGCTGCGGCTGCGTTGATGCTCAGGAAGCCGGCTCGCGCCACAAGGTATCCGGACATGCCGTAGGCAAGGCCGGCGACAGTCTGACCAAACCAACCGATTTCCAGCCGGCGCGTCAGGTAGGCCATGCCGAGGGCGCTCCAGATCAGGTGCAGGGCCACCAGCAGGGTCTGCCCCCATGCCGACCCGGTAATCAGCAGGATCCAGTTCGGTGGATAGAAGAAGGCCGACTGATAATTCGCAAGGAGCGGGGCCCCCATCCCAAGCAGCGGGTTCCAGAGCGGAAGGAAACCTGCTCGAAGCTGAGACATCCCCAGCTCACGCCATGGCGCGAATTGCAGCAGCGGCGTTCCCCAAAATAGGGCCCGACCCGCGAAAAGCATCGGACCGAAGAGCACCGCCGGCCCGAGTACGAAGATAAGGATCTGCAACCAGCGCTTACGGCGGTCCGGCATAGCTTGCCAGCCTGGGCTCAAGGACGCGAAAGATCGAGTACCCTTCCTCCTGATGGAGGCGAATCAAGAAATCCGCTCCGGCCGGATCCCAACTGCCGAGACGCTGCTCGCTCGGACCATAAAAGACGAACTCTACGCCGGCCTCCTGCAGGAAGTCTCGACGAAGCGAGTCCGGGGATTGGGCATCGAAGAAGGCTTCAATTTCCTTCTGCAGGGCGGCCAGATTCACGCTTTCCGGGCCATGGCCAACCACGACCCGCTGGGGCGACCATGCGGGCAAGGCGTTGCCTGTCTGGAAGCTGGCCAGGACAACTGCATCGAAAGCAGCAACGTCCTGCAGGACCTGAAATGCACGCACTTCTGCCTCAGGCCGAAAGATCGGCTCGCTCGGCTGCGTGGCTGAACGTAACCCGCCGGCAACCAGGAGCAGGGCACTCGGAATCGACATGACAAGAATCAGTCCACCAAGCCAGCGTGCGCGGCCTGGGCTTCTGATGCGCTGCAGCCCAAGCGCGGCGAGAAGAACCCAGGCGATCCAGACCCCCTCCGGCAAGCGCCGCTGCAGATTGTGGGGCGCGTAGGCCAGGAACGGAAGCAGGACCACCCAGATTAAAGGGAGGAGATTGGCGCCATGCCTTTCCTCTCGGAACAGCGTCTGCGCGCCGACCACTGCGGGAAGGAGCATGAGCGCATAGGACAGCACGTAATGCAGGGGGTGTGGCGAGAGAATCCGGTTCTGCTCCGTCCATAAACTGACGAATGGATCCCGCGATGAGAGATAGACGTAGTAGGCCAGTGAAGGGACGACCATTGCCAGGATCGGGCCAAGCCCCCAAAGACGGTCTGCCAGCGGCTGAAGCTGAAACGGCCGTGTCCGACGCAAGAGCGCTACCCCCTCGACCGACAACAGGATGAACAACCCCGTGGCTCCCGTGAGCGGCTGAAAGAATATGGCTCCCAGCAGCAGGAACGCCGTTCTCCATGCATTTCCCGACTGATCCGGCGGTTGGAAGTGATTGGTGAATGCAAGCAGCAGCAGGGCTCGCGCGGCCGCCAGATGTGGCAACCCGAAAATCTCCAGGAATCCAAAGCTCTCCGGCGAGTAGAACTCCAAGGGCAACGACCCCAGCCAGTCTGTACGGCCCGCAAGAACAAGCACCCAACCAAGTCCGCCGCCAGCAGTCGACAGAATAACACACCAGCGCCGCCAGCTCAGGTCATCGAGGAACAATCCTGTGAATCGCAGGATGGCGTAGACAAGCAAAAGAATGGAGGCCGATCGGAAGAGGTGGAATAGAGCCACCAGCTGCTCATGAAGACCCGGCCCTGCGGCTACCTTTCCCAGGAGCAGATAGGGAAGGAACGCCAGCATACCGGCCTGAGGCGCGGCGGAGTAAGGTGTGCGGAAAAGCCACTCCCCCTCAGCGCCGCGAAGCATCTTGGCGATGTAGGAATTTCCATCCTCAACGCCGAAGACGAAGCCCGTAAAGACCCAGCCCTCCCGAGCGGCCTGGTAGCCGACGAGGTACGGCAAAGAGGTCATCCCGATGAGAATCAGCGCGTAGACTGTCGCCCAACGTCGCGAGATCACCTCCGGTGCCTCCACCACATCAGCGCAAGCGCAATCGCAGCAAAGGCGAACAGCCCGGTACCCAGGAGAATGCTCCGCGGCCTGAATGCAAAGATGACGGTATGTTCACCGGGAGGAAGTTCGACCGAACGCAGCAACCCGTAGGCTCTGTGGATTGGAAGGATTTCCCCGTCCGACTCTGCACGCCAGCCCGGGTATTGGACCTCGCTCAGGACCAGCCTCCCAGGGCCACGTGCACGGAGCTGAATCCGGTTCGGGGTCCAGGCCAGGTCCTCGACCGAACGCCAAGCAGATGGATCTCCATTTCCCGGATCCTCAACCCATGCGCGGGGGCGTGCGGCGGCAATCGCGTAGAGATGGCCGTTTTGCGTGGGGATTGCCTGATGCGCCCCCGCAATCTCGAGCGGATAGGCCGATATGACGAAGGCTACATTCAAGAGACCCAGGCGCTGCGGATCGAGGTCGGCCCCCCATGGAACCAGCGGATCGCCCGTCGGAAACGGCGGGAGCGTGACACTATATCCATCCGGCGCAAAGCCGGTGGCCGCTGCCATGTAGCCCCACATGGAGCTGAGCTGCAGCGGGTTTACGCCGTCAACCAGCTCCAGCCTGGAGCGAGCTGCGAGATCTTGCGGGATGGCATAGGACGGCGAGAACACCCGGTATCGATCGATGGCCGGTCTGCTCCCCGCTTCAGCGGCAGCCGCCTGGATGACCGCGGCCACGCCAGACTCAGCATCGGTTTCCGGCCATGCCCGAGCTTCGAGTGCCTGCGAGGCAAACCAAGCAAGGTCGAACACGAGCAGTAGCGGCAGGATCTGGAAGGCCCAGCCTGGTTTCTCGGCCCTGAGCATGAGCGAGATGAAGCCTGCAGTAGATACCGCGACCAACGCCGGAACCAAGGAAGAGAAACCCCGGGTGACCATCCAAACGCCCACGCCCATAAAGAGAAAGCCACTGGCTATCGCAGCAGTCGCCAGGCGCGCCAGCCGCCGCGCGCCCGGTGCCAGACCGGACTCGAGCGCTTCAGCCCCGCAACCCGCCAGGACAGAGGCGGCAAAGGCGGAGAAAAATAGCAGGCGTGGCGGAACGCGCAGCCAGCCGATCCCCGGGAATGCGGAGAGGAGCTCGCGCGCGAAGGGGAGCGAGTCGCCAAGGGCGAGCAGCCATCCCGCGACAAGTACAGCCAGCCAGAAACCGGCGTTCTGGAGCCGCACCGTCGGCGCCAGCGAAAGAAGAAGTATGGTGGCTGCGCCTACGTATGTTGTCCATTCGGGCCAGCCAATTGGATCGGCGATGAACAGGCCAAGCAGCCGTTCCGTTGGAAGTGAGAAGACGAGGCTTTCATTTGCGGTCAGGGTGGCCCGCGTCGTCAGCGGCACGAATTCCAGGAGGGGAAGAGCCAGCGCCGCAGCCAGGCCCGACCCGACCAGCAGTCCGGCCAGACCGGCATGCAACAGGGGCCGGGCTTGGCCTGCCAGGTTGTGTCGATTCCGGAACAGGTGATTTCCCAGATAGGCCACAACGAGAAGAAACGCGGGCGGTGCCCACCGCGGATCGATCAAGAAGGTGACTCCGAGCAAGCCGCCCACGATCGCGCTCCGAGCCGGTAGCTGCCGGCTTCGGTGGTTGAGCGCGCGGCCAGCCAGTTCGGCGGAGAGCAGGAGCCACGGCATCCAGGCGATTGCACAGACAAGCGTGAGATGGCCGAGCCCAATCTGCCCGATCAGCTTCGGAGTCCCCGAAAAAGCAAGTCCAGCAACCGTCGCTGGTCCTGGCCCGAGACCGACGGCCCGCGCAAATCCCCACATGCCGACCCCGGCCCAGACAAGGTGGGCGAACAAGAGCAGGTTCACCATCAGCGAGGTGGGGCTCATGGCCAGCAGCCAGAGCGGCGGATACCAGACACCCGCAAGAGGATCCGCCAGGAACGGAGTGCCGGCCAAAATCTGGCTGTTCCAAAGTGGAAGCTGGCCGAACTCTATCAATGACCGGCGCAGGTAGAGCGCGTTGGGGAGGTGGGCGATTCGAAGATCAGAGAACTCACCGCCGACCCAATAGGGCAGCTCGAGTGGCGTGAAAGCGAGCGGGGAAAGCCAGAGCAGCGCAGCTACCGCAAAGACGAAGCCGGCCCGGCGGAAGGTCGTCACGTGACCCATTATGGGTTCGGCAGCTGGAAAATCTGCACGTCACCCATGCGGACGACCGGCTCGAAGCCTTCCAGCCAGGATGGCGCACCCAATTCCTTCTCTTGCGGCCCAAAGATGGCGTAGACCGGGGTCATGCCCTCGGCCTGTCCCGCGAGCGGCTCCAAGCCGACCCCAGCTTCGTACAGCGCTTCGATCGCTTCACGTGCTTCGCCGGCGTTCGGGGTCTCGAATGGATGCCCATAGATGACGCGGACATCGGCAAAGGCCGGCAAACGGTTTCCGGAGAGCGGAGCCGCCAGGACCAAGGCACCCGCTGGTGCATGATCGCGGAGCCAATGATAGGCGCGGATCTCGGCTTGTGTGAGGATCAAGAGAGGCTCCCCCCGAGCCACACCCGCTATGCCGGCCAGCACCACAAACACGAGCGAGGGAACTGACAGGAGGGTTGTGAGAATCAGACTCCATCGCCAGGGTCGATTCGATCGGAAGCGCGCCTCCAGATACCACACTGCGAGGGCAACCAGGGGAATGTAGATCCCGATCGAGAAGCGCCGTTGAAGACCGATCGGCGCGTAAAGCAAGAGAAAGGTCGCCGCTGCCCACACGAGAAGCAGCCTGCCGGAGGGGAGCCGGTGGACCCCCGCCCGCATCGCCGCGAGAATCGCGAGCAGAAGCACAACCCCAAATCCAAGCAGATAGCTCCACAATGCCGGCGACGGGGTCTGGTTCTGACGCGACCAGATACTGAGAACCGGATGCCCAATTGTGAGCCACAGATCATAGGCAAGCCATGGACCAGCCCCGATCCCGAGTGCGATCGCGACCTCGAGCTTCTTCCTGAGTATCGGGCGCCCGGCGTCCGGGAATCGGTTCGACCATCGTTGCTCCCAGAGCAGCCAGATTACCAGAACCGCGCCCTGAGCCAGGATCGTAAATGGCAGCACAATCGCCTGGAGCGCGCCGCAGGCGGTGGCCAGGAGCAGGCGCGGGATCCGGCCAAAGGGAACTTCGGAGACCAGAAGATGCCCACTGATGAGCAATGCGACGGCCAGGGGGAAGTGGGCGTTGGTATAGGCACTCAAGAACGGGATGGACTCCGGGATGTTCAAGTCGCTGGCTACAAGCCCAAACGGAACCCCCACCCAACCCAGGCCTCCAGACAGGATCGTCAGCAGCAGGCCGGCCTGAGCAGCCCGCGGCGAGGGGAGCCACCGTCGATAGCCTACATAAATCAACGCATACATCAGCGCGGCATTGAGCAGCCTGGCGCCATGAAAGACAGCCAGCAGAGATTGTCCGATCCACCGGCTCAGGTGACCAAGGAACAAGTAGTAGCCGAACAGGAAAGCTGGTTGGCCAGGTTGTGGCGTGTAGGGAAGCTGGAAGAGCCAGGCGCCGTCCGCCCCTTGCCGCATCTTTGCCAGGTAGCTAAACCCGTCCCAGGGATTGATGAGGAACCCTGTGAATTGCTGGTTGGATGGAACACTGCGCTCGGCAGCTTCGTAGGGGATCGCCAGGAGCAAGAGAGCGAGTGCGATCAGAATCAACGCCGGCGCAAGAGGGCGGATGCGGAGCATGCCGAGATTGTACGCTCGCGAGTGTGGCCTCGCCAGCGAAGCTAATCCTACCTTCGGCCGCTTGCACAGGCTGGCCGAGGATGGCTATAATCTGCGCGCATGAGCCGGGTCTCGAGCCTCTTCCGCTTGCAGGAGTTGGACACCGAACTGGCTCGAGTCGATGAACGTCTTCAGAAGATCCAGGCGGCGCTCGCCGACTCGGCCGAAGTTCGTCAGGCGCGATCAGCGCTCGAGAGAGCCGAAGCGAGCTTCATGGAAGCTCGCGCGACCTCCATGAGCGCGGAGGGTGAAGTCTCGGTTCAGCGCGAGAAGATCGACCAAAACCAGCAGAAGCTCTATGGGGGGGCGGTGACCAACCCCAAGGAGCTTCAGGATCTGCAGATGGAGGATCAGGCGCTCCATCGGCATCTGGAGACACTTGAAGACCGCTACCTTGAGGCTTTGCTGGCTGCGGAAGAGGCGGAAGAGACTGAGCAGGCTGCCCGGGACAACCTGCTCGGCGTGGAGGCCGCCCAGGCGGCACAACGTGAAGCGCTGGTGGCTGAACGCGACGAGCTGACCTCGACGCGCGAGAAGCTGCTGGCCGAACGAGAGGCGGCGGCGGCGAATGTCTCGCCGGAGGACCAAGCTCACTATGACGCACTCCGGAATCGCCTCGCCGGCCTGGCGGTCGTGCTCATGTCGGATGGAAGCTGCTCGGCCTGCGGTCTGACCCTGCCGGCCTCTATTCGACCAAGCGTCCGGAGCGGCAACGAGCCAGTCCACTGCTCGCAGTGCGGCCGGATTCTGTACGGAGGCTGAGAAGCCGTGTTTGGTCCTTTCGGACCCTTCGGGATGCGATTTGATTGGCCCGAATTCTTCGTCGGGCTGGCGATCGGCGCCGTTCTAGCGTTTGTTCTCGGCCGATTCTTCCCGGTGTTCAGCTGGCTCCAGCAGACCCTGGGCACGCGCATCGAGGCCATGCGGGCCAGCATGATGGCCGGCGCACGCGATGTCTACCGCACCGAGGTCTTCGCCCGGGCCGAGACCCTTCACATAGCTCGTGTCCACTTCGCCCTCCAGGAAGTCGTCATCGCACCATCGCTGCTGGCGCCGCCCCCGGCAGCCGATCCACTGCGCACCGAACCCCTGCCCGAGGACTCGCTGGTTGTGCTGCCCAGCCTCCCGGATTGGACATATCTGTCGGGCATCTACCGTGCGCACACGCTCCCTCTCGCCAACGTTCTTCGTAGCCGACTGCATGTGATGATCACCGGCGAGCCGGGGAGTGGAAAGACGACGGCGCTTGCCTACATTGCCTCGCGCCTGGCTCAGGGTGAGCGTGAGCCCGATGAGGAAGCTGCCCGCGTGCCAGTCCTTATTCATGTCCTGGATCTCGAGCTCGATCTGAGCACGGATGATGATCCGCTCGATCCGATCATCAGCGCGATTCAGAAGGGCGCTTCCTCTGGCCTGGCGCCAAGAATCCCCAGCTACCTCCGGCTGCATTTCCGCAGCGGCAACGCCGTCCTGCTCCTTGACGGGCTGGACGAACTCACCCAGGAGGACCAAGGTCCGGTTTCCACCTGGATCAGCGGACTCCTGGATCAGTTTCCTGAGATTCAGGTGATTGCGGCGGGCCCGGAAGACTCGTATGACGGTCTCGTGCAGGCTGGTCTGGCGCCGGTCCCGATCGCCCCATGGACAGCACACGATGTGCGCCTCTTCCTGGACCGCTGGGCCAG
>JBFJVD010000130.1:0-8439 GCA_041624375.1 Anaerolineales bacterium
ACGTTCACCGAGCAGTGCGAGAACGAGGACATCATCACCGGAGACTGGAGGCCGCTGAACCTGGAGGCGCCGCCGGTCTCATTCCCACGGCCCACCTCGCTTTTGGTGGAGGGATGCACGGAACAGGGAGGCGCGTTTGCGGACAAATCGCTCGGCTTGTGGCGGGTGGACGAACTCCCGGGTTGGCCCGCGACCGGGTGAGCGCCGCCCGGGGCCGGTTGCCGCGGGCCCCGGCGGCTCGCAGCTTACCCCCAACGACCACCGTGATGCCGATCCATGTCTGAGAACCACCCCAACCCGATCCTCCAGTGGAATTCCCGGACCCGGATCCGCCGGCGGATGAGGCCGTTCTGATGGCGGAGCGTTTGCGCGAGACGGATGTGCCGATTGCCGATCCAATCGAGATCACCCGCCGCTTGCTGGGCATCGAGGACATCCCGCGTATGCTCGCGGAGAATCCTCCACCGGTCGAACCGGGTACGGTCCAGACGTTCTGGGCCAGCGACGTCGACGAGAACACCAACTTTCAGGTCGACGCCGAATTGGTCTACGCGACCGAACATGTCTACTTCTGGGTGGATCAATCTGCCAGCTATGATTTCGATGACGTCAAGGCGCTGGTCGACACATTCGAAGATGAGATCTACCCAACCGTGCGTTCGTTCTTCGGGAGCGAGTGGACGCCCGGTGTCGACGGCGATCCACATCTGTACATGCTGTATGCCCACGGCCTGGGGTTTTCGGTCGCCGGCTATTTCTCCTCGGTTGACTCCTACTCGCCGCTGGTCCACGAGTATTCCAACGGCCATGAGATGTTCTATCTGAGCGCCGACAACGTGGGACTTAATGAAGCCTATACCTATGGGGTCCTGGCCCACGAATTCCAGCATATGGTGCACTGGAACCTGGATCCGAACGAGGAGACCTGGATGAACGAAGGGTTGTCCGAGCTGGCGACTCTGCTTACTGGGTACGACCTCGGGGGGTTCGATTCGGCCTTCGCGCGCCGACCCGACCTGACCCTCACCTATTGGCCGTCCGGGCCGGGCGGCTCGGGAGCCAACTACGGGCAATCGTTCCTCTTCCTGGCATACTTCCTCGAACGCTTCGGCAACGAGGCCACCCAGCAGCTCGTCGCCGACCCGGAGAACGGGCTGGATTCGATTGATGAGACACTGCGTCGGATCGACGCAGTCGACCCCCAGTCCGGGGCACCCATCCGTGCCGACGATCTGTTCCTCGATTGGGCTGTGACGCTGCTGCTCAACGACCCGGGCGCAGCGGACGGTCGCTATGCGTATCGCACCTACCGCAGCGCGCCGCCGGCGGGGATCGGCGACCGTTTCCGTGATTGTCCGGTGGACGCTCAGACCCGTGAGGTGAGCCAGTACGGCTTCGACATCATTGAGCTGACCTGCCCAGGCGACCATCTTCTGAGGTTTGAAGGCGCGCAGAGCGTCAAGGTGGTGCCGGCCGATCCGCATTCTGGTGACTATGCCTTCTGGTCGAATCGGGGCGACGAGTCCAACATGACCCTGACGCAGACGTTCGACTTCCGCGGGGTGGAGGCGCCGATCGAGTTCTCCTACTGGGTTTGGTACGACATCGAGGAAGGCTGGGACTATCTCTATCTGGAGGCGTCGGCAGATGGCGGCGAAACCTGGGAGATCCTGACCACGCCCTCCGGCACGGACGAGGATCCATCCGGCAATTCGTACGGTTGGGCCTACAACGGATACAGCGGGGGCGGCGACACCCCTCGCTGGATCCAGGAAACAGTTGATCTCTCAGCGTACGCAGGTGAGCAGACCACGCTTCGCTTCGAATACATTACCGACGCGGCGGTCAATGGTGAAGGCCTGCTGCTCGACGACCTGTCGATTGAGGCGATCGATTATGAGGAAGGGTTCGAATCCGGCGACGGCGGCTGGGAGGCAGCCGGCTTTCTCCGCCTGTACAACCAGCTGCCCCAGACCTTCCGCCTGGCACTCGTTGAGGTCGGAGGCGAGACGCGAGTGCGAACGATCGAGCTCGACGAAGCCGGAACCGCTGAGATCGATGTTGAGCTCGGCGGCGCGTATGAAGCTGCCTACCTGGTGGTTGTTGGGACCACGCGCGGTTCGTGGCAGCCGGCACCCTATCGCTTCGCAGTCCCGGCGCTTGAACGCTGATCCAGCAACACGCCTTCGAACCACCGGCGAGCGATCTACCTTCTTGGCGGGTTTAGTCTGCCGCCCCGGCGCGCATCGCCGCCAGCTGGGCTTCTAGCTCCTGCCTGCGGTCCACGTACGCCTGCTCAATCTCGCCGCGGACACCAGCTATCTTCTCTCGGGCGCGGTTCTTCAGCTCCTGGCCGGACGCCGGTGCCAGCAGGAGCGCGGCGACTGAGCCGACCAGCGCGCCAATGAACGCGCCGGCGATGAAATTCATGGATCGGCGCAAGGGTTCACCTCCCACATATTCGCCTGTGCACCACGAGTGTAACATCGAAGCAGGCTAGCGTCGCCATCGTTTGTGGAATCTTGATCAGGAGCATGCCATGAGGGCTGTCTTGCAGCGGGTGCGGCGGGGAAGCGTGCAGGTGGGCGAGGAACGCGTCGCGGACATCGGCCGCGGTCTCGTCATCCTGCTGGGCGTGGGGCCGGCCGACACGAAGCAAGAAGCCCGCTGGCTGGCCGAGAAATGCGCGGTGCTGCGAATCTTCGAGGACGACCAGGGGAAGACCAACCTCTCGCTCCAGGATGTTGGCGGGGCGGCGCTGGTCGTTTCCCAGTTCACCCTCTATGCCGACACGAACAAGGGCCGGCGCCCCAGTTTCATTCGTGCCGCGCCGCCGGAGGTCGCCGAGCCGCTGGTGGAGCGGTTTGCGGCTGTGCTGCGCGAGCAGGGCATCCCTACCCAGCTGGGGCGCTTCGGGGCGCACATGCTGGTGGAGATCGAGAACGACGGGCCGGTGACAATCATCATGGAGCGCAACGCGGGCGAGTGATCCCCATTGGAGCTTCCCGGAAGCTCTAAGCTTCCGGGAAGCTCAGGAAGCCTTCCTCGATCGCCTCGGGTTCAGTCCACAGTACGGCATCAAGGGTCACCGCGACGGCGCCTGCAGCGAGCAGCGCCTCGGCCGCCGCGCGGGAGTACACGCCGCTGCCAGCGATCAGCGGACATGCGAGATTGCCCGCCAGGCGCCGGACCGATTCAAGCGCTTGCGGGTAAAGCGCAGGACCGTAAAGCCGGGCGCTTTGCGCATCGCCGTCTTCGCGGGGGAACGCCCCGCGCGCAGGCCCCAGTGAAATGGCGTTTGCCCCCGCCGCAGCGGCTTCCTGAGCAAGACCCGGTTCGACGCCGACTGGCAGTTGGACGATCAGCGGGAGTTCGCCCCGCGCGGCGGCCTGGATGAGCTCGAGCCCGGCCCCAGGTTCCGACTCGGGCAAGCCGAGCTGAACTGCAGCCACCGAATCCAACGCTTCAAGCGCGCGCACCAGGTCCGCCGCTTCCTCCGCAGTCTGGGGGATCAGGTGGACGATCACGGGCACCGGCATCCGCGCCCAGCGCCGCCGGTTGGCGCGCACCACCGCCCGCAGGCCGGGGTTCGGCAGGCCGGTGTGCAGCATGAATCCTCCCGCGAATGGGGCAAATCGGGGTCCGCCCGCCGACGTGCGCGGCCGCCGGCTCACCGGGTGCGTGACAAACGCCCCCAGCGCATCCAGGCGGATCCAGCGGCTCAGCTCCTCGGCGTAGCCCAGCGTACCGGCCGCGTTCAAGAAGGGGCGCGCCAGAACGAGCTCCCGCTTCCCCGCCGAAATCACCCTCGCCATTCAGGACCTCGCACAGATTGCCTCAGGCTCTTCATGACACGCCTCGTGGGGCGCGAAAGACCGGGCCGTCCACGCAGGCCAGCAGCTGGCGGCGGCCTACCCGGAAGGCGCAGGCGCCGCAGACGCCAAGCCCGCAAGGCAGCGGCGTGATCCACTGGATCTGGACCTCGGCGGAGCGGATCGTTTCTGCTGTGTCGCTGAGGAGCGCCTGCAGACCTCCGGCGTCCACCGAACACGCAACATAGTCGGCCCATGGGAGCGCATCGTCGAGCGACTGGGCTCGCTCAACCTCTGGCGGCAGATCTGCTGGCCAGGGATCGCTCCATAAGGAGATGGCGGCCCCCGCAGCCGAGCCGGCGGGGATCAACGGGAGCAGCGGGCCTGTGGAGGTGCCCAATGCGATCAGCAGCCATCGGCTCGCTTGCGGAGGCAGCGCGAAGCCCTTCCCGATCGGGCCGAGCAGATCCAGCGGTTGGCCGGGGCGCCAACCGGTTTCCGTCGGCAACTCGGCGAGAAAGGAATCGGTGCCGATGTGAAAGGGGTACAGCGGCAGCCGCACCGGCTGCTGAGCCTCTGGGACAAGCGCAAGAAACGCCTGTCCAGGGACAGGCAAGAAGCGTGCGGGGAGAACGATGCGCGCACCGGCGAGACCGGTTGGCGCACGAAGCAAGGATTCGACGATCGCCTGTACGCGCCGCATGGCGCATCCTAGCATGTCAACCGCGGCAGGACAATGTCAGCCTGCCGTCCGCTGCCTCCCGGCAGGCGTGCTATAATCTGCGACGCCCCTCGAATAGGGGCGTCGCATCTGCACTGAATTGAGGAGGCGATTGTGAATATCGCTGAAATGTTGCGCGGCTTCACCACCATCTTATGGGTTGGCGTCTTCGCTGTGATGCTGATCGCGGTCGTTCGCGCGGCCCGTGGCAGCCCCTTCCGCGCTGCGGGACGGATCGTTATCATCGGCGTTGTGATTGCACTTGTGCTCACCGTCGTGAGCGCCGGCCTGGTCTTTATTCAGCCGGAGCAGCGAGGTGTTGTCATCTCCGCATTCGCTGAGAAAGGCTATCGGGAGCCTGCGCTGACGCCGGGCCTTCATTATGTCTTCCCATTTGCGGAGAACGTCATCACCTATCCGATTAGCCGCCAGACCTACACGATGTCGATCGCCTCGGACGAAGGTCAGATCCGCGGTGACGACTCAGTGGCGGCGCGCACGGCCGATGGACAGGAAGTCTTTATCGACGCCTCGGTGATCTTTGCCGTTGACCCGAACGCGGTCATCCAGGTCCATATTGCCTGGCAGAGCCGCTACGCCGATGACCTGGTGCGGCCCCTGGCACGCGGCATCATCCGTGACCAAGCCGCCCAGTTCGATGTGGCCGAAATCGTGAGCGAGAAACGCTTCGATCTGATCGAAGAAATCCAGGTCCGGCTTGGTGAAAAGCTGGACGAAAACGGCATTATCCTGGTGGATTTTGTCCTGCGTAACATCACCTTCACCCCTGAATACGCCGCTTCGGTAGAGCAGAAACAGATTGCCGAACAGCGTGCGCAGGAGGCCCAGCTGACCGTCGAGCAGCGCCGGCAAGAGGCGGAGCAGGCGCGGCAGGTGGCGCAGGGTCAGGCAGACGCAGCCGTGATTGCCGCCGAGGGTCGCGCCGAGGCGCGGGTGATCGAAGCCGAAGCCGAGGCGCAGGCGCTTGAGCTGATCGCCGCCGCCTTGCGCGACAATCCGGACCTGCTGACTTTCGAGTACATCAAGCAGCTGGCGCCGGGCATCCGGGTGATGCTGGTGCCCAACGACAACCCGTTCCTGCTTCCGCTGCCGGCCCTGGAGGAGATTCCGGAAGCCGCGCCCTCGGAGCCAGGCAGCCAGTAGTCCGTCGCTGGATCGAATGATACGGGCCTTGCCAATGATCAAGAATTGGCAAGGCCCGTTGCATTACTGGGTACGGTGCTATTCTCCTGATCCCTAACCATCGTCCAGGCGCAGCGCAAGCAATGGTACGAGCATTTCGTCGGGCGAGAGCCCGCCGTGCATGCCGTAGAGCGGGTTCGCTTTGGGCACCCACCATAGGTAGCCGTCACCGGACGGCAGCAAGATGCGATCCCCGATCCGGTCCAGCGTCTGTTCGGCCGGCAGCCCCGGCCCGAAGAGCCCGCAGTCCAGCGCGGCGGCTGCGTGCAGCAGCTGGAAGCCGCCCGGCCAGGTGCGCCGCACATATTCGTCGACCGCCTCGGTCTGGCCGGGACGCAGATAGAGGTATGAGAGCCGCAGCTCGCCGGTGGGGTCCATATGCAGCCGGCGCTGGAGCGGGCGGTGCTGCCTGAGGTCGTAGTGCGGGTCCGGGCGGGTGGCGATCTGCCCATGGTCGGCAACAAGAAGAAACAGGGTCTTCTGTCGGGCGGCAGAGGGGAGCGCCTCAAAGAAGGCGGTGCGCAGCGCGCCGGCGAAATCATGGAATGTGGCCTTGACGCTAGCTGAATCGGGTCCTTCATGATGCGACAGCGCGTCGAGTCGATCATAGTAAATCCAGATGAACCGCCGCCGGCCAGGATCGGAGTCGAGCAATCCGATGACCTGGCGCCAGAGGGAGTCGAAGCTTACATAACCGCGCCGGAGGGCCTCGCCCAGGTGCATTTCGGAGAGCCCGGAGCCCACCAGGGCTTCGGGGAGCAGCGCCACCACCTCAACGCCTACTTCATGAAGCATCGAACTGAGCGTCGGCACGGGCAGGAACGCCTGCGGCTGGAATCCTGCCGCGGCCAGGCTGCCGGACCGTCCGGTGAAGCCCACCGGTGTGTGCGAAATCATGTTGGCGATCAGCCCGTATTCCCGCAGGAAGAGTTCGAAACCGAGCACTCCATGCTGCGCCGGGCTGGCGCCCGTCCAGATGGAAGTCAGCGCGGCGGTGGTGGAGGAGGGGACCACCGAGGTGAGTGGGGCCAGCAGCGCCTGCTCGAAATGCGAGTCGAGTTTCAGGCTGGGCTCCCGGATCCATGCGCGGAACCGAGCATGGCTCACCGCGTCGATCAGGCAGACGACAATGCGGTCGACGCCTTGCGCCAGTCTGTCGAGTGCCGGCAGGTCAAGCGCGGGGTGTTCGGCCTCTTCAACGCCGAGCCAAGCGAGGAGACTCGCCGGGAGGTTCAGGATCGATAGACCCTGGTACGCCGGTGCGATCGTTCCCGGCGGGAGCTGCAGATGAGCCAGCCGGGTCCGGCGCAGCCGTGGGAGCAGGTCGTCGCTGAGATCGATCATGCCGACGGGTCCGGCGGTTCGCCCGTGCGCTGGTGGTCAGGCCGGCGAGGGGAGAAAGGAATCCGGCTCGCGGCCAAAACGGCGCAGCACCTGCCGGATTTCTTCGGCTGTAGGCACGTTGCGCCCGGTCCCCAGTTTCTGCACCTTGGCCGCGCCGGCGGCGTTGGCCAGGGTTCCCAACATCTCGAGCGGGTAGTCCCGCAGACGGCTGTAGATTACGGCCGCGGCCAGGCTGTCGCCGGCCGCAGTGGCGTCCTTCACCTCCACCGGGAAACCCGGCGCGATCAGGACCTGATCCTGGCTGAGCAGCAGGCAGCCGGCCACGCCGCGCTTGATGATCACGAGCTCGGGTCCCATATCGAGCAGCGTGAGGGCCGCGTTCAGCGGATCGGCCAGGCCGGTTAGCCGGTTGGCCTCGTCTTCTGTCGCCAGGATGACGGTCGCTAGCCGGGCGGCGTCGCGGTGCCATTCACGGTCGAACTCCGGGTTGCCGGGACCGGGGTCGAAGAACGTCAAGGCGCCGGCGCTGCGGGCGGCCCCCAGCCCGTCGAGGATGATCGCCGGAACGTCTTCATGATCGGCCCAGCCGCCGGCGAAGAGGCCGCGGGCCGATTCGATGGAGGTGCGCCATTCATCCTTCAACTCACGGATATGCAGCACCCCGCGATAGCCGAGGTAGGCGGGTTCGGCGGCGGTGTCGACGACGACGCCGGCCACCGGCGTCTCCGCGCCCTCGCTGATCACAATGTCGGCGACGTCGATTCCTTCGCTGGCGAGCCCCTCCACCACGATGCGGCCAAAGCGGTCGTCCCCGACTTCGCCCAGGCAGGCGACCTCGAGCCCCAGCCGGGCGCCGGCGATGGCGACGTTGCAGGCGCCGCCGGGGCCAAGCTCCAGGTATTCGGCCCGGGTCAGGTCGCCGGCTCGAACGGGAAACGAGGGGATGCGCAAGCTGAAATCTGCGATGAGATCCCCCAGGATGGCGATCATGCGCGGTCCTCCTTGGCCTGTCCCTTTCCTTCAGCATAGCGCGTAATGAATTCGCCTTCGTGCAGCGCTGCCTGTCCCATACCGAGCCCCCAGGCCAGGCGCACCAACTGTGGCGGCTCCACCCCGGCAGAGGCCAGCGTCTCTCGCTGCACGAGAACCTCCCGCGCCGGGCCATCGGCCACGATGCGCCCACCGGAGAGCACGACAACACGGTCGAAGTGATCGGCGCAGAACTCCACGTCGTGGGTGATGGTGATCAAGGTCCGGCCATCTTGTTTCAAATCCTCGACAATGCTCCCCAGTCGCTGGATCCCGGCTGCGTCCTGGCCGGTCGTCGGCTCGTCAAGCAGCAGCACCGGCGACCCCATC
>JBFJVD010000131.1:0-8431 GCA_041624375.1 Anaerolineales bacterium
CGGGGTCAGGCGGATGTTGCCCGCGCCTACATGGAGCATGTGATCGAGCAGGGGCTGACTTTGCTCGAGACCCGGCCGATCCGGGTTGTTTTCACGACGCCGCGGCTGATCGAAGCGCTGAGCGAGAAGACCTCGTTGAAGGTGCATGGCGTGCGGGGCGTTCTCTGTGGGGGGACGAGCATCTCCGCACAAGTTCATCGCTTCATCGTCGAAGAGCTCCTGGACGGCGTGGCATTTGTGCCGGTTTATGGCAACACGCTCATGGGCCTGGCAGCCTGCAAACCCACGGTCCCGGAAGATGCGTTCAGCATCACCTACTTTGCGCCGCAGCCGCGGGCCGTCCTGCAGGTGCTCGATCCGGCGGGTGACGCACTCGTGCCGTATGGCGAGTGGGGGAGGGTGCGGCTGACCACGCTCACCAAGGAGTTCTTCCTGCCCAACTTCTACGAGCGGGACGAGGCCATCCGGGCGGAACCAATCGAGCTCTATCCCTGGGACGGGGTGCGCGAGGTGCGCCCCTTTGGCGGGATGGAGAAGCCGGTCATTGAGGGGGTCTATTGAGCTCTTCGACAATTCCGATCCTGCGCTGGGGCGAGCCCTACACCAGCCTGGAAACCGAGCGGCTGGCGATTGGTCCGGAAGGGCAGGAGTATGTCGAAGTCAGCCAGGCAAACCCCGGCCTGATTCAACGTGATCTGGAGCAAAGCGAAGCGGCCTGGCGATCGCTCCAGAATCTCCGTGTGTCCAGGCTGCTCGAGATCCTCGCCGAGGCGGCGGAGCTGTTCCTGCACGCCGACCTGCCCTTGGGGGAGGCGCTTCAGTCGCCGCAGGAGTACGTCGCCCAGCTCTCCTCGACCAGCGGCTTGCCGTGGACGCTCTGCCGCGAAAACATGGTCAAGATCGCGCATGTCTGCCGATCGATGGGGTCCATCCTCACCGGCCTGACCCGCGGCGTAGACCCCGCCGTTCTCGATGAAGGGCAGGCCGGTGCGAACGGCAGCTGGCTCAGCTTCCGCCGGCAGGCGAAGACCCTCGGCGTGCTGCTGCCCAGCAACTCGCCAGGCGTCAACACGCTCTGGCTGCCGGCCATCGCGTTGAAGACGGCGGTGGTTCTCAAGCCCGGCAGGCAGGATCCGTGGACACCCTACCGCCTGGCCCAGGCGCTGCTCGGTGCCGGGCTCCCGTCGAGCGCGCTCGCGTACTATCCCACGGGACACGAGGGCGGTGTGCGCATCCTGGAGCGCTGCGCGCGCAGCCTGCTCTTTGGCGGCGGCGCGACGGTGGCGCCGTGGGAGGGCCGCGCTTCGGTTCAGATCCACGGCCCCGGCCGCGCGAAGATCCTCCTGGGGCCGGACAGGATCGAGCGCTGGCCGGACTACCTTGATCTCATCGTCGACTCGGTCGCCCGCAACGGCGGCCGCTCGTGCATCAACGCCTCGACGGTGCTGGTGCCTTCCCGGGCCGATGAGCTGGCCGATGCGCTCGCGGAACGCTTGGCAGCAATCGAGCCGAGGGCCGCCGAGAATCCCTCGGCGCAGTTGGCGGCCTTTCCGGTGCGCGAAGTTGCAGAAGCCATCGACCGGCAGATCGAACGGGCACTGGCCGATCATGCCGCACGAGACATCACCCGGATCCGTAGTCCTGGGCCGAGGCTTGTTGAATCCAACGGCGGCTGCTATTTGCTGCCGACGGTGATCCGCTGCGCTGATCCAGACGACCCGCTGGCGAACACAGAATACCTGTTCCCCTTCGTGGCGGTCGTAGAGGCGCCGGCCGAGGAGCTGGCGGAGCGGGCGCGGCCGTCGCTGGTCGTCAGCGCGATCACCGACGACGAAGTCATCCAGCAGCAGCTGCTGCACGCCCCGGACATCGACCGCATCAACCTCGGCCCGATCCCCACGAACGCCGTCCAGTGGGATCAGCCCCACGAGGGCAACCTGTTCGAGTTCCTCTTCCAGCGGCGGGCCTTCCAGGTCGCGAAGGCACCCTGACCGGCGCGAGAAGACAAGAGAAACCAAAGACCCCGGCGCACACTTCTGACGCCGGGGTCTTGCCTTGCTGCGTGACGATCAGATGAAGAGCAGCTGTGCTCCTTCTGTCAGATCCATGAACTCCATCGCGCCGAGGACCTCGGCCGGCTCGACCAGGTCTTCCTTTGTCAGCTTCATCATGTCCATCGACATCTTGCAGCCGTACAGACAGGTGCCGGCGTCGGCGACCATCTCGACAAACTCGGGGACGGGCGGGAAGTCCAGCTTGTCGATCTCGCGGCGCATCATCCAGGTGGCGGCCGCCGACATGCCCGGCAGCATCCCGACGATCGTCGGAATGTGGAACCAGGGATGCATATTGGGGTTGCCGACGGTGGCCACATTCAGTTTGTCCTGTTTGGACCGCGTGATGATATCCAGGCCCCAGAAGGTGAAGAAAATGCTGGCGTCGATCCCGCCCATCCGGGCGGCATTGGCGAGGATCAGCGGCGGGTAAGCCATGTCGAGCGAACCCTTGGAGGCGATGATCGCCAGCTTGCGGTTTCCATTGCCGTTGGTGAACATGTTTTGGTCTCCCTTATTTCCTGGCCGCGGCCACTAAATGCAGCCGGTGGGCTTGCCCAGGCCGGAAATCTTCGCCGCCACCTTGGCGGCGCCGCCGGGGAACAGTGCATACAGCTCCTTGGTGTTGACTTCGGTCTGCTTGGTGATCCGCCTCAGGGTGGGCGGTTCGCCGTTCGTCTCGAATTCCTTGCGGGCGAAATTGATGACGATCCAATGGCGGTCGGTCAGTGGCAGGCCCAGGCCGCTTGCGATTGCTTCCCCGATCTCCGGCGTCCAGGCATGTGGATCAACCATGAAGCCTTCAGCGTCGAATTCGATCCCATCCAGCAAACCGACCTTCTCGGTGGCGATAAGTTGCTCGGTCATTGTTTCCTTCCTTCAGTTCCTTCCTTATAGGGTCAATCAATTCACATCAGGCGACGTGGGTTGGTCGGCGAGCACGCGCAGCATGCTCAGCAGCCGCGCCATCCCCTTGCGCACTTGTGGATCGCGGAGTTCTCGGGCCAGTGCTAGCAGCGATGTGTCTCCTTCATGGATGTCCGCACCGCGCATGGCATCGACGGCGCGATTGGCCAACCCCATGATTTCGGGCTGGGTCATGTTGCGAACGGTCTTGAGGATCGTGACGATGTTGTCGCCAAGCGCCCGGACGTCTTCATCCGAGAACTCGGACACGATTTGATCGAGGATGTAGGCGCCCTCGCGGGCGAAGGCGAAGTAGCCCCGCCGTTCGAGGCGATCGAGCGCCTCGACGCCGGTCGAAAACACCTGCTTTCCGAGCATCTCGGCTTCATCGCCTAGGCTCGAAAGCGCCTCCATCTGGTCGAGCATGCGCAGGAGCAGGGGGGTGCTGCGGAGCAACCGCTTCAACAGGAAGAGCAGGTCTTCGAGGCGGAATTCGGAACCAATCTCGGCCAGCTCATCGATCGAAAGCTTGATGGCGTGGTTGGCGATCGGAATCAGGTCCGATTTCAGCTCGTCCAGCTCCTGCTGGCGGTGTTCCTGCGCTTCGAGAAGCTCCGTGAGATGGTCCAGCTTCTCGTGCAGAAGGGCGATCTCGGTCGGATCGGCGGTCTGGATCTCAGGAAGAGTGACAGTCATCGCGCCCTCCTTACGCCCACTTGCCGGCCATCGACATCTGGGATTCGAACGGCAGTTCGCCGCCCTTGAGCAGGATGTTCCAGTAGATCCAGCGGAAGGTCATCTTGCCCCAGTGGTTGGCGGCAGACTCCTGCAGCAGTGAGAAAGGCCCGAAGCCCGGAAGCGGGAACTTGCCAGGCAGCGGCTCGACATCGTAATTGAAGTCGATCAGGATGCCCTTCTCGAAGCCGGACTCGATGAAGCAGTTGGCGTGGCCGTCGAACTTGGGCAGCGGGGCCAGGCCCTCGATGTAGCGGAGGATGTTTTCCACCAGCACGTCGAGCTCGAAGTGGGCCACCGAGCCGGCCTTGGAGGCGGGCACGTCGGTGGCGTCGCCGATCACCCACACGTTTTCCCAGTTCTTGGACTGCAGGGTGTGATCATCGGTGGGCACGAAATTGAGTTCGTCGCCCATCCCGGAGCGGCCGATCACCTCGGCGCCCATGTTGGTGGGAATGGTCACGAGCAGGTCGTACTCGAGCTCGCGGTCATCCCAGGAGACGATCTTGCCGGCGTTCGAGTCTACCTGGCCGATGTTGTAGTCGGGGACCAGGTGGATGCCCTTCTGCTCGAGAATGTCGCCCAGGATCGAAGAGGCCCGCGGCCGGGTGAATGCACCGGGGAGTGGGGTGGAGAAGATCAGCTCTACGTCGTCCCGTATCCCGCGCTCATGGAAGTACCAGTCCGCCAGGAAGATGAACTCCAGCGGCGCCACCGGGCACTTGATGGGCATCTCGGCGACGTTAAGTACGAGCCGTCCCCCCTTCCAGAACTTGAGGAACCGGCTGAGGGCGGTGGCCCCCTCGATTGTGTAGAAGTCGAAGATGTTCTCGTACCAGGCCCCGTTCTTCAGCCCCTCGGTTTCCTCGGGCTCGATGCGGCTGCCGGTGGCGACCACCAGCAGGTCGTAGCGGATCACACGGCCTTCACGGGTCAGGGTGACTCGGTTCTGGTCGGGCTCGATCAACTCGATGTCCGAGATCACCATCTCGACGTTCGGTGGGATGAAATTGCGCTTCGGCTTGACGACATCGCTGGGGGTGTAGATGTCAAACGGAATGAACAGGAAACCCGGCTGGTAGTAGTGGGTTTCATCGCGGTCGACGATAATGACCTGCCAATCGTGGGGATCAAGCAGATCGGCCATCTTGTTGGCGACCATGGTGCCGGCGGTCCCGGCGCCAAGGATCAGAAACGTCTTCATGCAAGGGGTCCTTTCCGACCTACAGTTTCAGTTCTTCCATCACGCTGTGGCCGATGGCGCCCTGGGCCTGTAGATGGTCGGCCAGAACGGCGCGCAGAATGTCCAGCGCCTCGATGATGCGCTGGTCGGCGAGCGAGTAGCGGATGGATTGGCCTTCCCGGCTGGCGTTCACCAGCCCGCGCTCACGCAGCACCTTCAGGTGCCGGGATGCGGTCGGCTGGGGGATCTCGAGCGCTTCGCAGAGTTCGGTGACAAAATGCGGCTTCTCGGCCACGGTGTAGAGCAGCAGGATGCGGTTGGGATCCGAGAGCGCGTGGCAGAGCCGGGCGTGCAGCTGGTCGATCTCTTCACGAAGTCGAGGCTCCATGGTGTTCGTGCTCCTCGAAGCATGGCTGGGCAAACATATGCGCACATGCGCATATTTCTCACCGGGCATAGTACGGGAGAGGGCGGAATGCAGTTAGTGACAGATGTCACAAGATGGAGGTGATGGTTGGGAGCCCCCTTGGTTGGCGGTAAATCTGAGTACAAAGGTCCCAAGGGCGGCTGCCAGGTGGGGGAATAAGGGCAGCCGGGGGTCCTCGTGCAGGCACCCGGTGGTGTAATTCCGGCGCGCCCGTAGTATGCTTTGGGGAGCATTGCGGTCCAGATGGGCGGCAGCCCGGCTCGAGGGAAGAAACAAAGGTGGCCAAAAAGCGCATCTTCCTGAGCTACCGGCGCGAAGACAGCGCCGACGCCAGCGGACGAATCTACGATCGCCTGGCAGATCACTTTGGCGAAGCGGCGATCTTCAAGGACGTCGACGACATTCCCTTCGGCGTCAACTTCAGGACGTACCTGGGCCAGATGGTGGAGGACAGCGTCGTTGAGCTGGTCGTCATTGGGCCCGAGTGGCTGCGTGCGACGAACAGTGCGGGGGAACGCCGTCTCGATGATCCTTCCGACTTCGTGCGCATCGAAATCGAGGTCGCGCTTGAGCGGGGGATCCCTGTCATCCCGCTGCTGGTTCGGGGTAGCCGTATGCCGCCCGCGGACAGCCTGCCGCCTGAATTGATCGAGCTGGCCTATCGGAATGGAATCGAGGTGCGAGCCGATCCCGACTTTCACCGGGATATGGACCGGCTGATCCGGGGGTTGGAGGATTACCTCGCACCGTCTGGTGAGCCAGGTGCTGGCGAAGAGAATTTGTCGGATGAAGAAGGAACGCACGAAGGCCCTGCTTTGCAGGCCGCTGCGGCAGCGCCCGAGATCCAGGAGGGGGGGCTGGTGGCCGTGTGGAGGGGGCTTCCCAGCATCGTTGAGCGCGTTTGGCGGCCTGCCGTCATCGCAGCCGCTGGCTGGGGGCTTGGATACGGCCTTGGGGCCGTCCTGTCCGGCGAAACAGGTGGCACGGGCGGGTGGCTGTTCACGGGAGCTGTCGGGGGATTCGTCACATTTCTCGTGCTGCGCTACGCACGCGGGAGCGTCATTTGGCGCCAGGCGGTGACCGCCAGCGCCGGGTGGGCGATCGCCAGCGCGGCACTCTGGGGGGCCATGGGATTCCTCGGAGAGTCGATCAACTTCGCCACGGGGTATGGGATCATCGTGGTTCAGTGGTACGTCGGCATTCCGGTCGGTTGGGCGATCGGCTGGCTCGCCTTTGGGGCGTTGGGGAGTCTCGCCTATTCGCGCTGGAAGCCTGTGCCAGGGCCGGGTCCGCTCCTCCGGATTGCCGTTACCTGGCTGCTGGCCGGCCTCCTTGGCATCGGCCTAAGCCTGGTCCTGGAGGGGCCCATCGAGGCCGTCGCGAGCGTCCTCTTGGCCAACAATCTCTGGGAAATGACCGAAGCGATCAGTACGTTTCTTGTATGGACAACCGCCGGAATGCTTGGAACCGGCGGGATGGCTTGGCTTCTCCGGACGGAGGAGTCCCGCCTCGACCCGCATACGCCCTAATTGCCTCTTTCACCCATCCCGTAAGAATAGCCCCGCCGCAAGAGCCCTTGCTCGATTGAGCTGTTTGCTTCTGGAAGGAAGATCTCTCGCCGCGCAGCGCCGGGGCACCGCCTTAGGAGCTGCTCGAGAAGGCGATGTCCGCGGCTTGCGCATAGCCAAGCCCACAGCGCAGAAATCCCGGGTTCTGGAAGCGAGATGAGATAGATCCGACGGTCGGCGCGTGGAAGACGCGTGATGCGATCTATCCTGAGGCCGGTTCGGAGGTCGGTAGAAGGGTGAAACCTGGGCGGCCGTCTTCGTTCAGGCGGATCAGGTCTCCAGCGGAAGCCAGACGGTGAAGGTGGCGCCCTGGCCATCGACGCCTTTGTTTTCGATCTCGATTTGGCCCTTGTGTTTGGTCACGATCTCTTCGGCGATAGCCAGGCCGAGGCCAGTGCCGGGGACGCCGGAGTCGCGCCCGACGGTTCCACGGAAGAAGCGTTCCGTCAGCTGCGGCAGCTCATCTTCCGGGATGCCCGGCCCCGAGTCACTCACGCTGAAGCCGACCCACTCCGCGCCGTTTGACCGCCGCTGCACGGTATCGACCACGATACGGCCCCCTTGGGGGGTGTAGTTGAGCGCATTGGTGAGCAGGATCCCCAGGACCTGGCCCAGCAGCCCCTTGTCGCCCTCCACTTTCAGCGGCAGGGGCGTTTGCTTCAGGCTGAGCTCCAAGCCCTTACTTCGGGCCAGCAGCGGACGGTCGGCCACGATCGTCTCTACCAGCTTGCTAAGGTCGACGAGCGAGAGGACCAGGCCGATCTCGCCGTGATCGATCCGGGAAAGCTCAAGCAGGCTTTCGATGATCTGCGCGAGCCGACCAGTCTCTCGCTGCAAGGTCTCAAGATACTGATCGGCTCTCTCGGGGTTCGAGGCCATCAGCTCATGGTAGAGCTGCACACTGGTGATCGGGGTGCGGAGTTCGTGGGAGACGCTGGCGACGAAATCATCCTTCAGGCTGGTGAGCGCCTTCAGGTGCGCGTTGACGCGCTCCAGTTCCTTGGTCCGTTCGGCCACTCGCTGTTCAAGAATCTCGTTCTGGCTTTCGAGCACGCGGAAGAGGCTCGCGTTCTGAATCGCCACCGCCACCTGGTCCGCCAGGGTTTCCAGGACGAGGACGTCCGTCTCCGTAAATGCGTTGTGGTTCTGGCTCTGCACATCGAGCACACCGACGATTTCCCCGCCGGCCCGAATCGGGACGCTGAGCTCGGACTTGATGATGCGATCTTCGAAGGGGTTGTGGAAGCGCGGCTCCCGATAGACATCCTGTGCCAGGAGGCGCTCGCCGTGCTCGGCCACCCAACCGACCATGCCTTCACCCAGTTTCAAGCGGTGATCTTTGGGGAAGAGATCGACATACGGACCGGCGCGTGCGCGCATAACAAGCTCACCGACCTCCCGATCCAGCGTGAAGAGCCCCACATGCTGGAACCCTACGAAGCTTTCATGGATCAGGTTGGCAGCTCGATCAAGGACCGCTTCGAGATCGAGCGCAGCCGCGATCCGGCTCCCAACATCATTGATGATCGTCAATTCCGTGGCGCGCTGTTCCAGCTGA
>JBFJVD010000132.1:0-8401 GCA_041624375.1 Anaerolineales bacterium
GGGAAGCGGAACGTGGTCGTCAAGGGTCCGGACATCGATCTTTCCCTATCCATTGAGGGGCGGACCTTCATCAACTCCGACGGTGAGAAGAACATGCCCAGCGGGGAGATCTTCACCGGACCGGTCGAGGACTCAGTCAACGGCTGGGTGCGGTTCAGCTATCCGGCGGTGACGGCGGGCCTGGAAGTCGAAGGGATCGAGCTGCATTTCGAGGATGGCCGCGTCACGAAGGCGAGCGCGCGCAAAAACCAGGATTACCTGCTGCAGATGCTCGACGCCGACGAAGGCGCCCGCTACCTCGGCGAGTGGGCAGTGGGGACGAACAAGCGGATCAATCGCTTTATTAAGAATATCCTGTTCGACGAGAAGATTGGCGGAACGATCCACATGGCGGTCGGGTCCGGCTACCCGGAAACCGGATCCAGGAACAAGAGCGCCGTTCACTGGGACATGATCTGCGACATGCGCGAGGGGGGAAAGATCTGGGTGGACGACGAGCTCTTCTACGATTCGGGCGAGTTCACGTTGTAGCCAGCGGGTATTCGGCGGCCGCCGCCGAGGTCTCCGGGTCGCGAATCAGGCCTCACCCGGCGACCAGCGTTCGGCGCGGGCGATGCGCTCGCGCAGCGGCGGATGCGAGTGCAGCAGCAGGACCACCCAGCGCTCCGGATTTGCGTCCGCCAGATTCTGGTTGGCCAGGCGGGTCATGGCCTGGGCGAACGCCTCCGGCTTGCGGGTGGCGGCGAGTGCATAGGCGTCCGCCATCCGCTCGCGCCAGCGCGAGATGGCGTTGGTGAGCGGCATGGTGATCAATCCGAAAGCCCCAAACAGAAGCCCCAGCAGTGGAAGCCCCGCCGGATCGGCGCTGGACCGCAAGCCCAGCGGCGCTGCCAGCGCGTTCAGGCTGAGGAAGGCGAGGAAGAAGGCCACGAAGTTGAAGGCGGTCTGGGTCGCCATGAAGAAGGGGATGTCGTTGTGGACGTGGTGCCCGAGCTCATGCGCCAGGACCGTCTCGATCTCATCCTCGCTGAACTCGGTGAGCAGCGTGTCCCCCAGCAGGATGCGCCGTGTGCGGCCCATGCCGACCAGCGCCGCGTTCGCGGCTTTCGTCCGGCGGCTCATGTCGAAGGTGTAGACCCCGCGCACATGCGTTCCAGCCTGCTCCGCCAGCCGCAGCAGCCGTTCGATCAGCGATTGATGCTCCTCGCCGAGCGGAACGAGCTTGTAGAAGATCGGCATCAGCAATACCGGTGCCAGGGCCGTCAGCACCGCTCCGAACAGGGTGTAGACCGCTGCGGTCCAGAGCCACCAGGTTTCAGGCGCGCCGCGAATGAGGGCGTAGAGCACGAGCAGCAGCGGTATTCCCAGCGCAGCCGAGACGGCGAAGCCCTTCACCCGGTCGAGGATCCAACCGCCGATCGTCTGCGTGGAGAGCTCGTAACGATGGGGGAGCACGAAGCCGGCGTAGTAGCCGAGCGGAAAGGTGATGAGGGACCAGGGAATTGAGAAACCGGCCGCAGTGAACAGCAGCAGCAGCCACCAGGGACCTGTGGCGAGCAGGTTGAATTCGATGCTGGCGCGCAGCGTGACGTGCCATCCTGTGGCCAGCCATACCGCCAGGTAGATGACTCCAAGCCCCAATTGCAGCGCGAAGAGCCGCCGGCGCACCCGTGCATACTCTCGGGCGCGGGCCTGCCGCTGTGGATCCAGATCGAGGGCCGCTTCGGTCATGATGGGCAGGATTGTACCCCAGCGCTGCCGCCATCGAACCGCCGGCGCTTGAATGCAGTAGACTCGTCTTCGTGCCCAAGGACAGAACCTGAAATCTCAGCCTATGCCCAGCGACAGCATGCGGATGCGGATTGCGATCAATGGCTGGCCGCTCATGTGCCAGCCGTCGAGCCCAGCGGCTCTGCATCTGCGCGAGTTGTTGGACATGCTGGCCGCTGCGGAGCCGCCGATCAACCTGCTGGTCCTTCATCCAGGCGACCAGCTGGAATCACCCCCGGCTGTCGACACGCGTGGCCTCGGGGGTTCCCGCAGCAGCTGGGGCCGGCTTCGTTTCGAGCAGAGTCTCATGCCGCGCGCGGCGGCGCAGGCCGGCGCCGATGTGCTCCTCTCGACCCTGCCCGGCGGCGCGCTCCGATCCCCGGTCCCGCAGGCGTATGTCAGCCGGCCGCAGCCGGCGCCGGTTCGCAGGTCCCTCCTGGAGCGTCTGCGCTGGGCGCTCGGGACGGCGGGGATGCATGGAGCCGCGGCAGCCTACAGCTACGCAGATCTCCCACTGGCAGCTCGGATGAATGTGAAGCTTCGCCGCCTGGCACCTTCGGTTGGGCCCCGCTTTCGGCCCGTCGAAGAATCGGACGACCGGGCCCGGCGCTCAGCCTATGACCTTGAGGCCGGCTATGTGCTTTGCCACGGGGCGACTCGGGAGTCGGTTCCGACGCTGCTCGCGGCCTGGACCTGGGTGGAGGGGTCCATGGGTGATGCGGTTCCGCTTGTACTCCTGGGGCTGGATGCGGAGTTGAAAGCCCTGGCGGCGCACGTCGCGGCCGATCTGGACCTCGAGGATTCCGTCATCAACCGCCCCGAGGTGGACTTCGAGTCGCTTCCTGCCATCTACCGTGGCGCAGAGGCCTGCCTGCACCCGGGAACCTCCGAGACCGGACAGGAGCTTCGCTGGGCGCTGGCCTCCGGTATCCCGATTGCGGCCCCCGAGACAGCCGACACCCGCGCTGTGTGTGGCGACGCGGCCTATCTCTCGCCACCCGGCGATGCGCGCGGGCTGGGCGCGGCCTGCCTCACACTGCTTGTGGAACCGGATGAGGTCGCCCGGCCGTTGCGGCAGAAGGGGCTGCTGCGTGCCGCGGCCTACCATGAGCCGGCTTCGATCCAGGTTTTGATCGACGGCCTCTACCAGGCGGCCGGGCGCAGCCACGGCGCGAGCCAGGGTCAGCTGGCCTGAGCCTGGGGTTGATACAAGAAGGAGGATCGCTGCAATGACCGGAGACTCCGCCACTGTAGTTGTTGTCGGCGCCGGAGCGTTCGGGGCCAGCAGCGCGCTGGAGCTGCGCCGGCGCGGCCATGAGGTCCTGCTGATGGACCCCGGTCCACTGCCGCATCCACTCGCCTCGTCCACCGATATCAGCAAGATGATCCGGATGGACTATGGCGACGACGCCTTCTATATGGAACTGATGGAAAAAGCGTTCCCGATCTGGCGAGCGTGGAACCGCGGCTGGGGAGAAGAGCTCTACCACGAGACCGGCTTCCTGCTGCTTGCTGAGGGGCCGATGGAGCCGGGGGGCTTCGAATATGAGAGCCTGCAGCTCCTCGAATCCCGGGGACACCCATTCACCCGATTGGACAGTGCCGCATTGTCCGGGCGCATTCCCGCCTGGCGCGCCGATCGATACCCTGATGGCTACATCAACCCGGAAGCCGGCTGGGCGGAGAGCGGCCGCGTCGTGGAGCGGCTGGTGGCGGATGCCCGGCAGGCAGGCGTGCAGCTGCTTGAGGGCCGGCGCATGAAGGAGCTGGACGAATCCGGCGGCGCGGTGCGCGGGGTCGTAACGTCCGAGGGGGAGACGATCCAGGCCGACTGGGTGGTGGTTGCCGCCGGCGCCTGGACGCCGAAGCTCTTGCCGCAGCTGGCCGATGTGATGTGGCCGGTCGGGCAGCCGGTTTTGCACTTCAAGGTCGCCGATCCGGCAGCCTTCCAGCCGCCCCACTTCTTGCCCTGGTCGGCGGACATCGCCAACACCGGCTGGTACGGCTTCAGCGCGCTGGCGGATGGAACCCTGAAGATCGCCAACCACGGCCCCGGGCGGCGGGTCGACCCGGATGAGCCAAGGACGCTCGACGCCGGCACGGAGGCGAAGTTCCGGGCGTTCCTGCGCGATTCACTACCCACGCTGGCTGAAGCGCCGCTTGTGGGGAGCCGTCTGTGCCTGTACTGCGATACCTGGGACGGCAATTTCTGGATCGATCGCGACCCTGTCAACGAGCGCCTGATTGTGGCCGCCGGCGGCAGCGGTCATGGCTTCAAGTTCACCCCGGTGATCGGGCCGATCGTCGCCGACCTCGTGGAAGGCAAGGACAACCGCTTCGCCTGGCGCTTCGCCTGGCGGAACAGGGGCGCGCTGGACACCGAGCACGCACGACATACCTAGCGGCGGGGTTGCGGGTCAGCCGACCTGTTGGAAGGGCTCAAAAAGGGATCGGTCGAACGTCTGCAGGTCTTCGGATTCTAGCGCCGCCGAGAGCTTCCCCAGATTGGTCTTGATCCGCTGAAGATCGATCCCCCGGCATACCTCGGGTAGCGGGTCGAGCCACTGCCGCACCCGCAGCAGCATCTTTTGCGCGCCGGGTTGGTTGCCTCGCTGGATGTGGAGGTAGGCCACCGTGACCTGCAGCAGGGCCCGGTAGAGATACCCCTCCGCTTCCTCTGCTTCCATCCATGCCAGCTCGAGCGCTTCGTGCGCCTCGAAGTACTCCCCGGCGTTGTGGAGTTCGATGCCCTGCTGGGCCAGCGCCGACGGCCGGCCCTTGCAGGCGGCTCGCAGCCCCGCCAGGTCCTGCGGTCGGGCGTGGCGCTGAATCAGCTCGGGCAGCGAAGCCTGCAGCCGGCCGCGCGTCACGACGTGATCCGATCCGGCGCGCTTGGCCCGTTCGAGGGCGCCGGTTTCGACATGAGGACCGAAGGCCAGGATCGGGATGCGGCGCGTTGCCGCTGAAGTCTTCAGCGTTTGGATCCATCGCTCCCAGGGGAGCTGACCCGAGGCCAGGTCAAAGATGATCAACGCCGGGTGCAGCTCACGCACCTGCCGGATGAAGACGGCATCGGCGCCTTCGAGCGGCTCCGTCAACGGAATGGCGCGGGGGGCTGGCTCCCCTTCGGCGCCGAGCACCTCAGGACGATCAACGACGACCACGCGATACCCCAGCCGCCGTCCGGCGTCCTCCAGCCGTGGGATCAGAAAGAAGTCGTCGCTGATCACCACCAGGCGAGGGGTGCCGTCAAGTTCGTTAGGGGGTCGATCGCGGTTCAAGTCTCCCGGATCCACGGAGGGTTCCCAATCCTGCGCCCGGTGCCCGTTGGCAGGCATCGCAGCGGCTTAGATGAACAGGGAGTCGATCGCCTGGCTGAGCTGCCGCAGATTGGCGACCACATACACATGATCCACCACGCCGGCGTAGGTCGGCATATCGCTGTCGCCGGTCCCCCAGCGGCGCTGCGACTCCGGGGTGAACCAGACCACCCGCCGCGCTCGCTTGACGAGCTGCTCGATGAGATCGGCGCGCGGATCATTGTAGTTGTTGCGCCCATCGCCGCACAGGATCACCGTGGTGCGCCCGTCAACTGAGTCGAGGTGATTGTCGACGAATTGCACCAGGCTGCGGCCCAGGTCGGTGTTGTAGTGGCCCGGCGGGATCCGTCGCAGCACGCCGGGGATGGCGACCTCCGGCCGGTCCTGGTCCAGGTCGGCGCTGATTTCTTCAATGTGATCGATGAAAGCGAAGCTGCGCGTGCGGGCAACCTGATCCTGGATCTGGTAGATGAGGAGCAGGAGAAACGAGACCACCGGACGCATCGAGGTGGAGACGTCGCAGATCATCGTGAAGCGCGCCTTGCGCCGCCGCTGCTTGTTCACGATCTCGAACGGAACACCGCCGTAGCGGACGTTGGCTCGCAGGGTCGCTTTTGCGTCGAGCGTCGCTCCCTTGCCGCGCTTCTGCCGTAGTGCAGCCCGGGTGCGGAGCCGGGCGGAAAGGCGAGTCACCTCCTGGCGCAGCTCGTAGAGTTCCGCTTCGCTCAACATGTGAAAGGGGCGATCCAGCAAGTCGCCAGGACGGGGCTGCGGTGGTTGAGGTTCGCGCATGCGCTCGGCGAGGCCGGCGCCAAGGTACTGCTCGATCTGCTCCCTGACCGCTTCGCCGTTGGCTTGAAGCAGCGCACGGAGCGCCTCGCGCGCTTCTTCGCTCATTCCGAGTGCGGCCAGCTGTTCGAGCAGCGCTTCAATCTGATCGAGCAAATCCTGGATCCCCAGTTGGCGAGCCACGCGGCGGTTGAGCCAGCTTTGATCCCTCGGCCCCTGTGCCCGGTTCATGCCCGCTTGCTCCGCCGCCTGCTCGAGTTCCTCCTGGCTAGGGCCTTCTCCCTCCAGCATGCGTTCTAGCAGTTCGCTCAGCTGGCCAGCGAGGGCGCGCAGCGCGGCGCGCAGCAGCTCCATGTCATCGTCTGAAAGCGCCTCGCCGGCAGGCATCAGCGGCGGGCCGCCGGAGCCGAAGTAGAGCGGGAAGAGAACCTCAAAGACCGGCCCATCATGCCGCTCCTTGACCAGCGTGGTCTTCAATGCAGCCTTGAACCCTGCCCGCTGCTGCACCCCAAGCGTTTGCGCGGCGGCAAAGGCGTCCTGGCTTTCCGCAAGCGAGACGCGCACGCCGGCCGCTCGCAAGCCATTGATGAATTCAACCAGCCGGGTCTCCATAGGGTCGAATCCCTCAGGCGCGCCGATAGCGGGGCTGATCGTCCTCGGGCGGAGGTCCTTCCCTCAATCTCCGCTGGCGAGCTTCCTCGCGCTGGAGCGCCATGCGCGCCAGCTGCACGTCGCGCTCATGCTTAATGAGGACGGTCAGCGTGTCGTTGAGCACGTCTCGGTCGATGCGATCCGCGTTGAGGTGCAACAGCGCTCTCGCCCAGTCGAGCGTCTCACTAATTCCGGGGCTCTTTCGAAGATCCAGCTTGCGCAGCTGCTGCACGAGTTCGACGGCCTGACGGGCGACCTTTTCACTCAGGTCGGGGACGCGCAGCTTGACGATCTGCAGCTCGGCTTCCATGTCCGGAAAATTAATGAACAGGTAGAGGCAGCGGCGTTTAAGCGCTTCCGAAAGCTCGCGCGTATTGTTGCTGGTGAGGACCACGAGCGGGTGGTGCCGGGCGGTGAGTGTCCCCAACTCGGGGATGCTCACCTGGAAGTCGCTCAAGACTTCGAGCAGGAACGCTTCAAACTCAGCATCGGCGCGATCGATTTCGTCGATCAAGAGCAGAACCGGCGCATCGGCGATGATGGCTTTCAAGAGGGGCCGGGCCAGCAGAAAGCGCATCGAAAAGAAAACATCCTCTTCCTGAGCGAGACGATCGGCCGCTTCGGCGAGGCTTCCGCTGGCGCCCAGCAAGTCGCGCAGCTTGTCCTGCAGAAGCTGGGTGTAAAGCATCTGCTTGGCATATTCCCACTCATACAACGCCTTGGTCTCATCCAGCCCTTCGTAGCACTGCAGCCGGATGAGCTCGCGTCCGGAGGCCGCCGCCCAGGCTTTCGCCAGTTCCGTCTTCCCCACACCAGCTGGCCCTTCGGCCAGCACCGGCTTCCCCAGGCTCTGCGCCAGGTAAAGGACCGTGGCGATTTCATCACTGGCGATATATTGCTGCCCATGCAGCGAGTCTCTAAGTTCGGTGGGGTTCTTCAAAACCGATCATCCCTTCTTCAACGGCCCAGTTTCTTGCCTGACCCCCAACATACCACAGCGCAACTTCTGAAGCTCAACTCCTCAGAACGGCGATGGCCAGAAGCGCCCAGCCGGCCAGGAAGGCGACCCCCCCAAACGGAGTCACCGCGCCCAGACTGCGCACTTTGGTAAGCACCAGCAGGTAGAGCGATCCGGAGAACAAGACTATCCCGAGGGCCAACAGCCCACCCGCCCAGTTGATCAGCGGATCGGCCCAGCGGGCGGAAGCCCAGGCCAGGAAGAGCAGCGCCAGGGCATGGTAGAGGTGGTACTGCACCGCGGTGCGAAAGGTCTGCTCCAGCTCGGGCTGGAGTTCGAAGGTCGCCCTCAGGCCGTGGGCCCCGAAGGCCCCGGCTGCCACCGCGAGACCGGCGGCAACTGAGCCGACGATCGTGAAGAGCTTGTCCATCCCGCTTCCTTCTGGCGGCCCTGCCGCAACGAGAGGCACCCGGCCACAGCGATGTCGGGTCATTCTAGCATAGGGGACGAGGGGGCCAGCGGCAGCATGGGTGGCCGGCTGGATGCCCTTCCCAGGGCTGTCCGAAATATAAGACAACCTACAAACGAACGGCGGCTGACCTCATAGAATGGTGTTCAGGGAGCGCAGGGGGAGATCTCAGGGAGCTTCGAAGCCTTCCGCCTTCTCAAGACAGCTGGAGATCACCTGGCCGTTGCGCGCGGCGCAGCCGTGTCCTGGCCGGCATGATCTCACGACCGAAATGCAGGGAGAATGGGTCGATGACAGACATTGTTGGCTTTCTCAACGTAGAGCAATGGTTGGCGCTGCTGCGCATCGCGGTTGGCTTGTGGTGGCTCGAGAGCGTTCGCCACAAGCCGCTGCGCCACTTTGTCAGCGGTCAGATGGTCACATGGACCGTCTCACTGGCAGAAA
>JBFJVD010000133.1:0-8391 GCA_041624375.1 Anaerolineales bacterium
CCAGCACAATGATGCCCTCATGCGCCTCGGAGATCCCCAACTCCTTCTCGGAGCAGATCATGGAGTAGGATTCGACGCCGCGAATCTTGCGGCGTTCGAGTTTCGCGACCTCCCAGCCCGGTTGGTGGCCATCATAGATTTCGGCGCCCTCCCGCGCGTACGGCACCTTGAGGGGCGGCTCAAGTTCTCCTTTGCCCGCGTAGGGGAACAAGTTCGGCGCCCCTGTCAGTACGGTGTGCTCACGCTCGCCATCGAATAGGCGGCACAGCACAAGCCGATCGGCGTCGGGGTGCGCCATCACTTCGCGCACCTCCCCGACCACGATCGCGGCCGGATCCCACGGGAGACCGGAGACCTTGGTCTCGTGCCGCTGATGCCCGCCCGAACGGCCCTCCAGCCCGCGCTCCGACAGCGGAAGCCCAACGTAGCGAATTTCCTCGACTTCCAGGCCGGCCAGCGTCAATCGGTGGGCGAGCTCTTCGATCGAAAGCTCGATGTCAACGAAGTCGCGCAACCATGAAAGAGGGAGCTTCATATGCTTCCTTCCTTTGGTGCTATGTTTCTCTGCAAATCCGTGATTTGCCTGCTCTGCGGCGGGTGAACCCTCCTTCAGATCGGAACCCCAGCCGCCGACGGATTGGATTTGCCGCTAGAACTGCTCCAGGAATCGCATATCGTTCGCCCAGAACAGGCGGATATCTTCGATTCGGTGCTTCAGCATCATGCTCCGTTCGGGACCCATCCCATAGGCGAACCCGGAGAAGCGGCGCGGATCATAGCCGCCGTTCTCGAGAACAACCGGATGCACCATCCCGCAGCCGAGGATTTCGAGCCAGCCGGTATGCTTGCAGACAGAGCAGCCCTCGCCGCCGCAGACAAAGCATTCGATGTCCATCTCCGCTGAGGGTTCCGTGAACGGGAAGTGCGAGGCGCGGAATCGCGCCCGAACGGCATCGCCGAACATGCGCCGAGCGAAGGCCGTCAGCGTGCCCTTCAGATCAGCGAAGGTGACGCCGGGACCCACCGCCAATCCTTCAATTTGATTGAACTGAATCTCCGCCCGGGCCGTGATTTGCTCGTAGCGGTAGCACATGCCCGGCAGGACCACCCGGATCGGCTCCGGCGCGCGTTCGCGCATCACGTGGATTTGCCCCGGTGAGGTGTGCGTGCGCAGCAGGATCCCCGGCTCGGTGGTGTAGAACGTATCCCACAAGTCCCGCGCCGGGTGATGCGGCGGCATATTCAGCAATCCGAAATTGAAATCGTCGGTCTCGACTTCGCGGGAGCGGTACACCTGGAAGCCCATTTCCCGCCAGATCTCGAGAATCTCTCGCAGCGCCTGGGTGGACGGATGGAGCCGGCCGCGCGGCTGAGGCCGCCCGGGAAGCGTCACGTCCAGCCGCTCTTCGCGGAGCCGCGCCTCCAGCGCACGGGCGCGCAATGCCTGGGTCTGCCGCTCAAAGGCGGCCTCCAGAGCCGTCTTCACTTCGTTGATCCGCCGTCCGGCCTGCGGCCGCTCATCGGCCTCCAGTTCGCCAAGACGTTTCAGCATCTCAGCCAACTCGGCGTTCCGGCCCAGGTGCGCCGTCTTCCATCCGGTGAGCGCAGTTTCGTCAGCGACAGACTCGAGCGCCTTCAGCGCTTCTTGTTCAAGCTCGTCTAAGCGATCGAGCATACGACCTCCTCCCCTTCCCCCGCATTAAACACACACGCCCGCCCCGCAAGGGACGGGCGAAATGGCCCGCGGTACCACCCTTGTTGATCCATTGGATCCTCTCTGCGCCGGCGACCGCATACGGCGGCGATCGGCTCCCGCTTGATAACGGTGGGGCTCCGGCCCGAACTACTGGCCCACCAGGGCGTTCCCCCGGGCGACTCGGGAGGGAACTTCAACGGGGTTCACCTGAGCCGGGGTTCCAGTCGCGCCCCGGCCTCCCTGGCAGGTCCCGCCCGCCTACTTTCCTCCGTCACAGTCTTTGCTGACTTTGTTGGCGCCATTATGCCAAAAAGCGGGTTCGGGTGTCAACGGATCGCAAACAGCGGCGGCCCCAGCGAATCCAGGCAGCTGGCATCCGGCGGCCGGGAAGGATCGTCGATGAACGCAAGCGCCAGGAGCTGTCCACAGTTGGACGAGCGCACCACCCCATGGCCGAGGCCGGTCAACTCGAAGACGAAGGCGTTCGGCAGCGTTTCGGCCGCCAGCGCGCCCCAGGCCGGGGGCGTGATCGGATCGTACTCGCCCGAGAGAATAAGCGCCGGAATGTCGCTGGTTACGGGTTGATTCTCGACCGCTCCGGCGGCGCCAGCCCCCCACATCTCGCAGGTGGCAAAGGCCAGCCGCGCCAGGCGGTCGAAGTAGGGGCGCACGGCCGGATGGACGCCCTGCGCACCGGCGTCGACCGCCTCTGGCTTGCTGAAGCCAATCTCTTCGAAACACTGCACGGAGCGATTCATCCCCTCGCTGACGAACTGATACCGCTGCAGCGAGTCGCGGATCAGCCCGGAGAGCGCCTGGTAGCTTTCCGCCTCGATGTCGTGCACCAGTCGCGGCAGGAGCCGGATCTTGGGCACTTCGTACAGCGCTTCGAAGTAGAGCCCCACCAGATCGTCCCCGTCGATGGACACGCTCAACGCCTCGCCACTCACCGGGTGGAAGATCGGAACGAAGATCGGCCGCTCATTCAGCTTCTCGACCAGGGCATAGAAATCCGCTTCAAAGTCGGGAAAGGTCAGGCGGCACTGCAGATCGGCCTGGCAGCCATCGAAGAGCACCTCCAGCGCTCGCTGCGCGTTGACCGGCGTATCCGCAACGAGGTCAACTTGCGGCGGGTAGACCGAATCCAGGATCACGCTGCGGACCCCCTGGGGGTGGTCTCGAAGCGCCGTGAGCGCGAGGCGCGACCCGTAAGAAACACCGAATAGATTCCATTGTTCGATGCCGAGCACGATGCGCAGGTCCTCCAGGTCGGCTGCGCTGGCAGCACTATGGAAGGCATTCAGCTGCGCGCCTTCCGCCACCAGGCGCGTCCGGCAGGCTTCCCTGGCGGCCAGCGTCTGCTCGAGAAAGGAGTCGTCGTCGAGGTCTCTGCTCGCCAGCTCGAGGGCGCGCTCGAAATCCTCAGGGCAGTCGAGCGACGGCCAGGAGACGCCGACGCCGCGTTGATCGAGCAGGATCAGATCCCGTGTTTGCAGGAACGAAGCGTACGTTGTCAGCAGCTCGATCGCCGATTCAAGGACATGCACCCCCGGGCCGCCAGCCAGATAGACCACCGGATCTGGCGCCGGAGCCTCAGCCAGGCTCGGGAAGACGATCACCGTGAGCCGCAGCTCACCCCGGTCCGGCTGGGCGCGATCGGCGGCGACCACCAGCGCGCCGCACGTCGCCGGAATGCTGGTCGGCACGCTCGACGGACAGGCGCCCGGCTCGAACCGCGGCAGTTCAGGCTGAGGCGGAAGGGTCTCTCCGGCACAGGCTGCCAGGAAGAGACTGCAGCAAGTCAGCACAAACCACAAGGGTTTCCCGCCTCGGAAGGACCCAGTGCTATTGAAGGGCATCGCCGCATCTCCTCCTTCATCGGCGGCCGGCGCCGTCCGCTCCGCAAGATTAACCCAGCAGGCTCGGCGGGGGTTCGATGGCGCGAGAGCACGCAATCAGTGCAGTTCGATGTTGCCGGTAAGCTGCGCTGCCCGGAGTCGCTGCCGGAACATCAGCCAGGCAGCGGCGGCATACACGAGCCCGATCAGCGCCTCGAGGCCGATCAACGGCGCCACATCGAGATAGGAAGCGCCGTCAATGACCGCGCGGATGGCCATCAGCCCATGGGTGAGCGGCAGCGAGCGGCCCACCCACTGCAGTGCGGGCGGCAACGCTTCCACGGGGAAGTTGACGCCGCAAACGACGAACATCGCGTACGCCACCATATTGCTCACCAAGAGACCGATGCGCATCGGCAGCGTGATCGAGCCAAGCAGCCAGCCAAGCCCCGACATGGTTGCCACCGAGAAGAGCATCAGCGGTGCAGCGAGCAGAAGCCGATCGACGGCGAAGCCGAAGCCGGTCATGAAGGGTGTGAGCACAACGAACGTGGTCACGACGCCAAGCAGCGCCTCGAGATAGCCAGCGAGGGCGCGCCCGATCATCAACGGCAGCCAGTTCGCCGGCGCGGCGATCAGCAGAGGCAGCGTACCGGCCCACTTCTCGATCTCGATCGAAATGCCGAGCATAATCAACGAGGTAATGGCAGCGTTGCCCATGGCATTGCCGATGAGGGCAAAGCGGGCCAGCTCCGGCCCGCCGGCGGCATAGGCCAGGATGACGAAGAACAACGCCTGCAGGATGAAGCGCGGCAGGCGGGTGCCCAGCAACTCGGGCAACGCGAAATCCGAGGCCTCCATCACCAGGGAGGCCCGGGCGCCGGCAAGGAACGTACGCATCGCAAGCCGCATCACCACTGCTCCAATCCACCGCGCTGGCGCACGATGCGCTCAATCCAGCGGTACAGGTAATGGCCAAGGACAAAATACGCCACGGAGAGCCCAATCAAGGCCAGGTACGAGAGCGCGATGGAGGCGTCGGCCAGGACGCCAGCGGATCGCGCTAGCGCCATGTTCGCCCAGGTCGGGGCCAGACTAAAGCTGAGTGGACGGAGCCAGATCGGCAGGATCGTGAGCGGAAAGGTCAGCCCAGACAGGATGAAGATGGGATAGTTGAGCACGGTGCTCAAGTTGCCGGCCGCACGGGCCAGCACGAACAGGCTGCCGATCACCAGGCCGAGCATGGTCATGGCCACCAGCGTCAGCAGCAACGCGCCGAGGAACGCCCACGGATTCTCGATATCCAGCGGCAGGCGGTAGACGATCGTTCCAGTTGCGAAGGTGATGGCCAGGGCAAGCAGCGAGGCGATCGCATTGGAGAGCGACTTGCCCAACAGGATCACCTCGAGGGAGGTCGGGGCGGCGACCAGCAGCTCAAGCGTCCCGCCGCGCCGCTCGTCCTGAACGATCGACCCCGACGTCCACAGGTTGTTGTTCCAGATGCCGATCATCCCGGCCCCAATGACGGCGTAGAGCCCGAAGTCCGGGCGGCCGCCGTAGATGTAGATCCCGACGCTCAAGAGCGTCATGAGAACCGGCTGGATGAAGAGGGTGCCGATGAAGAAGTTGTCGGTCGCCCGTGACGTGGCCTGCTCTCGAAAGGAACCCCACAGCGCCCGCAGCGTGTGGTTCAGGTTCACGCTTTCATCGCCTCCGGGCCGACCAAGCGGACGTAGGCGTCCTCGAGCGTCGGCTGACGGGTGATCACCGAGCGCACCTGGGCGCCATCGAGCAGGCCGATAAATTCACCCACCAGCCCGGCGGCGCCCGGCGCTTGAATGAGCAGGACCTGGGCTTGCTCGCGTGCTTCCACCTGCAGCGCGGCAACCTTCTTATGTGCCCGCAGCGAGTCGAGCGCCGGCTGGCGTGCACCGAGCACTTCGATTTCGACGACCTCGAGATCGGCCACCAATCGCTTCAGGGCGGAGGGTGTGTCTACCGTGAGCACCTCGCCGCGATTCAGCACCGCCACCCGGTCGCAGAGCTCATCGATCTCGTACATGTAATGGCTCGTGAGGAAGATGGTTTTGCCTTCGGAGCTTAAATCGCGGATGATGCGGCGCACTTCGCGGGCCGCCACCGGATCGAGGCCGATGGTCGGCTCATCGAGAAATAGGACCTCCGGATCGTTGATCAGGCCGCGGGCGATGTGGAGCCGCTGCTTCATCCCGCGGCTGTAGCCTTCCACCCGCTCCTCCTCCCGGTCCGAGAGGCCGACAAGCTCAAGGAGCTCCGGGATGCGCCGAGCCGCAACTTTCGGCGGGACGTGATACAGATCGGCGAAATACAGCAGCGTGTCGCGCCCGCTCAGACGCCAGTAGAGGCCGCGCTCGCCGCCGAAGACGATGCCGATACGCGGCCGGAGCCGGCGGGCTTCGTCGATCACATCAAACCCCAGCACGTGTGCACGTCCGCTGGTCGGCAGCAGGATCGTGCTCAAAATCTTCGTGAGGGTGGTTTTTCCGGCGCCGTTCGGGCCCAGCAGGCCGAAAAGCTCCCCCTGCTCGACCTGAAATTCGACCTCGCGGAGCGCGACGATTTCCTTCTTCTTACGCCGGACGACGCCGGTGCGCGTATCAAAGACGCGTCCGAGCGCCGTCGTGGTAATCGCAGTCATTCTGAACTCCCCATGAGCACGGCACCTCCGCTCCAGGTTCCAGCCGACGAGGCTCGGCAGGTCTCAACCTCGGTCGCCACCTTGCGCCCCAGGCGCCCATTCAACCACATGTCGGGACTGATCGGTTTCAGGACAGGATCGATTCCGGACCGAGGATCAAGCGAAGCGAGTTACTTCACGTATGGCGATCGCGGAGCGGCCGCTTGATTGTGCCGGATGCGAAGTGGCATGTCAAGCGGCTGATCCCTTACCGCTCTCGGCAGCCGGCTTGGGGCGGCCGGCAGCCCGCCAATTCACCACGCCGACGCCAAGGATGACGAGCAGCGTACCGAGGATCAAGTTGATGTCCAGCTGCTCCCCCAGAAAGATCACGCCCATGGCGACGCCGACGACGGCGATGGGATAGGTGACCAGGCTTGCGCGCGTAGCTCCGACCGAATGGATCAAATAGAAAAAGAGGATGTAGGCCGCGCTCAAGCCCAGCACGCCCAGAAAGGTCAGCGCGATCCAGGTGACGGCCTGGGTGGGCAGGATCACCGGCCGTTCGAAGAGAAACGCCAGCGGCCAGATCAAGAACTGCGCCGCCGCCATCGGTACAAACGCCTGCAGCAGCTGCGGCACCTGGCGCAGATAGCGCCGGACGTAGACGCCGCTGACAGCGTAGGAGACTGCAGCCAGCAGCACCGCCAGTTGGCCGAGCAAGCTTTGTCGAAAGGTGCCCGGGCCCAGTTCGCGCAGCACCAGCACCACCACGCCAGCAAACCCAGCGAGCAGCCCAACGGTGCGCTGCAGGGTGATCCGCTCGTCGGGCAGCAGCAGGTGCGCGATCACGAGTGTGAACAGCGGAACGGTGCTGTTCAGGACGGAGGCCACCGCTGAATCGATGGTCTTCTGGCCCCAGGAGATCAAAAAGAAGGGCAGCGTGATGTTGATGACGCCGAGCATAGCCAGGTGGAACCAGGTCGCCCGCTGTCGCGGTAGCTCGGGTCGCCGCAGCGCCAGAATCAGCGCCATCGTCACCAGGCCGGCGACGAGCCGCCAGCCGACCAGTGTAAAAGGTCCGACTTCCTGCAAAGCGACCTTGATCCACAGGAAAGAGGATCCCCACAACAACGACAGCAATCCGAAGGCGCCCCATTCACGAATACTCACACCCGCGCCACATCCTTCGTGAGGTAGCGGGCCAACGCCGCTCGGCCTTCCTGTAGAAGCGGCCTTCCATGTGAGGGAAGCAATCGATCGAAATTGAAGCTCAGCAAGCGTGCCATCGAGCGGCGGGCGGTTGCCGGATCAGGGGTGGCGATCGCCAGCGGTCCCGACAGCCGGCCGCGCAGGTTCATCACCGCATCCCCGCAGATCAGCGCCCGCTCCTGGGTATGGAGGAATCCGATCTGCCCGGGCGCGTGGCCCGGCAGGTGGATCACCTTCATGCCGGCAACGCGGGCACCATCGTCCAGGGTCTCCAATTGTGCCGAGGGGACGGCGAGGGTTGGGACGGCGCGGCGGAAGAGCGTGAAGCTGAGGCTCCTGGAGGGCTGATCGGCGTATGTGCGCGTGCCGCGCAGGAAGGCGGTCTCCTGCTCATGGCAGAAGACCGAGACGTCCCAGGCGTCGAGCACGGCCGAGAGGCCGCCGACGTGGTCGGCATGCCCATGCGTCAACAGGACCTGTTCCGGCCCGATCCCTCTTGTGGCGGCCTCCACCGCCGCGACCAGCTCGCGCGCCCGTGACTGCCCGCCGGTGTCGATGAGGACCCAGCGATCGGCGTCCTGCACCAACCAGACGGTGATCGGGAATCCGAAGGGCCCAACCAGCTTCCAGGGAAGGTCGAGGCCCAAGATGCGTTCCGTGAGGGGAAAGAACTCAGGCATCCGGCGGTGGGGCCTCATGAAGCTCGCCGAGTGCTTCAGGTATCTGCTCCAGCCGCGCAACGGTCGCCTCCGGGACGATTCGCCCGGCCTGCGCCAGATTGTCGCTGCGCCCCGCCTCGGTGGTCAGCCAGATTTGGCGCATCCCGACCCGCTGCGCGCCCAGAATGTCGGCGTCGAGCGTGTCACCGATCATCACGGTCTGCTGCGCGGGAAGCTGCCAGGAGGCGAGCAGCGCCCGGAAAGGCTGCTCGGCAGGTTTGCGGATGCCCAGGGCGGCTGAAACCAGGATCGGATCGAAAAACCGGCGCA
>JBFJVD010000134.1:0-8083 GCA_041624375.1 Anaerolineales bacterium
ATAGCAGGGGCCGGCGGCCTGCTCTCCGCACACGACATGCAGATGCCGCCGGACAATCTGCACACGCTTTACAGCCTTTGCCTCTCCCGTCTATACTGAGTCGATCATGATCAGCGGGTGTTTTAGCCCGCTGCACACTCAGCTGTTGAGCCGGCAGCATGCTGATCCAAAAATCAATCACTTAGCAAGATACCCACCGAACGCCAGCGAACAATCCGTCCGCGTGCCGCGCTGGTCGCCAATCCTGCCATTGGGGAAAGCGTGCCGAAAGAGTGGAAGGAGTCTCGGGATGCGCCAGTATTTGGACCTGCTGAATCATGTTCTGGAACAGGGGATAAAGAAAGAGGATCGCACCGGCACTGGAACGCTCTCAATCTTTGGCCATCAAATGAGGTTCGATCTTCAAGAAGGATATCCGCTGCTGACTACGAAGAAGCTCTTTCTCAAAGGCATTGTTTATGAATTGCTCTGGATGCTCCGCGGCGAGACGAATATCCGCTACCTCACCGAGCATGGCGTCCACATTTGGGACGAGTGGGCGGACGAGCAGGGCGAGCTAGGTCCGGTGTATGGTGCTCAATGGCGCTCGTGGGAAGGGGCGGGCGGGAAGACGATCGATCAAATCGCCTGGGTAATCGAAGAAATCCGCAACAATCCGGACTCGCGCCGGCTCGTCGTCAGCGCATGGAACCCCTCCTCCCTGGACGACATGGCGCTTCCGCCGTGCCCAACGCTATTTCAGTTTTATGTCTCTGGGGGACGCCTGTCCTGCCAGCTCTATCAACGCTCGGGAGATCTGTTCCTTGGTGTCCCCTTCAATATTGCCTCCTACTCGCTGCTTATCCTGATGGTGGCGCAGGTCACCGGATTGGCTCCCGGTGAGTTTGTCCACACCTTGGGCGATGCGCATCTCTACCTGAACCATTTGGATCAGGCGCGCAAGCAGATCAGCCGGACCCCACGGGCGCTGCCGACCATGAAACTCAACCCTGAGGTGGGATCGATCTTCGATTTCAAATATGAGGACTTCGAGCTGCGGGGGTACCACCCGCATCCACACATCAAAGCCGAGGTCTCGGTTTGATTGTCAGCGTCATTGTCGCCATGGCCGGACCCGAGCGGGCGATTGGGAACAAGGGAGGGCTTCCCTGGCGGCTGCCGGCGGATATGGCGCATTTCAAGCGGTTGACGATGGGCCACCACGTCATCATGGGGCGCCGGACATATCAGTCGCTGCCCACCAGCCATCTTCCCGGGCGGCGCATCATCGTGCTGAGTCGGTCGGGACTCGACTCACTCGAGCACAGCGAGGATGTGCGGGTTGCCGGTTCGCTTCAGGAGGCGCTACAGCTCGCAGAAACAGTGGGGGAGAGCGAGGCGTTTATCGCCGGGGGCGCGGCCGTATACGCAAAAGCCCTGGACCAGGGGCTGGTCGACCGCATGTACCTCACGCTGGTGGAAGCGGAAGTCGAAGCGGACACCTTTTTCCCTTCCTTTGATCCCAACGCATGGAAACCGGTGGAACGGCGAGAGCGTCCGGCGGATGAACCCAATGCGTATGATCTCACTTTCATAGTCCTGGAACGCCGCGTCTGACTTCAGCCTCCACGCCCCACTCGTCTCACGCACCGCCTCCAAACTCCGAAAAGGCGATCTCCTCTCCCAGAAATTGAAAGTGCGCCCTCAGCCTCAGCACCACCCGTTCCTTGCGGCTGCCGGGCGGGCGCAACTTGCTCCTGAGAATCAGGTTCGGAAAGCGTCGCTGCCAGTCAGGTTCCAGTAGTCGCTTGCGCAGTCGGGCCACCGTCGCCCGGACCACCGGCACGTGCAGGCCATCGGGGTCCCGCAGGACGGCGCGCACGACTTCAGAGCCGGCGATCCTGTCGTAGGAAATGTATCCGCCGCGATCGGCGTAGACGGAAGGCTCTTTGGCGGTATGTCGTGCGATGGCCGCGAGCACGGCGTATTCCACCTGGCTCGTGCTGAGCTGCAGCGGCCGGCCTCCGTCTGGATCGCAAACCACCACTTCATATCTTCCCTCGGTCTGGCCCGCATCCATGCTGAAAATCATCCGTGGTAGATTGAGCTGGCCTTCACCATGATGGATGCGCTCAGTGCGGATGATGACCTCTTCAGGGCTCACCACCAGTGGATCTTCGGCGGGAATGCGCTCGGCGCATATCAGGATCTCGGTGAAGCTGCCGGCGGTCAATCGACCCGGTAGACCGGCCTCGATTTCAGCGCGCACGGCGCGCCGGACATCGCATAGGGCGAGGACCGACCCGAGCGTTCCGATCGACCCAAGCCCGCTGAAGTTCAAGACCAATCTCGGCGGCGATGCCTGACGCCACAAACGGATGACCCCATAATCTCGCGCCCAACGCTGCTGCTCAACGCGAGTCCAGAGTTCACCGGAATCCAGTTGTAGCAGGCGCTCACCGTCGATGGCCCGAAAACGGCCGCGTGCGTGAATGATCTCTGCGCCGATCTGTTCCAGCAGGGTCTCGCTTTGAAATGCGTGAAGCCGGCCCAGGAGGATCAAATGATCTGCCGGGACGTCCTCCACCCGGTCCAGGATGGGGACGACCCGCAAGCCAGGCAGTGTGGCTGGGAAGTAGCGGCCAATCCAATGAAGCGCGTATCCGTCCAGGGGCCGGTGGCCTTCTTCAGAGCGGACGTAGATGGTTGTCGGCGCACCAAGGAAGGCCCTCCATAGGTTGGCCAGTTTGGCGTGACCGTCCTGCTGGAGCGCGTTCACCAAGGCGGCACCGACGCTATCGAGCCGCTGGCGCTTGGAGGACCTTTGCTTTGCCATTTGCTACGCATCTCGCTATGACAACGGTTATGCGCACCTGCTATCGCGCACCCTATAGTTAATGCTAAGTGGATGTCCTGCGCAAGTGGGGGGAGGTGACGCGTAGCTGGTTCCTTATCACCGCGAGGAGGTAGTCGATGTTGACGATCAGTGTTATTAAGGCCGATGTCGGGAGTATCGGAGGGCATACGCGCCCCTCCGATGCCATGCTGGACGCAGCCCGGGTTCGGCTTCTCTCGGCCAAGTCCAGCGGTCTCATCACTGGATTTGATGTAACCCACACCGGAGATGATGTCTGCCTTTTGATGGTGCACGCCAACGGCTCGTCTCATCCGCCCATCCACGAGCTCGCCTGGTCGGTGTTCGAAGAGGCCTCAGCCATCGCCAGCCGGGCCGGGCTGTATGGCGCAGGGCAGGATCTGCTCAAGGACGCACCCTCAGGCAACGTGCGCGGCGCCGGACCTGGGGCGGCAGAGATCAGCTTCGATTCAGAAGCTGTGGAGCGGCCAGCTGAACCGTTTCTCGTCTTCGCTGCCGATAAATGCGGGCCGGGCGCATTTAACTTCCCGCTCTGGGGTGTATTCACCAATCCGATGTTCTGCGCCGGGTTGATGTTGCCAAAGATGAAGGCCGGGTTCCGCTTCCGGATCATCGACATGGAGTATGCGGGTGGTGACCGGGTGCTCGAAATCGACACACCGGAGCGCCACCTCGATCTGGCGGTCTTGCTACGAGATGAGAATCGGTTCGGGATCCAGTCGATCAGCTCCCGCAGCTACCCGGCCCAGCAGGTGGTATCTGTTTCGACGGATCGCCTACACACGATCGCGGGTGAATACAAAGGCAAAGACGATCCCGTGGCGATCGTGCGCAGCCAGGGCATCTTTCCGGCGCCGGAGGAAATCGTCATGCCCTATATGACGGCGCACTTCGTGGCAGGCGATGCTCGTGGCAGTCATCATATGCCTTTGATGCCGGTGGCGATCAACACCCCCGTTGCCGGAGCCTACTGCCTGCCGCTTGTCTCCTGCATGGCCTACTCCATTACAGCAGATGGCGAGCTCTCCGAAGGAGTCGACCTGTTCGGTAACGTGGCCTGGGACGCAACCCGCCTCAAGGCCCAGCGCAAGGCGGAAGACATCCGGCAGCAAGGCTTCGTTGGACCGGCGATGCTGCCGATCCAGGAGTTGGAGTACAGCGCATTTCGCAAATCACTGCAGGCGCTCGAAGATGAATTCCAGGTTGTTCAGCGGGAGGCTATTGCAAGCGATGGCCGCCCATAGCCGCTGGCGCAATAACCCGCATCTGCCATGACGGCTGGAGCCCGCTCCGATCGGAGCGGGCTCCTAACTTTAGGATCGGCGGGTTCCGCCGGCTTGTTCGTCTGCGCCGATCGCGGCGCAACCCCTGTACCTGGGGCTCGCTACTTGATCTGCCCGCGGATTTCGCCGGACGGGTGCGCAAGGGTGTGGACGTTGTCATAGGTGTCGCCACTGAGCATGGCCTGCCACACGTCCTCCAGCGTTTCCCAGCCGCAGGCATTGCCCGCATCCGGCGTGGAAACCGCGCTGGCCACCAGGATGCCCTTCTGGATGCTCACCGGACCTCCTGAGAACAGCGTTACGCCAACCGGCCCGGATTCGCCAAACGCACCGCAGTGAACATGAGCCGCCACGACGTCTTCGATGTTCTTCACATGCAGGACGAAGCGCATCCGGCTGAAATCGGCGTTGAAGCGGTACGCAGCACGTCCAGTGGCGTCCGTTGCCACGGGCGGCACTTCCTGGTCGCCCGTGAGACGCGCTGTGAAGCGCCGCTGCACGGGCGCAGCCGCCGCTGTCGCCAGCAGCAGAACGAGAACCAAGGACCACAGGATGGCTTTCTTCATGGGAACCTCCCTCTTCGAGTCGGCTTCAGCCCTGACATGGGTGGCCGCTTGGCCGGCAGGGCCGTTCATCTTAGTGGTACGCACGATTCTCTGGCGAGGATGCATGTTTGCCCAGCGCGGGGTAGGACGTTCCTCCTACTTGCTGGCGGTGGCCGAGCTGTCGCGCAGGTGCCGAGGCGTCCTTTGCTGAGCAGGTTGTCCGGCGAGGTTGGGGTCGTGGGGGGATTCAGCCTGCCTGCGCACAGAACGCTGTTATGGCCGCCACCCCCTGTTGAAGCGGTTAACGAATCGCAGCGTTCGTACCCGTCGCAGGCTGAATTCGATCAGGATCGACCAGGAAGCCGAGATGGCAGATCGTGAAGCCTATCCTCCGGGCGCGTCCTGCTTCCAGTCTTCTTCAATGGCCTTCCAGATGTACCGGCCTTCTTTGCAGTGCTCGGGCGAGTGGTCGAGCGCTCGAACAAAGGCGGCGAACTCAAATTCGAAGTCGCTCCCGGAGACAAGAACGTCATAGCTCCGGCACAGCGCTTCCGCCAGGTCGTGGCCCGTCTCAATCACCTGCTTGAAGCCCTCGAATTCAGCTTTCGAGATTTCAATCGTGCCTTCCATACCAGACCTCCTAAGCTTTCAGGGGCCCTCACTTCTACCCAGACGGTACACCAAGACCGCTGCCGTGTCCTGCTGAACGCTGTCTAGAGTCCTTCGTCCAGAATCTCAACCAGCCGCCCGATCACTTCTTGATCCGTCCCCTTGAGGAAGATCCGTTTCCGCTCGCGGGTTGGCGCCTCGTCCAGCCCGGAAACGATGGTCGGGGAGCCGTCCCATCCGATCAGCCCGGCATCTGCCTCGAGATCCTCGGCGCTCCAAATGGTCAGCTGCTGCTCTTCAAAGGCCCAAGGTTTGATGTTGTAATCCATGAAGCGCGGCTCGTTGGCGGCCGTCTTCACAGAGATTACCGCCGGAACCGGGACTTCCGCGATCTGGTGCCCGCCGTGCAGTTCCCTGCGGCCGCGGACGACGCCCCGATCGGGATCGTAGTCGAGCTGGTCGACCAGAGTGAGCTGCGGCATTTCCAGCCACTCCGCCAACCCCGGTGGTACCTGCCCGGTGGCGCCGTCTGAGGATTCCTCGCCGCAGAAGATCAGGTCGACGCCTCCGATCTTGCGAATGCCCTGGGCGAGTGTATAGGTTGTGGCCAGCGTGTCTGCCCCGCCAAGTGCGCGATCGCTGAGCAAATAGATGTGATCAGCGCCCATCGCCAGCATCATGCGCAGATAGGGATCGAAGAAAGGCGGGCCCATCGAGAGCAGGTTCACCTGGCCGCCATGTTGATCCTTCACCCGGAGTGCCAGTTCGAGCGCGTTCATATCGGGCGGGTTCATCTCGGAACGGACCCCGGCCCGTTCCAGCGCCATCGTCGCCCGATCGACCCGAATTTCCTCGGGCTTGGGGACCACTTTCATGCAGACAGCCATCTTCAGCTCAGACATCGAGCACCTTCTCCCCGGTGCGAAGCGCCTGTGTGAGCTCGGGAACAATGCGCGCGGCGTCACCGACGATGCAGTAGTCGGCGTATTCGAAGATCGCCGCCTCAGGGTCGGAGTTAATGGCGATTACCAGGTCGGCATCCTGGATTCCGACGACGAATTGAAATGCGCCGCTGACGCCGCAGACAACAGCCACTTTGGGCCGGCACACGACACCGGTCTGTCCGATCTGCCGCTCACGCTCGATGTAGCCATCATCCACGGGTGGGCGAGTGGCCCCGACGTCCCCGCCGAGGAGCGTCGCCAGCTCGCGGAGCATGCCGAAATCGCCTTCCACCCCACGACCGCCGACGACGAGGGCTGGGGTCTGCGTCAGGTCGACGCCCTCGCCGTGGGATTGTTCGACGATCGTCGTTTGGATCAGCCCTTCGGGGATCTCGACCTCGATCTGCTCGGTGTCTCCCATCCGGCCTGGATCGGCTTCGCCCGGAGGGAAGACGCCGGGGCGCACCGTGGCCATCTGCGGCCGGTGCTTTGGCGATTCAATCAGCGCGAGCACGCCGCCGCCGAAGCCGGTCACTTCACTCACCAGGATCCCTGTCTTGGGATCAAGCCGGAGGTCTGTACAGTCGGCCGTCAGGCCTGTGCGCAGCCTCACGCCCAGCCGGCCCGCAAGGTCACGCCCATTCGGCGTCGCCCCAGCAAGGAAGATGCTCGGCTTCCGCTCCGTCAGCACGAAATGGGTGACAAAGGCATAAGCATCGACAGTGAACACCTCAAGGAGCGGGTGTTCGACCAGCAGCACTTTGTCGGCGCCATGTGCGATCGCGAGCTCCGATAGCTCTGCCACCTGGTGCCCAAGCAGCAGGCCGCAGAGCTCCCAGCCAGCCTCGTCGGCTAGCTGACGGCCTCGGGATAGCAGCTCGAGCGAAACACCTTCCAGCTGGCCGCCGGCGTGCTCCAAGAAGACCCAGATCGCATCCTGCGCCTCGTCAACACTGTAGAGCGATTGGACCATTAGGTTGCCTCGATGCGCTCAGCGTCCTCGGTGATCGCTTCGGCTGCAACCTCAGCAACGTCCAGGACGCGAACATTCTCAATACCCATGGCTTTCAAGCTATCTTCCAGACAGGCGATGCAAGAGGGACACGCGGTGACAAGAACGTCAGCGTCAACGTCGACCGCTTGCTGCACTCGGAGGTCCGAGAAGCGTTCGCCCGCAGCCGTCTCCATCCACATCCGTCCGCCGCCTCCGCCGCAGCAGAGGCTGTCCACACCGGTCTGCACCATCTCGACGGCTTCCACGCCGGGGATCGCTGCGAGGACGCTGCGCGGGGCCTCATACTCGTCGTTCTTTCGGCCCAGATAGCAGGGATCATGGAAGGTGACCCGCAAGTCGGGAATCTCCTCCATCGTCAGCCGGCCATCTGCGAGCAGCCTGGCCAGATACTGCGTGTAGTGGATCGGCTCGAAGTTCGCGTCCGGCCTCGGGTAGTGGTTCAAGAACACGTCGTAGCAGTGGGGGGAAATCGTCACCAGGGTCCCCACGCCTCGGTCCTTAAAGATTTGGGACGCCTTTTCCGCAAGCTCCCGGAAATAGGGGGCATGGCCGACACTCAACGCCGCCTCGCCGCAGCAGGGCTCATCATCACCCAATACCCCAAAGGCAACCCCCGCCTTCTTGAGCAATGCAACCAGCGATCTCGCCACATTCTGGGCTCGGCGATCGAACGATGAGGTGCAGCCCACGTACAACAGAATTTCATGCGTCTCCGGGTTAAACGGCTCAAGCTCGAGGTCCTTGGCCCACAGCGAGCGGTGCGACGGGGGCTGGAACCATGGATTGTTGTTCCAATGGACCGACCACAGCAGCGAAGGCAGGCCTTCCTTGGC
>JBFJVD010000135.1:0-8064 GCA_041624375.1 Anaerolineales bacterium
GGCCCTGGCAGGCAAATAGCTGCGCGCCGCAACCGCGGCGCGGGAACCAAAAGGGCGGAGCAAGTTCATTGCTCCGCCCTTCGCAACTTCAACAGCAGGGGCTAGAAGCCAAAGATGCGGAGTGGCGCGTAGAGAAGATCGGGATAGTACGCGTCCATGAACCAGAAGACGCCGATGCACAGGCTAAGCAGCACCAGACAGCCGCAGCCGGCGAAGATCCAGCGCCGCCGGTCCTCGCCGCCTTCCTGTGCCATGGGCATGGCCGGTTCCGGCATGGCCGCCGGTGGCGGAGGTGCGGCGCGCGGCTGGGCCGGCGCCGGTTCAGGGCCGGAGGCGGTGCTCAGCACCGTCGCCGCCGACTCCGCGGATTCAGCGTCGAAGGTGACGGTGACGTTCTCTCCCAACCCGATCAAGTCGCCAGGGCTGAGCACACGCGGGGCGACGAGGCGTTCCCCGTTGACGAACGATCCGTTCGTCGAGCCCAGATCCTCAAGAACATAGCCACCGGGGGTGCGCGTCAGTCGAGCATGCTGTCGCGAAACCTCCGGGTCGTTGATCACGATATCGGTGCTGACATCGCGCCCGATCAGGGAAATCTCCTTGTTCAGTTCGAACGTCATGCCAGGGTTCGGCCCGGTGCGTTCGATCAATCGGAAGGATCCTGAGGTCATCCCCTACTCCTCGGCAAGCCTGTTTGCGGTGTTCCCCTCAACCATGAGGTCTCATTCGCGGCGAGTTCGCTGGCAGCAAATTCTCTGCAGGACATGCGATGGCTGGGTGCAAACCCTGTGCCAGCAGGCCCCCATCTGGGTGGATCCGGCTTAGTGTACAGGCTCCCTTGGACCGAGTCAACTTTTGTCTTTCGTCGGTCGCCGCACGCGCACTTTCAAGCCTTCAACGGAGATCACCTCAACGACGGTGCCGGCTTCAACCTGCTCGCCTTCGACCAGCTCGGCGGTCCAGATCTCGCCGGCGAGCGCAACTTTGCCCGCCGGCTCGAGCGCGGTGCGGGCCGTCGCCTGCTTGCCGATCAGCGCCTCCCAGCCGACATCGATCGGGCGTCGCTGGGCGCGCAGCGCAAAGATGACGATACCGAGGAAGAGCGCCGTGGTGGCCAGCGCGGTCCCCACCACCAACGCGGTGGAAACCCGCTGGAAGGCGGGTGTGCCCGGACTGATGAAGAGCACCACTGCGCCGACGATCAGCGAGATGACGCCGGCGGCCGTGAGGGCGCCGAAGGTGGGCGTTTTCACCTCCAGCAGGAAGAGGACAAATGCCGTGATGATGAAGATCAAGCCGAACCAGTTGACCGGCAGGACTCCGAGGCCATAGGCCCCGAGCGCGAGACAGGTGACGCCGAGCAGGCCTGCCACCCAGCCCCCCGGGCTCGAGATTTCAATCAGGATCGCCTGCACGCCGATCGTCATCAACAGAAAGATCAGGTTCGGATTGGTGAGCGCCTGGAGCACCTGCTCAATGAAGGACATGGGGAGTTCGATGATCGTCAGACCCTCGGTTTGAAGGGTCTGCGTGGTTCCGGCCACCTCAACTTCAAACCCATCGAGCTGGCGCAGAAGGTCGTCCAGATCCAGCGCAACGACGTCAATCAAGCCGACTTCCAGCGCTTCGGCCGCCGAAGCGGCGCGCGCCTCGTCGATCGTCGCCTCGGCCAGCGCCACCGCCTCCGGACCGCGGCGCTCGGCCAGGCTGCGAACCGTCGCCTTGAGGATCTCCTTTTCCTTGGTCTCGATGGTTTCGCCCAGTTCCTCGCCCCCGAGCCCCACCGGGCTGGCGGCGCCGATCGCCGTCTCGGGCGCCATCGCCGCCACATGGCCGGCCAGCGTGATCACCGTGCCGGCACTGCCGGCAATCGCACCCTGGGGGGCGACATAGACCACCACCGGCACGCTGCTAGCCCGCAGGCTGCGCACCATACGATTCATCAGATCGATCGCCCCACCGGGCGTGTCCATCCGCAGAATCACCAGTGCCGCCCCCGTTTCCTGGGCTTCCGCCAGCCCGCGGTCGAGGTACTCGGCCATCGCCGGCGTCAGCGGGCCCTCGGTCGAGAGAACGAGCACTTCGCCCGATTCCTGGGCTTGCGCCGTCGGCAGCCAGAAGAGGATCAGGCTCGCCAGGAGCAGCAGCCGGAAGATTTGATTCATGCCCAGTAGACCATGTGACTTCATCTCACCCTGATTATAGCCGCCCAAACAGCCCGTTTCGCTTTTTCGAGGCGTAGGGTTCGCGTATAATGCGCCTGTGCCTACGCCGTTCAACCATCTCGCGCTGGCCGATCAGCTGATGACCGACCCACGCCTCGACCCGGCGGTGCGCGACCGCCTTGAGCGCGCTCGAGGCTCGTTCCTCTTCGGCAACACGGCGCCGGATGCTGGCGTACTCTCTGGACAAAAGCGAGCAGAAACCCATTTCTTCCAAGTGCCGATGAAGCCCGGTCCGCCGGCGCACCAACGCTTGCTGGCCCGGCACGCGGAACTTGGCGAGGTCGCCGAGCTGACGAACGCCCACGCCTGCTTTGTCGCCGGCTACCTCGCCCATCTGTGGCTCGATCAGGCGTGGATTGCCACCTTGTTTGAACCATACTTCGGTCCGACAGTCCAGCGCGACAGCTTCCACCAGCGCTTGATCGATCACAACCTGCTGCGAGCCTATCTGGACGCGCAGGACCTCCCGAAGCTCTCGAACGACCTGCCCCGCCGGATCGCAGACATCGAGCCTGAACATTGGCTCCCGTTTGCGTCGGACCAAGCGCTTCTGCGCTGGCGAGATCATCTCGTTGAGCAGCTTCGGCCAGGGGGGCGGGCGGCCACCGTTGAGATCTTTGCCACACGCCTCGGCATCTCTCCGGAATCCTTCGCGCTGCGGCTCGCCTCAAATGAGGAGATGGAGCGGGCCGTCTTCCAATTCGTCAGTGAAGAAGACCTGGCCGGTTTCCAGGGTTGGGGTCTGGCACAATCCATCGAGCTCGTGTCGGCCTACCTGAGCGGGGAGCTCCCGGACGCACCGTCGGTCAATCGCACGTTTCAGAAACGGCCGATCTCACAGATCCTTCAGGAAGAAGGTGTGCCATGAGAATCATCGAGCGGTCCCCCTTTCGCGGTGAAGATGGTGAGATCAGCCTGGAGAAGCGCATTCGCGGCACCCTGGAGTACGGGCTTTCCTGGTATGCCGAGATGACCGCCCAGGAAGTGGTCACCGAACGTCTCAATCGGAGCTTTCCGACCGACTATGTGTTGATCCGCAACCTGGAAATCCCCCAGACCGGAATCACCGCGCCCATGATTCTCATCAGCCCGCAGGGCGTTCGCGTCATCGTGGCCTCCCCGGCGCGCGGCATCTTTCGGGCCAAAGGCGAAGATTGGCAGACCTTCGACAGCCGCCGGCGCAGCTTCAAACGCGCCCGGCCCAATCCACAGGAGTTCGCCCTCGAAGCCGCCGAAACGCTGCGCAACTACTTGAATCGGCTGGGCTTGCCGCTACCGGAGGTCGAAGCCGTGCTCATTATGTCCAATCCGCGCACCCATGTCGATACGGTGCGGCCCCGGGCGCGCATCATCCAGCGAGATGCCATCGACCACTTCGCGGCCAACCTGCAGAAGCAGCAACCCATCCTGGACCGCGAGGACATCGATACGGTCCGTGATGCGTTGATCAACCCGCCGAAGTCACCGAAAGCCGAGCTGGAGTTGGAAGAGGAGGCGAGTCGCACACCGCTTCCCGATGCAAAGCCTGGCGAGGCCATCGGCAGCGATCCATTCGAACTGGAGCAACGGGGACCATCCCGGCTCGCACCCCGCCGGATGTTTGGGATGACCCGCAACCAGTGGATCGTGCTCGTTGTGCTCGGATTCTTCCAGCTCATCGTGATCGTCTTCTTCGCGCTGCTGCTGGCGTTCTCTTAGCCACAGGCTCCACCGACCGGAACTTCAGGATCGCCTCACTTGCCACCGCTGTTATCGATCGTCATCCCGGCGCATAATGAGGAACGCCGCCTCCCCGGAACCCTTGAAGAGATCCTCAGCTTCCTCGACCGTCAGGAGTACCAGGCCGAGGTGGTGGTCGTTGAAAATGCCAGCCAGGACGCAACGGCTGCCGTCGCTGAACGCTACGCTGCCCGTCACAAGCGAATCCAGCTCCTGCAAGAGCCGCAGCGCGGCAAAGGCGTGGCCGTTCAGCGCGGCATGCTCGCTGCGGAAGGCGACTATCGCTTCATCTGTGATGCCGACCTTTCGATGCCCATAGCCGAGGTGAACCGCTTCATTCCCCCTCAGCTGGAGGGCTTCGACATCGCCATCGCCTCGCGCGAAGTTCCCGGTGCGATCCGCTACGGCGAGCCGCTCTATCGTCATCTCATCGGTCGGGTATACAACAACCTGGTCCGCCTGCTCGCCCTGCCCCGTTTTCAGGACACGCAGTGCGGCTTCAAGTGCTTCCGGGCCCGCGCCGCCGAGGATCTCTTCTCGGTTCAGCGACTCACCGGCATGGGCTTCGACGTGGAGATCCTCTTCGTCGGCGACCGGCGTGGGTATCGGATCGTGGAAATCCCCATCCCCTGGTACTACAATGCCGACAGTCGGGTCCGCTTATTCCAGGATTCCTTCGCCATGCTGTTCGACCTGCTCCGAATCCGCCGCAACTGGCGCCAGGGGCTCTATGACTCCCCGCACTAGCTCTGGGGCGCTCCCAGGTCTAGAGACTGAGCACTCGCTTCGCAAACAGGGAGCCGTGCGGATCGCTGGCCTCGACGAAGCCGGCCGTGGAGCGCTGGCCGGGCCCGTCGTCGCCGCTGCGGTGATTCTCCCGATTGAGCGGCCGGATCTGTCGGAACGGCTGGCGGGAGTGCGTGACTCGAAGCAGCTCAGCCCACCGGCGCGCGCCCGCGCGGCGGCGCTCATCCGGCGCATCGCCCTCGCCTGTGGCCTCGGCTCGGCGACGAGCAGCGAGATTGATGGACTCGGCGTCGTTCCGGCGACCCGGCTGGCGATGCAGCGCGCCCTGGAATCGCTTCAGACGTCCCCCGATTACCTGCTGCTCGACCACATCTCGCTCCCGCAGAGCCGGCTGGCGCAGCGGTCCATCACCCGGGGTGATGCAAGCGTGCTCTCGATCGCGGCCGCTTCTGTGCTGGCCAAGGTGGCGCGAGACGAAGCGATGGCGGCTGCCGAAGACCGGTACCCGGGATACGGCTTCGCCCGCCACAAGGGCTATGGAACTGCGGCCCACCAGGCCGCGCTCGAGCGCCTCGGCCCCTGCCCCCTCCACCGGCAATCCTTCGCCCCCGTGGCCGCCAGCGCGCTGCTGCGGATCGGCACGCCGATCGAGGTGCGGCAGGCGCAATCGAGGGAGCCGGGCCCGACATGACGCTCGACTGTTTCTTCAAGCCCCGCTCGGTGGCCGTCATCGGCGCTTCCACCAATCCCGAGAAGCTGGGCTACGCCGTCCTCGACAATCTGGTCAACGGCGGGTTTCTTCAGGATGGCCGACGCGTATTTCCGATCAACCCCGGCGCGGAATCCATCCTTGGTCAGACTGCCTATCCGTCCGTGTCCGACGTGCCCGAAGACATCGATCTGGCGATTGTGGTCATTCCCTACCCTGCCGTCCCGGAAGCGCTGCGAGCGTGCGGTGAGAAGGGTATCCCCTGCGCCATCGTGATCAGCGCCGGCTTCCGGGAAGCCGGCCGGGAGGGGGCTGATCGCGAGCGGGAGCTGATCACCATCGCCGAATCCTACGGCATCCGGCTGATCGGCCCGAACTGCCTGGGCGTGATCGACACGGTCACCCCACTGAACGCCTCCTTTTCCGCCGGTTCACCCCCGGGCGGGCCGATGGCCTTCATGTCACAATCCGGCGCCCTCGGAACGGCCATCCTCGATTGGGCACAGGCCGGCCGGCTGGGAATGGCCAAGTTCGTTTCACTGGGCAACAAAGCCGACATCAGCGAAATCGACCTGCTTGAGCACTGGGCCGATGACCCCGCTTCGAGGGTGATCCTGATTTACACGGAAGGGCTGCCGGACGGCCAGGCCTTCATTGAGGTCGCCCGGCGGGTCGGCAAGAAGAAGCCGATCGTAGCGGTGAAGTCGGGCGTGACCCAGGCGGGTTCGCGGGCGGTCAGCTCACACACCGGCTCCCTCGCTGGCTCGGAGCAGGCGTACCAGGCTGCCTTTCATCAGGCAGGCGTGCTGCGGGCCGAATCGATTCAAGACCTTTTCGACTACGCACTGGGTTTCGGCTACCTGCCATTGCTGCGCGGCGATCGGGTCGCCATCGTCACCAACGCCGGCGGCCCCGGCATCCTGGCCACCGACGCGCTCGAGCGCGCCGGCCTTCAACTTGCCCGCTTTGAGGCGGCGACGATTCAGGCGCTTGATACCTTCCTGCCAGACGCCGCCAGTGCTGCCAATCCGGTCGATGTGCTCGGCGACGCCCGGGCCGACCGCTACCGTTTCGCGCTGGAGAAGGTGATCGAAGACCCGAACGTCGACGCCGTGCTGCTCATTCTCACGCCGCAGGCCATGACCGAGATCGAGGCGACGGCGCAGGCACTGGTCGACGTGGCCCGGCGGGTCGAGATTCCGGTCGTCGGCTGCTTTATGGGCGAGGCGCGCGTGGCTGTTGGGACCCAGCTGTTGGAGGCCAACAACCTGCCCAACTACCCGAACCCCGAACGCGCCGCCAAGCTCTTCCGCGCCATGAGTCGCTATCGCCAGTTCCAGCAGGAACAGCTGCCGGTCTATGAGCACTTCGACGTCGATCAAGACGCCGTGGAGCAGGTATTTCAGCAGACACTGTCGGAAGGCCGGGTGACGATCGGGGACGCAGAGGCGCGCGCCATCCTTACAGCCTATGGCCTGCGAATCCCTGAGTCCGAACTGGCAGAAACCCCCGAACAGGCCGTCGAAATCGCCGGCAAGATCGGCTACCCGGTGGTGCTCAAAGTGGCCTCGCCAGACATCCTGCATAAGACCGATGTGGGCGGGGTGAAGGTCGGCCTTGGGAGTCCGGCCGACGTACGGGATGCGTTCGATCTCATCACCTATCGCGCCCAGCGCTACCTGCCTGAGGCCCGCCTCTGGGGCTGTCTGGTGCAGCGAATGGTTCCCGAGGGTCTCGAAGTCCTCATCGGCATGAACCGCGACCCGCAGTTTGGGCCACTGGTCACCTTCGGTCTCGGCGGAATCTATGTGGAAACGCTGAAAGATGTCTCGTTCCGGCTGGCTCCGCTTTCGCGGCGGGATGTGGAGGCGATGCTGGAGGAGATCCGCGCCCATGCGCTGCTTGATGGCGTACGCGGACAGCCGCCGGTGGACAAGCCGGCGCTCATCGAGGCCCTGCTGCGTATCGGGCAGCTGGTGACTGATTTCCCACAGATCGCCGAGCTGGACATCAACCCGTTTGTGATCTATGAGCAGGGCGGTGGCGGGATCGCCATCGACATGCGGCTCGTGCTGCAGTCGAGTGAACAAGAATTGGCTGCCGAGCCGGTAGGGTCGGAGGAAAGGATGCGCCCATGAAGGCTCTCTATGTGACTTCGGTGGAACCGTTCTCGGGGAAAACGGCGATCTGTCTCGGCCTGGGCCATCGTTTTCAGGACGAAGGATACACCGTCGGCTACCTGAAGCCCGTGAGCACACAGCCGTGGCGGACGCCGGATGGGACCCTGGCTGATGAAGATGCCGCCTTCGTCCAGAAAATGCTTGGTCTGGAAGGACCCCTCGAAGATTTTGCGCCCGTGATCGTGACGGCCGAGACCTTTCGCGCCCGGCTGCGGGGCGACGATCCTGGGGATCTATTGAATCGAATTCGGCAGGCCGCCCAGCGCGCCGGCGAAGGGAAGGACATCCTGCTGCTCGAAGGTGGGGCGAGCCTGCGTGAGGGCTACGCCATGGGGCTCTCAAACCTGCGGGTGGCTGAAGAACTGCGTGCCCCTGCGCTGGTGCTGGTGCGCTACCAGGGCGAGATGCAGGTGGTGGACAGCGCGCTCACCGCCCGCCACCGATTGAGCGACCAGCTTCTGGGTGTGATCCTGAATCACATCCC
>JBFJVD010000136.1:0-8032 GCA_041624375.1 Anaerolineales bacterium
TGTTGCATGAAGTGGCAGACCAGGTCTGGCAATTCGAAGCTCGGGAACGATGTCGTAGCTCGCCAGCGCGCCTCGTCTTACCTCCGATAGAAAAAAAGGAACGGCGGGCAGTATCAGCGGCGAGGGGAGAAATGGGAGGTTACGAAACGCTGGCTCACGCAGTGATATTTGTCAGGTTGGATTCCTGAACGGCAGATTTGCAGGGCGCGAATTTTCGCCACCAGCGGCGACTAAGTCAGCTACCTGAGGGGAGGGTTATGGCATTGAAGATTTGACGACGAGGGCGTGAAATCGTTCTGCCAGAGTCCGCTGTTGTCTACGATGCAGCAGTCCCGCGGAGCGCGCGTCTATTCCACCGGGTGATGGGTTTTCCTTGCCCCTGCCTGCAGGCTCTGGTACGACTGGCCACGGCTATCCCTCATGTTCGCGTGAGGCTTATCGACCTGTATTCAGGCGCGCTGCGGAAGCAATGGGCGCACCCGTATCGTCAGACGACGGTCATCAATCAACTCAGAGGGGCACGGAGGCAGCCGAGGTGAGTGCTACGAGCCTTCCCAGACCTCCTGGGCGACCTCCGTCACCAGCCGCAGCTTGGCTTCTTGCTCCTCCGGCGAGAGCAGGTTGCCCTCCTCCGTCGAGGCGAAGCCGCATTGCGTGCTGATCGCCAGCCGTTCAAGCGGTAGGTAGTTAGTCGCCTCGTCGATGCGCTGCCTCAGTTCGTCCTTGGACTCCAGCGTTGGCTTCTTGGAGGTGATCAGCCCGAGCACCACCGTCCGATCCTCGGGGACATACTGGAGAGGGTCAAAGCCGCCCGAGCGCGCATCGTCGTACTCCAGCAGGAAGCGCTGAAAGCGGGTGCGCTTGAAGACGTCGGCGATGGGATCGTAGCCGCCGCTGGCGTAGAACTTGCTCTGGTTGTTCCCCCGGCACAGATGGATACCAAACTCGACGCCGCTGTGGCCGCTGATGACGGCGTTATCAAGTTCAATGCAGCGGTCGAGCAGCACGTCGGGATCATTACCTCGCTGGCGGTAGCCCTCACGGATCTGTGGATCGATCAGCGCCGCATACTGTGGTGCGTCGATTTGGATGTAGGTGCAGCCGAGGCGAGTCAGCTCCTCGATCTCGGTGCGCAGGATGTCGACAATGTCGGCCAAATACGCGTCGATCGTGGGGTAGGCGCCCTTCGATTTCTCAGGATCGTAGTAGGCGGCGGCCTGCTGGGCACTGATCAGGGTGATCTTGATCTGCCGGTCAGTGCGGGCGCGCATGTAGGTGAATTCTTCCTCGCAAAGGGGTCGGCGGCGCACCAGCCTGGAAATGACGACCGGCCGCTTGAACACCAGCTCGTTGCCCGCCTCGTCGTGGAAGGGAATGGCCCAGCCACCGTACTTGTCGAATCCCTCAACGGCATCGATCAGGTGGCCGAAGAAGGCGTAGCGCCGCATCTCGCCATCGGTCACCACCTCGAAACCCGCTTTGAGCTGCAGCTCGAGCGCTTCGTCCACCGCCCGGTCTTCGATCTTCTTGAAGGCCGCGTGGCTGATCTCGCCGTTCGAACGCTGTTTTCGGGCTTCCTTCAGGTACGCCGGCCGAAGGAGGCTGCCGATCACGTCGCTGTGGTAGGTCAACATCCGCTTTCTCTCTTTCCGGCGAGACGGCCTATCAACTGGCGCTTCGCACTTGGGCAAATGAGATGGAGATCGAGCGAGTCTGGTCTACTGGCGTCGCCCGCCTCTCAGTCTAACTGAGTTCGAGCAAACGCTCGTTCCCCTGAAAGACCAGCCGGAGGTGGCTGGGATTCTCCGTCCGCATCGCCGCGTGCAGGAAGCAGGTCTGCTCGCCCATCGAAACCAGCTGCTGCCCTTGCTCGGGCGTCAAGCCGGCGTCCACAAAGACATGGGTGTCGACCGGATCACAGACGGCCTCACCGTCCTGGAGCCGGTAGACATTCTCCTGATCGATGTGATAGGCATCGAGCGGCTGCTTGACGATGCGGGCGTAGCGCCCCAGCTGGGTCATGAAGCAGAAGGCGACACCGGCGGATAGGTAGGCGAGGCTGGAGGGGGCCGCCTGTCGACCGTCGGGTTCCGGCTCGGCGCTGAGGAAGCGGTACACGCTGCCGCTGGGTTTGACGAGCTGCACCGTGGCCTCTTTCAGGCCGTCGGGTCGGAGGGAAGCTGTGCCCCGCAGGTGCAGCGTCCGCTTCTGCTCGACCTGCAGGCTGCTGGCTGTGCCGCCTTCGGTAAGCCGCTCCGCCCCCCGGACTTTCGTGATGATCTCGGCCTCGCTGCCGGCCTTTGAGGCCGGCCGGGCGCCCTCGAAAATCGGGTCCGGATGCGGAGCGAGCGGCCTGGCCGAGGGCCTCACACGAGCTACGGGCCATGCCTCTCCTTGAAGGCACAAGGCGAACGTGTTGGCGTGCAGGCGGCGCATGTAGGCCTGTGCCGGTGAGGTTCGTTCGGCGAGCCGCAGCAGCCCGGCAGCGGTGTCGAAATCGGCGTCGGCTTCGACCTCCACTGACAGCTCAACGGGCCGGGCGCCGCCGGTCATGTCTCCACGCAGCGCCGAGCCCTCAACCGTGTAGTAGCTGTCCTGGTGCACCATGAGCGCACGCAGCTCGACGCCGGCGGCGCGCGCATGCTTCAGCAGCTCTTCCATCAGCGAGAGGATCATGCCAGCGCCGTAAATGGAAAGCGGGGACGGCGCCAGATCAGTGCCGTGGAGGTACCGCCCTTCATCGCTCACCATGCGCCAGACGGCTCCGCTGGGGCTCTCGTGGACGAGCGCTTCTTTCTGCATGCCCTCCAGACCGCGCGCATAGATGCGGAACGGGAAGACATCGTCATCGGACATCAACCGGCCCAGTTCCAGGCCGGCCGGATCGGCCTTGTAGACGAGCGGATACCCGATCGACTCGATCGATGGCATGCCTTGGCTCCACGAGAAGGGTTCCGAAAGGGAGGCTGGCCTTCGGGCTCTGGATGGAGGAGCGCCGCAGTTGGCACAGCATGGCCAGCACGTACCGTTGGCTACAGCATGCCATCCCGGAGGGCGTAAGTCAAACGCTGCGGGCTCCGAAGAAAAGCGGATAGAATGGGGGCTTGTAGAAGCGAGACTGGAGACTGGTCAGCCATAGCGAGTGATCAATCTCCAGTCCCCAGTAACCAATAACCAGTAACCAATCGCCGACACCCTTCATACCAAGCTCACCCTTTCTATGCCCGCTTTGCCCGACCTCTTTCGTCCCTATTCCGCTGAAGCCTCCTTCGCCCTCGATGCTGTCCGGCGGGCCGGCGCGCTCTGCGCTGCCATCCAGGCGGAAGTCGTCGGCGGGAGTCTTGAAAAGGACGATCGATCGCCGGTGACGCTTGCCGACTTCGCCTCACAGGCGGTCGTCGCCCGCATGCTGGCCGAGCATTTCCCCGACGATCCATTGGTCGCTGAAGAGGGGAGCGAGCTGCTTCAGCAGCCGGAGCAGCGGGATGCGCTGGAGGCTGTGGTGGCCTACACGGCGCGCGAATTCAGCAACGCCGACCCACCTGCCGTCTGCGCGTGGATCGATCGAGGAATGGGGGAGCCGGCGCCGCGCTTCTGGACGCTCGATCCGATCGACGGAACCGCAGGGTTCCTGCGCAGCGAGCAGTATTGTGTGGCGCTGGCCTTGATTGAAGACGGCGAAGTGGTGGTTGGTGCGCTGGCCTGCCCCCGTCTCTCTCCTGGGCTGGATCCCGCCGGGCTCGGCTCGGGCGCTTCGCTGATCGCGGTACGTGGCCAGGGCGTCTGGTCGGGGCCGATGGCCGGCGACCTGGACCGGCGGCTCACGGTCTCGCAGCAGCATGACCCCGCCGGGGCGAGGGTGCTGCAGTCTGTTGAGCGGCGGCATTCGGATGTGGACAAGATGAGCGCCCTGCGGATCGCGCTCGGCACAAAGGCGGATCCGGTGCGCCTGGACAGCCAAGCGAAATTCGCGGTGCTGGCCGGCGGTGAGGCCGAGCTGATGTTTCGCATCCCAACGCCGGCCCGCCCGGATTATCGCGAGAAGATCTGGGATCAGGCGGCGGGCTCGATTGTGGTGGAGGAGGCTGGCGGCCGGGTGACCGACCTCACCGGCGGCCGGTTGGATTTTGCCTCGGGGCGCACCGTGCCGCATCCGCGCGGTGTGCTGGTTTCGAACCGCCACCTTCATGACGCCGCGCTGGCTGCGGTGCAGGAGCTGGGGTTCGGCCCGGACGGGGTGGGGTGAGGCCCGAACGCCGCGCCGACATCGCCGCGCTTGCGCTGGCACTGCTGGCCGGCCTGACTGCAGCGCTGGTGGCCGACCGAGTCTTCGAGCGCATGCCGCATATCGAAGACGAATTCGCCTTTCTGTGGCAGGCCGAGGTGATGGCCGACGGGCACGCCTACCTCGATTCGCCGCCCGAGCCGCGCTCCTTTCTTGTCCCCTTTGTCGTTGACTATGAAGGCCGGCGCTTCGGGAAGTACCCGCCCGGCTGGCCGGCAGCGCTCTCGCTTGGCGCCCGGCTGGACGCCGCCTGGCTGGTCAACCCGATCCTGGGCATTCTCGCCATCTGGTTGATCTACCGGCTCGGGAGTCGGGTGGGCGGCAAGGGCGTCGGCCTGCTGGCGGCGCTGCTGGCCGGCACCTCGCCGATGTACCTCATGCTGACCGGCAACCTCATGGCGCACACCTTCAGCCTGGTGCTGGGTGCCGCATTCAGCCTGGCCTGGTTCGACCTTTTTCTGGAGCGCGAGGCCCGCCAGGTCCCGACTCGCTGGGAGGGGAGGCTGCTGCCTCCACTGGCCGGCCTCAGCTTCGGCCTGCTGGTCCTCACCCGGCCGGTCACCGCGTTGGCGCTTGGGGTGCCCTTCGCCGTTCATGGGCTCATCCTGCTGGCACGCGGCGGGCAGGCCGTGCGCCGGCGCCTGATGATCATCGGCGGCCTGGCGCTGGCCGTCGGCGGCCTGCTCCCCCTATGGCAAGCGGCTTTGACGGGCGACCCTGGCCTCAACCTCTACACGCTGTGGTGGCCCTACGACAGCTATGGTTTTGGTCCGGGGATCGGCGTCAAGGAGAGCGGGCACAATTTGAACTGGGCGTGGATCAACACGAAGTTCAGCCTGCGGGTCGGTAGGTCCGACCTCTTCGGCTGGCCCGGGTTGTCCTGGTTGTTTCTGCCATTCGGCATGCTGGCGCTGCGCCGGCGCTGGGATGGCTGGCTGCTGCTGGCGACGCTTCCGAGTCTGGTGCTTGCTTACATGGCGTACTGGGCGAGCGCCATCCTGCTCGGCCCGCGCTACTACTACGAAGCGCTCCCCGGGGTGGCGGTGGTCAGCGCGCTCGGCGTGGCCTGGCTGGCCGGTATCCTGGCGGATTCACCAGCCCTCTGGCTGCGCTGGCGGCGTCCGGCCGTCGCCGGCCTGCTTCTTGTCCTGGTCAGCCTGAACGCCGCTTTCTATTTGCCGCTCCGAGTCGGGGGGCTGCATGGCCTGTATGGGATGTCGCGCGCCCCGCAGCAGCATCTTGCGGCCCTAAGCATCGAGCCCGCCCTGATCGTCGTCCATGTTGAGAATCACTGGTCGGAATACGGGACGCTGCTGCCGCTGGCGCAGCCATTCAGCGAGAACGATGTGCTGATGGTCTATTCACGTGGCGAGCGCGCCGACAGCCGGTTGGCAGCCATTTATGCCGATCGTCCGGTGCTGCACTATTATCCCGAAGAGCCGAGTGTCATCTATTGGGAGCCGCGCGAGTAGGTGCGCCTAGCCGTCCGCGGCCGCCGCCGCCGTCGACCGCTTGACGGCGCCGCTTTCCATGTCGGTGAACAGCTGAAGGTAGTTCCTGAGCTGGCGGGTGATGAGGAAATTGTCTCGTACGTGCTCGCGTGCCGCCGCGCCCATCTTGGCCTTGTTGGCGGGATCGGCCAGGAGCTGGAGCACCCGCGCGGCGCACTGCTCCACAGAATCCACCAGGTAGCCGGTGACGCCGTCGATGACCTGGAGCGGGATACCGCCCGTATTTCCTCCGATGACCGGCTGTCCTTTCCACAACGCCTCGGTGACCACCAGGCCGAACCCCTCGCGCAGCGACTTTTGAACCACGACGTCGGAAGCCGTCTGGAAACAGCCAACCTCGTAATTTCCCAGGCGGTGGAAGTTGTGCAGGATGAAGACATCGAAGTCCTCGCCGGCGCGCCTGGAGGTCTTATCCAGGTAGTGCCAGCCTTCCGGATCGTCGGTGGCCATGCCGCCGATCAGGCCGAGCTGCAGGTCGGGGATCTGCTCCTTGACCAGGCGGTAGGCGTCGATCACCCCGAGCGGGTCCTTCCACGGATCGAAGCGGCTGACCTGGGTCATGAGTGGCCGGGAGGTGTCGATCCCGAAGCTTGCCACCACCTGGCGCGCCTCGTCGAGCGGGATCGGCGCGTTCTTGGGCGAAAGCGGATCGATCGTCGGCGTGATCGTCCTCACGCGCCCCATCTCCACCTGCGGGCCGACGTACTGCTCCAGGGTGAAGATCAGCGAGTCGTAGTCGTTCAAGTAGGGGGCATAAAAAGCCCAGAACTCGGGGTTCGGGGCGGAGGTGTCGATATGACAGCGCCAAATCCAGTTGCGGGCGGGCTGCCGGCCGTTGCTCGCGAGAAGCCCCGCCGGCTGCGGATCGTGGACGATGACGAAGTCGTATTCGCCTTCGAGCCGGTCGGCATTCTGCTGGTTGTAGCGCCGCCAGATGTCCTGCATTTCGTGGGTCAAGGGGAGCTGCATGCCTTGCAGCCCGTTGTGGCTGGCCTTGGTGACGGCGAAGAATTCGTCGTCGCCCTCGATCACCTGCCATTCGGCCTCCAGGCCCACGTCTTGCATGAGCGGCACCAGGGCCGTGAGGATCTCGGCTACGCCCCCACCGTAGGCGGTGGCGTTGATGTGCAAAACCCTTGCCCCCTTCAGCGAGTCCGCCAGGTTGCGGATCGCTGCGATTTCCTCTTCCCCGACGATCTGGCGGTAATCGTCGAGGTGCTTGACACCCACGGACACTCGCTCGAGCATGGCATCCCTTCTGATTGAGTTCGGCCCGGTCGAGCTCCCTCCGCCTCTTCGAGAGGATACCCGAAACGGCGTTGGCCTTCAATGAAATTGCACATTTGATAATGGATTGCAAGGGGCTCGAATATAATGCCGTTGGACCCCAAGGTTCATGGACGGGCGATGACACCCCTTCGCACCATGGATCGCGCTGTTAGCTTCGGAGAAAGAGACTACGTCACCGGGCGCTTCGGATGACGGGAGCGTGGCCATGAAGATCGCGATTCTCTCCGACATCCACGCCAACCTGCACGCGCTCGAGGCGGTCTGGCGTGATCTGGAGGCGCAGAACCCGGCGCGGGTCTACTGTCTCGGTGACCTGGTCGGCTACGGGGCGTTCCCGAACGAGGTGGTCGAGTTCGTGCGCGAGCGCCGGATCCCGACGGTGCTGGGCAACTATGATGAGGGCGTCGGCTTCGACATGGACGACTGCGGCTGCGTCTACAAAGATGCGCTTGAGGACCGCCTGGGGATAGAATCCCTGCTTTGGTCGCGCCAGGTGACGACCGAAGAGAACAAAGCCTATCTGCGCACGCTCCCCCTGCAGCTGCGGCTCGAGAACGGGCGGCCGCACCTGCTTCTGGTTCATGGCAGCCCACGCAAGCTGAACGAGTACCTCTATGAAGACCGGCCGCTGGCCACCTTTCAGCGGATCGCCAAGCTGGCCGGCAGCGACCTGATCTTCTTCGGCCATACGCATCTTCCCTATCAGAAGAAGGTGAACGGCACGCGGTTTGTCAACACCGGCTCCGTCGGCAAGCCCAAGGACGGCGACCCGCGCGCCGGCTATGTGATCGCCCACCTTGGCCTGCGGACGCGCATCACATTCAGACGGGTGCCCTACGAAGTCGCTGCGGCAGCGGACGCTGTGCGCAGCTCCGGACTGCCGGATACCTTCGCCGATCTGCTGGAGAGCGGCGGCCGGATGCCGGCACCCGATCGAGCCCTAGAA
>JBFJVD010000137.1:0-7956 GCA_041624375.1 Anaerolineales bacterium
GCCTCTTCGGTGACATGAAGCTCATCGGCGAGCGCCACAGGATCGACGTCGCCCTGCTGCCCATCGGCGACAACTTCACCATGGGCCCCGACGACGCCCTCCACGCCGCCAGCCTGATCGGCGCCCCGGTGGTGGTGCCGTGCCACTACAACACCTTCGACCTGATCCAGCAGGATGGCGAGGCCTTCGCCAGGGATGTCGACAAGCTGGGGATGAAGGGTGTGGCCCTCGACGTCGGCGGCTCCCTGGAGTTCTAGTTCTTTGTCTCACAAGTCCCGGTGCACGCGTGTCAGCCGGTCCCCGGGGCGGATTCCCGCCCGAGGTGTATCGGAACTTTCAAGACGGTGCACCAGACGGTTGCGGTGGTTCTCATGAGCTCCTCGAACTCGCTCCGGGGTGTCTTCCCGGTCATCCAGACTCCGTACGGCGACGACGGGTCCATCGACGGCGCCACCCTGGCCGGCGAGATCGACTGGCTCTTTCACCACGGCGGACGGAGAGAAGCTCTACTTCGCCTGCGACACCGGCCTGTTCGGTGACATGCGCCTGATCGGCGAGGAAGGCCTCGACTTGGCCGCCGTGCCGATCGGCGACAACTTCACCATGGGCCCCGACGACGCCCTGCGCGCCGTGAAGCTGCTCGAACCGAAGCACGTGATCCCGATGCACTACAGCACCTGGGAGCTGATCGCGCAGGACGCCGATGCCTGGGCCAGCCGCGTGCACGCTGAGACCGGCGCCAGGGTGCACGTCCTCAAACCCGGCGAGAGCTTCAGCCTTTAGGCTCAACCACGCCGAATCAAAAACGGGCGAGTCCGTGGACCCGCCCGTTGACTGTTCTTAGGTACCCGCCTCCGATCAGTGCAACCGACCACAAGCTCGGACCCTAGGCGGCAAGGACATCTGCTTTGATCGCTTCGCTGAGGTCCTCACGCGATCCTCCAAGCGCAAGGATCGATTTCACATACAGATCGATCGAAACCGAAGGATCACCGGTCTCCATTTTTGCGACCCGTGACTGGCTCGATCCGATCAGCTCAGCCGCGTGGTGTTGAGTCAGTCGTTTCCGTGTCCTTTGATCCTTGACAAGCCGGCTGAGGGCGATCTTGATCTCGATGTACGCCAGCTCTTCGTTCGTGAGCTCAAGGAACTCGCGGGTGCCGCCAACTTTCCATCCCTGGGCTTCAAGCAGGGCTCGCTTTCTCTCATCCACGTGAACTTCCTCCAACAATGCGATCATAATCTGCAAGCCTTTGCTTGCATGTGCGAATGACGCGCTGAGGTGTTTGCTGTGTCTTCTTGGCAAACACCTCAGCAATCACAATCGCATCCGAATCTGTTCGATAGATGATTCGCCAGGTTCTGCCATGATCATGGATCCGCAGTTCGTGAACGCGCTTTCCGATCGAGGGAAGCGGTCTTGCATGTGGCAGCGATAGGGATTCACCCTTCTGAAGCATCCTCAGAAGATACCCCGCTTTGAGCCGCGCTTCCGTTGAAAAGGGCGGTGACTTGACCTGCCCATGCAACCAGACCAGGGGCTTGTCGTCAGCCGTCATAAATAGAATATGTCAAGTCTGACATATTGTCAATGAAATTCAATCTATGGTTTTGGGTGCATGGCTCCATAGGTGACACAATCTGAGGAGGGAATAGTGGGCGGCCGCTTTGCGGCCTCACGCCACCTGGTCCCGATTCCGATGTCACAGATGGACAGGCAGCAGCATCACAAATCGTCCGGCCAGCTTATGCTCTCCGAAGAGAGTAGCCGCAAAGATCTCTATCCTGGATCGGCAAGGGATATTCCCCATGTGGGCGAGAATCATCGGGTCCTCGAGCAATGATTCCGGGATATGAATTGGAAATGTCTACAAGGAGGGGATATATCGTCAATCATGTTTGGTCGACTGGTAGGAATTATGGAAGCTTACCCCCTAAGCCGGGTATATTAGACCACTCTAATCCTGCAGGCAGCGCCCCTACCCCACCAGCGGCAGCGCGATGGTAAAGGTGGTGCCGACGCCGCCGCCCCCGCTCTCGGCCCAGACGCGGCCTTCATGCGTCTCAACCACCGCCTTGACGATCGCCAGGCCCAGCCCCATTCCCTCATGGGTGCGGGTCATGTGGTCCTCCACCTGATAGAACTCGTCGAAGACGGCCTCCAGCTGGCCCTCCGGGATGCCGGCCCCGTCGTCGAAGACGCACAGCCAGGCTTCCCGGCCACGGCGCTCCAGGCTCAGACGGATGTGGCCGTCGTCGGGGGTGAAGCGCATCGAGTTGTTCAGCAGGTTGGTCAGCGCCATCGTCAGCCGTTCGGCGTCCACCCGCGCCCGCAGATCTTCATCGCCGATTTCAAGCTTAAACTCCTGCCCCTTGGCCTGAATCAGGTCGTTCAATTCGTCGTAGGCGGCCCGCACAAGCGGGGCCAGCGGACGCACCTCGAAATCCATCTCCGCCGCGCCCACCCGCAGCATGTTCATGTTCGTCATGTCTTCGATCAGCGCCCGCATGCGCAGCGCTGAATTGAGCACCACCGTCGAGTACTCCGACGACGCTTCGTCGGTTGCTTCGTCTTGCAGGATCGCGGCGTAGCCGAGGATGATGCCCAGCGGGGTGCGCAGCTCGTGCGAGGCGATGGCGATGAAATCGCTCTTCAACTTCTCCAGCTTGCCGAGCTCATCGTAGGCTCGCTGGAGCGCCTTCAGCAGCCGGGCGTTGTTGATCGCCACCGCCGCCTGCGAGGCGATGATCGACAGCGTGCGCACGTCGGCCTCGGTGAAGCCGCCCTCGCGCTTGTTGACCGCCTCGAGCACGCCGATGTTCCGGTCCCGGATGCGCATCGGCACGCCCACCAGCGAGCGCACCTCGAACTTGAGCTTGTCGCCCACCTTGCTGAAATGGCGCGGCTCCTGGGCCACGTTGTTGATGATCATCGGCCGGTCTTCCTGCAGGATCGTGCCGGCGATCGAGCCCTGCATCGGGACCGGGATCTGGGCCAGCTCCGCAGGGTCGGAGCCGGTCGAGGCGGCGAAGTACAGGTCCTGGGTCTTGTCGTCGACGAGCAGGATGGAAGCCGCCTGGCTGTTCACCAGATCGGCGGCCGAGTCGATGATGAATTGGAGCAGCTTGTCGATGTCCAGGGTGGAGTTCAAGGTGACGCTGATCTCCACCATTCGCGACAGCTGGAGGACCATCTGGCGCAATTCAGCGACATCTTGCGCGAGGTCGGTCGAGGCCATGGGCTCAGTGTATGCGAGAACCCCTTTGCTGTCCACAGAAGGGCACCGGGGTACAATCGCCGGCATGCTGCGCCTGCTGACGATCACGTTCGCCCTCTTCCTGGTGGGGCTCGTCGCCCTGGCCAACGCCGGGCGGGTCCCGGCGATCTTCGGCATCGTCGCCCACCTCCCGGGCGGCGACGCCACCGGGCACTTCCTGCTCATCGGCGCGATGGCCTTCCTGCTGAACGCCAGCCTGCCGGTGCTGCGCCGCCCCGTCGGCCGCTTCCGGCTGCCGCGCGGCAGCCTGATCCTGGCCCTGGTGGTGACCGTTGAAGAGCTTTCCCAGCTCTGGCTGCCGGCGCGCAGCTTCTCCTGGGCCGATCTGCTGGGCAACTACCTGGGCATCCTGATCCTCGGTGGACTCGGCGCGTTTTTCTTCCGGGAACGCCCCCGAGCCGGCGAAATGGGCGCGCGCAGCCCCTAGAAGCCCACATTCAGCACTGAAATATTGTTCCGCCAGGGGGTTCGATGTATACTTCCGATCACAACATCCATCCCTCGTTTGGCCAGAGGACGCAATCCCCATGAAGGTCTCCTGCTTGCAAGAGAACCTGGCGCGCGGTTTGAGCGTGGTCTCGCGTGCGGTCGCCCCGCGCAGCACCTTGCCGGTGCTGAGCAACGTGCTCGTCGCCACCGACGACGGCCGCCTGCGCCTGAGCGCCACCAACCTCGAAATGGGCATCACCTGCTGGATCGGAGCCAAAATTGAGGAGGAAGGCTCGACCACCGTCCCGGCGCGCACCTTCACCGATCTGGTCAATACGCTCCCCAGCGATCAGGTGAGCATGGAGTTGAACGTCCGGACCCTTTCACTGAACGTACGCGCCGGTCCGTTCAACAACGACATCAAATGCATCGACGCACAGGAATTCCCGCCGCTCCCTCCGGTCGATCTGGACGACGGCCTGACGCTCGATGCCGACGATCTGAAAGAAATGGTTGCCCAGGTCGCCTTCGCCGCTTCCACCGACGACGCCCGGCCCGTGCTCACCGGTGTCCTGCTCGAGATCGACGGCGACGAGCTGTCGCTGGCCTCAGCGGACGGATTCCGCCTTTCATTCCGCACGGCGCAGCTCCCCAAGTCTGCCCCGGCTTCCGTGCGGGCGATCATCCCAGCGCGCGCCCTCACCGAGCTGGCCCGCATCGTCAGCGACGGCGATGAACCGATCACGATGCACCTGCCGCCGAACCGCGGCCAGGTGATCTTCCGCAGCGAGAACATCGAGCTGGTATCGCAGCTCATCGAAGGCGCGTTCCCGGACATCAAGGCCGTCATCCCCAACGGTCACGCCACGCGTACCGTGCTGCCCACCGGCTCCTTCCTGAAGGCATGCAAGGCGGCCGATATCTTCGCCCGCGAGGCGGCGCACTCGGCGCGGCTGCGCATCACGCCGGGCAGTGAGCTCGAACCCGGCACGCTGGAAGTCACCGCCACCTCCGCCGAGACCGGCTCGAACGAAACCGTCGTCGACGCCACCGTCGAAGGTGATCCGATCGAGATCGCCTTCAACGTCCGGTTCCTGGTCGACGTGCTCAGCGTGATTGATACACCCAACGTCGCCCTGGAGACCACCAGCTCGGCCTCCCCGGGCGTGATCCGCTCGGTCGGGCGCGACGACTTTCTCCACGTCATCATGCCGATGCACCTGGGACGTTGACGGCGTTCCCTCATTTCCGACGATCCCACACGGGCGCCGCCGCGCGCCCGTGTTTTCATGCGCCAGGATCCGTCTGCTGAGCCGTGCGAGGGGCGAGATGGGTGAACCGCAGGCGTTGGTGGTTATTCGTCCGGCCGCGCCGGCGGACGCCACCGGATTGGCGGCTCTCGCCGGCCAGCTCGGCTACCCGACAACGGCCGAGCAGGGAGCCCAGCGGCTGCGCTCGATCCTGAGCCAGCCGACCCACCAGGTCTTCGTCGCCGAGGTCGACGGCCGGCTGGCGGGCTGGGTGCACGCCTACCTGCGGGACCTGCTGGTGAGCGAGCGCCACGCGCACATCGGGGGGCTGGTCGTCAGCGCCGAGCACCGCAGCCGGGGCGTGGGGCGCCGCCTGATGGGCGCGATCGAAGCCTGGGGGGCGGCCATGGGCGCCCAATTCATTGACCTACGCTCGAATGTCGTGCGTCGCGACGCACACCGCTTCTACCAGTCGCTTGGCTACAAACGCGTGAAGACCTCGGCAGCTTACCAGAAAGCTGTGCAAGCTGACACCCCGACCGGGCAGCGCGAGCGCGAGTAAAATACGGCCAGCCGGCGTAGCTGCAATCTGGATCATGCGATGGTTTTCGACCCGACTTCATTCCCGAAAGTCCTCACGCTCTACTTGGAACTCTCGCAGTATCCGATTCTTGCGCCGCGCATCCGCTCCCGCATGCGCAAGGAGCTCTTCGCCAAGGGTGTGATCAGCGCCGAGGCGTTCGAGGAAGAGGTCCGCGAGAAGGCGATTCAGTCCCAGCAGCGCGAGGGGTTGGAGGATCCGATCGGGCAGGAACCCCCCGAAGTTTGGACCCGGCGGGTCTCCATTATTCGGGACCAGCTGACCGACTTCTACTTCGCCTACAACCTGCCGCACGAACGCTTCGAAGCCATCGCCCGCCAGGTGCTCACCGAGCGCCTGCCTTCGCAGGACGTGGTGCTCTCGTTCCACCCCGAGCTGGCGCCCTGGGACATGCTCTTCTCCCAGGGGGAATCCTACGAAGCGCTCCCGCCCGAGAAACGCAATCAGGTTGAACACCACCTGCAGGAAATCAAGGTGGTGCTGATCAAGGCGATGATCAGCGACCACCTGAAGTACCTGGGTATCGCCAAGCGCTGGTTCGACGTCAGCGACCTGAACCGCATCCGCGAGCGCCGCATCGGGCGCGGCAAGATCGGCGGCAAGGCCGCCGGCGTAATGCTGGCAGAGTGCGTCCTGCGCAAGTCCGCCGAGCCGGAGCTGCTCGAACGGCTGCGCATCCCACGCTCCTGGTTCGTCGGCGCCGACCTGTTCTACCAGTACACCCAGCTCAACGGGCTGCTCGATTACGCCAACCAGAAGTACCGCAATGAAGACGACATCCGAGAATACTACCCCTCGATCGTTGACGCTTTCATGAGCGGCAGCTTCCCCGAAGAGGTGGTCGATGGACTCAAGCGCATCCTGGAAGAGGCCGGCGACGCACCGCTCATCGTCCGCTCCTCCAGCCTGCTGGAAGACTCCTTCGGCACCTCGTTCGCCGGGAAGTACGAGAGCTACTTCTGCCCCAACCAGCAGTCGCCCATGGAGAATCTGAGCCAGCTGCTTGACGCCATCCGCCGGGTGTACGCCGGCGTCTACAACCCGGATGTGCTGCTCTACCGGCGGCGCATGGGTCTGGTGGATTATGACGAGCGCATGGCTATCCTGATCCAGGAGGTCCAGGGCCGAACCGTCGGGCGCTACTACCTGCCGGACGCCGCCGGGGTTGCCTTCTCCCGCAATCAGTTCACCTGGAGCCCGCGCATCGATCGCGCCGCCGGGTTCATGCGGCTGGTCTGGGGACTCGGCACCCGGGCGGTGGAGACCATCGGCGGAGACTACCCGCGTCTGGTCGCCCTGAGCCATCCAAACCTGCGACCCGAATCGGACCCGAAGGAGATCCGCCGCTATTCGCAGCACAAGGTGGATGTGATCGACCTCGAGGGAAATACGTTCGACACCCTGAATGTGGACGAAGTGCTGGCGGCCTCGCCGCCCTACCTCCGCTGGATGGCCCAGTATTACCAAGAAGGCGACCTGCGCGATCTCGTCAGCCGCCCACTCAACCTGGATCCGGATTCGATTGTGGTGACATTCGACGCCCTGCTGCGTCGCACCGAGTTCCCTGGCCTCATCCAACAGGCGCTGAAGACCCTCGAGACAGCCTACCTGGGTCCGGTCGATGTCGAGTTCGCGCTGACGCTGGAGGACGGCGACGGCGCATCCCCCAGAGCGAACCTCCACCTCCTGCAGTGCCGGCCGCAAAGCCGGCTGCAAACGGAGGAAGAAGTCGAGCTGCCGCAAGAGCTGTCGCAGGAAGACATCATCTTTGTCGTTCGCCGGCTGGTCCCGGATGGGCGCATCTTGAACGTTCGCTATGTCGTCTACGTGAACGAGTCCGGCTATGCCTCGCTGAAGGGGACCGCGGAGCGCAAGCTACTGGCCGGGCTTATCGGCCGCCTCAACAAGCGCCTCGAGAATGAACGTTACATCCTGATTGGGCCGGGCCGCTGGGGAAGCGTCAACCCCGAGCTCGGTGTCCCGGTCACCTACGGGGATATCTACCACGCCCGCGCCTTGATCGAGCTCTTCAGCGAGGACACCACCCCCGAGCCGTCTTACGGCACACACTTCTTCCAGGACCTGGTCGAGGCCCAGATCTACCCGCTTGCGCTGGGGCTCCAGGATCCGGGGGCTGTCTTCAATCACGCTTTTTTCGAAAGCTCGCCCAATGTGCTGGCCAAATTGATCCCCGAAGCTGGCCCAATGCAAGGCCTGGTGCACGTGATCGATGTCCCCGCCAGCGCCGCCGGTGCCCACCTTGAGGTGGTGATGAACGGGGAGGCTGAGACGGGCATCGCTTATTTGAGGCGCGGCAGTTGGGCAGAGGAACGCTCGCGGCAGCGGCAGGCTACAACCACCGAAGGCCGCTGATCTCCGGCTGACTCGACGGCCGCCA
>JBFJVD010000138.1:0-7876 GCA_041624375.1 Anaerolineales bacterium
CCCGCGACCGAGCCTCCGGTCGAGCCCGCCCCTACCCAGGAGCCGCCGGTTGAGACCGAGGCGCCCAGCGAACCGCTGGTTGTGCTGATCGACAACGATGAAGGACCGATCACGCCGGCAAATTTCAACACATTTATCGGCTTCTGGATGATCGGCTGGGTCTATGATCCGCTCTATGTGCGCTCGCCGGATCTGGAGCCTGTGCCGGCGCTGGCAACCAGCGCCGTACCCAGCGCGGACGGCCTCACCTGGGAGGTCACATTGCGCGACGACGTTCGCTGGCATGACGGCGAACCATTCACCGTTGACGACGTGATCTTCAGCTACAACTTCCTCATCGAAGCCGGGCGCGCCAACAATCTGGCGGCCGTCGAATCGATAGAGGCCGTCGGGGACTACGGACTCACCATCCGTCTCAGCGAACCCCAACCCTTCTTCCTCAACGAAGGGTTGGCCGGCACCTACATCCTGCCGGAGCACATCTGGCGAGATCAAGAGCCGGTCAGTGGCGAACTCAGCCAGTTTCAAGGGCGGATTGGCACCGGCGCCTATCGACTCGAAGAGATCGTCCCCGGCGAGTTCTACATCTTTCGAGCCAACGAGGATTATTTCCGGGGACCCCCGGCTGCCGCCGAGATCATCGCCAAAATCGTCAAGGACAGGACGCAGCAGTTCAACCAGCTGCGCACCGGTGAGGCCGACGCCGTCCTCTCCTCCGTTCCGCCTGCGTTTGTCGCCGAATTAGAGGCCGAAACCGACATCGAGCTGGCGCAGGGATCCGATTTCTTCAACTACATCTTCTACACCAACGGCTCGCGGCCGCCATTCGACCGCGCCGAAGTCCGCCGGGCGATCGCCAAAGCGATCGATACCCGGACCTTGGTGGAGGTGGTGCTGCTCGGTCAGGGCACCGAACTGCCGCTGAACTGGTACCACCCAGATCTACCGTGGAGCATCGACATCGCGCAAACCTTCGACCCCGTCACCGCGGCCGCCGAGCTCGAAGCCGCCGGCCTCACCGATTCAGACGGCGATGGGATTCGTGAATTCGAAGGCGAGGCGACCGATTACGAAGTCCTGTGCGATGTCAACAACCCGGTCGAGGTGCGCTCCACGGAACTCATCGTCGGTTGGTTGGCCGACGTTGGAATCGGCGCCCGGCAGTCGTGCCTGGACATCGACACCTCCGTCACCCGAATCTGGCCCAACTTCGTGGCAGTTCCCGACCCGGACTACGACATGGCAATTTGGGGCTGGTCGGCCGTTCCGCAGTCGCAGCGCGGTTTCATCCGCTTCCTCACCAATGGCGACTTCGGTGGAATCGGGTGGGGCAACCTGACCGGTCTTTCCGACGATGAGCTTGATGCGCGCATTGAAGATTATGTGTCGAACCCGGACCCAAGCCGCACGGACGAACTGGCGCGCGCGGTGCAGGAACGATTCGTCGAGGTGCTGCCCTTCATCCCGCTCATGTCCCCTGGCGGCAACTTCGCCTACCGCCCGGAAGCCTACGAAGGCTGGGTGTATATGCGCGGCACAGGCATCATGACGATCTGGTCGTTCCTGCCGGCTGACGCCTTGGATTGATCGCAGGCGAGCACCCCGTCGCATGGCGTCGCCCGACCTCGGGTTCTTCCGCCGGCACTTCGGCTCGCAGCTGCGGGAGGTCATACCCCAGCGGCTGAAGGATGGTCCCCAGCGGGCGGTGATCGACCGGGTTCGCCTGACCTTCGCTGGCGGACAGGCCGAACCCGCCTCGCTGATTGTCAAACGCTGCCCGCCGAACTCCGACTACCCCCACTACCGTCAGGACCGCGAGCGCCGTTTCTATGAAACGCTGGCCCCAGAGCTGGGGGTATGCACGCCCCGGCTGATCTTCGCTGGAGCAGATTCGGCCGATGGATCCCTCTTCCTCGTGCTCGAAGATCTGGCGGGTACCCATCGCTTTCCGGACCATCCCTATCGCTGGACGCCGGATGAGCTGCGCTCTGTGCTCAGCGCGTATGCCCGGCTCCACACCTTGTCTGCCAGCGAATTGCCGCCGCCTTCCCAGCGCGACTGGCTCCTTCCGCCGGCGGAGGCGCGCTGGAGCCCGGAGGCTGTCGCGGCCGGCCACACCGCCGCCGTCCGTCACGGCCATTGGCGTCCGCTCGCTGGCCTCGATTCGCTCGTCGCCTGGGCTGAAGCCGAGGCGACGAGCTGGGCAGGCGCGCCGGTGACGCTGCTGCACAACGACGTTGTCCCACCCAACGTCGGCCTGCCGCGCGACCCGGGAGGGGCATTGACCATCCTGGATTGGCAAGATGCGGGTTGGGGCATGGCTGAGCTGGACCTGGCCTATCTTTTCACACAGCCCTTCGACAGCGGTCGCGGCCTGGAGCGTGATCAGGCCCTGTCGTACTACTGGGCAGAGCGGAAGGCGCTGGAGGGTTCGATTCCCTCGCCGGTGGAACGTCGGGCGCGTCAGCGTTTTTCAGATGCCCTGCTGGCCCTCTCGCTCGTGCCGGTCGCCGGCCGGGCAGCCGCGCAGCCCTATCCGGCCGGAACGTACCCGGCCCGGCACTGGGAGTCGCTTTTCGGCGTCCTGTATACTCGCCTGGAAACGCTTTGTGCGGAGGTCGGGGTGTGAAGAGGGCGTTCGTTCGCCGGTTGCTCGGGTATGGCCTCACCTTCTTCCTCGCCATTACGCTCAACTTCCTCCTTCCTCGGTTGATGCCGGGCGACCCACTGCAGCTGATCGCCGGTGATTCCGTACGCCAGCTCGGGGCCGAGCGGATCGCAGAACTCCGAGCCCAGTACGGGTTCGACCGGCCGCTGTCCGAGCAGTACCTGCGCTACCTTGGGCAGCTTTCCCGCGGCGACCTGGGGAACTCCTACCGCTTCAGTGGGGGTCGCTCGGTGGGCGACATCCTGCTGGAGCGTTTTCGGTGGACGCTGCTGCTGGTCGGCGTCAGCCTGGGCCTCGCCTTCATGGTCGGTTCAGCGCTGGGCGTCTGGGCGGTCTGGCGGCGCAGCCGGGCCCGCGACCTTGGCTTGCTGGCCGCCATGTTCACCCTGCGCTCGATCCCGCCCTTCTGGCTGGCGATGCTCCTCGTGCCCATCTTCGCCATCCGCCTCGACCTCTTCCCGGCAGGCGATACGTTCTCCATCCCACGCCCCGGCGGAAGGGCGGGGGTCTGGGACGTCCTGCATCATGCCGCGCTGCCGGTCCTGGCGCTGACTCTCTCCTACATCCCGACGGCCTTTGCTGTGATGCGCGCCTCGATGCTCGGGGTCCTTGGCCAGGAATATCTGCGGGCGGCCTGGGCCAAAGGCCTTCCCGAGCGGGTGCTGGTTCTGCGTCACGCCGTGCGCAACGCGCTGCCGCCGGTCGTCACCTCACTCGCGCTGGACGTCGGCCAGCTGCTCGGCGGGGTGACCCTGATCGAAACCGTCTTCAACTACCGCGGGCTGGGCAACATGATGTTTGAGGCCGTCAAGAGCAGGGATTATCCCCTTCTTCAGGGTGGATTCTTGCTGTTCACCGTTGGTGTGATCCTCATCAACCTGATCACAGACGGGCTGTATCCGGTCCTCGACCCCCGCCTGCGGGGTGAGGCCCGATGACTCAGGACACGACGGCGTTCGCCTCGCCGGCATCGTTCGATGGCCGTTTTCGCCGCATCCTGTCGGCGCGCTTCGGCGGGGGGGTGAGCTGGGTCGGCTGGGCAACGCTCCTGCTGCTGGTGACACTGGCTGCCTTTCCAGAGTCCGTCGCGCCGTACGATCCACGAGCCCGGAGTGGGCTCCCGCTCGAACGTCCGAGCCCGTCCCACTGGCTGGGGACGAACGACATTGGCCAGGACTTGCTTAGCGAGTTGATCGCGGGCACCCGCGTTTCGCTGGTCACCGGATTGTCGGTGGCCCTCGTCGCGATTGCCATCGGGACGCTCATCGGATTGGTGAGCGGGTTCGCTTCGGGGGCTTTCGACGGGTTCCTCATGCGGTTGGTGGATCTCACCCTCGTGCTGCCTTTCCTGCCGCTGGTCATCTTGCTCAGCGCCTATTTGGGGCCAAGCCAGCGGAATGTGGTGCTGGTGCTTGCCCTCGTGTTCTGGGCCCCGCCGGCGCGACTCATTCGCTCGCGAGTGCTGAGCCTGCTCAGGGAGCCTTACGTCGATGCTTCGCGCTCCTTTGGCGCCGGCGCCTTCTGGATTCTGTTGCGCCACATTTGGCCCGGTGTGCGGGCGCTGGCGATTGTCCAGGGCGTGCTGATCGCCAGCGCCAGCATCCTGGCCGAGGCCAGCCTCAGCTTCCTCGGTCTGGGGGACCCGGCCACCAAGAGCTGGGGGACGATGCTCTTCTTTGCCCGCGCGAGCGGCGCCTTCCTCAGCGATGCCTGGCTGTGGTGGGTGCTCCCGACCGGTCTGATGATCACGCTGACCGTCCTCAGCCTGGTGCTGATCGGCTACGGGCTCGAACAGGCAAATGAACCGGGGCTCGGCGAACGGAGCTTTGGCCCTCGATGACCGGCAACGTAGCCTCCACCCCCGAAGGACGCTTCCTGCTGGACCTGGCGCGGCGCTGGCGCAGCGACCCGCCCGAGGCCCTCCCGGGCCAGGTAGATCTGGAGCGGGCGGTCGCGCTTGCGATCCACAATCGGGTGGCGGTGCTGCTGGCGCGCTGGCTGGCCCGGGGCGGCCTGCTGGAGGCGGTCCCGCGCCTTGCACAGGAGCGCCTGGCTGCAGACGTCGAGCGGCGCAGCGGAGCCGCCGCCCGCCTCGGTGATCACCTGCAGCGCTACCTGCTGCGAGCCGAGGCGCGAGGGCTCGAGACCGTCGTGCTGAAAGGGCTTTCACTGAGCAGCGAGATTTACGGTGATGTGTCCATCCGGCCCGGTGGTGACATCGATGTGCTGGTGAGACGGGAGGCGGTCGCCGCCTGCCTCGAGACACTTGATGCGATCGGGGTTGGCGCGTACTGGCCCAACCTGCTCGCCGATGGGTTCTACGAGCGACACCACCTTCATCAACAGCGTTCGACAAAAGACCTGCGCGTCTGGTTCGAGATTCACTGGGCGCTGGACCACCCCTATACCACGCTGACGATTGATTATGAGGCGTTGATGGACCGGACCCGGCCGTCCTCGCTGTTGGGTGCGCCCGTGCGTGCGCTGGATGCCGCCGACCAGCTGCTTTCGCTGGCTGTCCATCTGGTGAAACATGCCATCTACCTTCCCAGCACCGTCGAGCGGCCGGATCTGCCCAGCGTCATCCTGGCCGACGGTATGCTGATCTACTATCTGGATGTCGCCGAAGTCGTTCGAGCGCGGGCGGCCGACCTCGATTGGGAGGCTGTCATCCACCGGGCACACGCGTGGGGAGCGACCGCCTCCATGGGCGCTGTCCTGCAGGTTGCGCGCAATTGGCTGGCGGCCCCAGTTCCTGATGAGGTGCTGGCCGCGCTGCCGGTGCGCGGTTCGGGGCCGGTGACCCGCTGGGCCATGCAGCGGATGGCCGACCAGCAGCTTGCCGGTCATCAGCGAGGCGATCAAAGGATGGCGTGGCGGCTCCTGACGCTCACCAACGGCGCCTTCATCCTCCGTCCAATTCGTATGCTTGATTCGGCTGTGTACCTCCTGCCGGATGACGACTACTTGCGGCGTCGCTACGGCCGCGCCGGCGCCAGCCTGCGGCTGCGCCATCTGCTTCGGGCGCTGGCGCAGTTCGTTCGCTTCGCCTACGACTCGCTGGCGTATGGCATGGAGCGCCACCGCCGGCTGCGGGCGCTCCGCCAGAGCGCCTCGCTGTTCAACCGGCTCGAGGCGGAACCCTGAAAGCCAGGTGGTTTGCGGCCGCCAGGGAGTGGAGGATCAACCTGCTGCCGGCACCGGCGCGGCAGGCCGTATCGCTGTTCCTCATCGACGGTCTGACCAACCTGCTGGACTTTGTCTTTCACCTGCTGGTCGGAAGGCTTCTTCTGCCGGGGGACTTCTCCGCCCTGCAGGCGTTGAACGCTGCGCTTGTTGTTTGGATCACGGCCGCCGGAGTGGTGCAGCCGGCCGTCGCGCGCCTGATCGTCGAGGCTCGAACTGCCGGCAGCCCGGCTCGCGGATGGGGGATCTACCGCGCTGCGCTGCGCTTGAACGCAGTGATTGGGGCCGCCCTCTGCGTGCTTGTCTGGGTGTTGCGCGGCCCACTGGCCGCCGCGTTCCGCTTGCCGGATTGGGCGCTGGCATGGGCCTCGATTGTCGTCGGGGTTGCCGTGGTGCGCCCGGTGATCGCCGGCGCGCTGCAGGGCGGCGAGCGCTTCGTTTCGTTTGGCCTGGTTCGTGTACTTTTCGCTTTCGGTCGACTGCTCTCGGCTGCGGTCCTGCTTGCGCTTGGCTTGGGATTGTGGGGCGGGGTGGTCTCCTTGCCGATCGGAGCCGTTGCCGCGCTGATCGGCGGCCTGGCGGCGGTCGGAGCCCGAGCCTCTCGCGGGGTTGATCCAGCCCCGCCGGATACGCTTCGCCGGGGGGTCGCGCTATCACTGTATGCCTTCGTCGCGTATGGCGCCTGGATGCTGCTGCTCAACGCGGACCTGTTCTGGGTGAATCGGACGTTCTCCGCGCTGGCTGCCGGTGCCTACGCCGCCGCTGCCGTTCTCCGGCGGGCGGTGATCCTGTTCCCGGCAGCGGTGGTGATCATCTTCTATCCACGGGTAGTGGCGGCCATATCTCGCGGCCAGCTTCCCGATCGCCTGGTCGCCGCCGCCGGCCTGGCCGTTTTGTTCTCGACAATGGCGCTCGCCCTACCGGCGTTCCCCTACGGAGGACTCGTGCTCCGTCTGGCCTTCGGCGCCCGGTATGCGCTGGCCGGCGATTACTTTGGCTGGATGGCGCTCGGCATGGTGGGGTATGCGCTGGCAGCCATCTGGCTGAATCTCTACCTGGCGAGCCGGCCTGGGCCCTACGCGGTCCTTCTCCTGGCCACCGCCGGGCTTCAGGCGGGAGCCTATGTGGTTCTCGGCGCTACTCCCCAAGCGATGGTCACGATTTTCGGTCTCACGGGCGTCGCGCTCGCAATAGGGGGGCTGGCGCTTTACGCTCTCTGGCTGCGTCCTGCGCTGGCCAGTGCTGTGCCGCCCGCCAGAGCTGAGGCAGGGGAGGCGCCACAGTGGCTCGCCTGACGGATTCGCAGGCCGGGCAGCTGGCGCGCGATGGCTACCTTCTGCTCCCGTCGCTGCTCGCTCCAGCTGCACGCCATGCCGTGCTGGCCAGTCTCGAAGATCTTTGGGCCAAGGAGGGCTCCGCCGCCGGGATCGAGAATTACATCGAAAGCGGTGCCCGGCGCCTGGCCAATCTGTACAACAAGGGCGAGGTGTTTCGTGCGCTCTACACCCATCCTCTGGTCCTTGCGGCAGGGCGTACCGTTCTCGGTGATGAGATCCGGTTGAGCATGCTCAACGCCCGGGATGTCCCACCGGGATCGGACCCCCGCCAGCCCTTACACACCGACGTTGATGGCGACCTGCGGCCGAATACGGGGCAGGCCGATGTCTTCACGGCGATCTGGATGCTGGACCACTTCACACGACGCAGTGGGGCCACCCGCTTCGTGCCCGGCTCACACCGCCAGGCTGCCCTCCCCTCGGAAGCGCTCGACGATGTCTACGCTCCCCACCCGGACGAAGTCATCCTTGAAGGTCGCGCAGGCGACGTCCTGGTCTTCAACGCCCACGGCTGGCATGCCGGCGGGGAGAATCGGTCACAGGGACCGAGGCGCTCTGTGCTCGTGCACTATGTGCGGGCCGGATCGCCCAGCCGGCTGGATCCCGCGCGCGACCTGTTGCCGGCTACGATCCGCGCGGCCACGCCGCTGGAGCGTCGGCTGCTGGGGCTGGAAGATGGAGACTC
>JBFJVD010000139.1:0-7874 GCA_041624375.1 Anaerolineales bacterium
CAGCGGGCTGGCCGAGCATGAGTTCCGGGTTGAGGAGCTGCGACCCGGGCAGATGAGGCGCCTGCGAGTCGAAGGCGAACCGGTGGTGGTCTACAACGTCGGCGGCGAGTTCTATGCCACCCACGGCCTATGCACCCACGCGCGCGGCCAGCTCGTCGATGGCGAACTCGAAGACGGCGTCGTCCTCTGCCCCCTACACGGTTCGCGCTTCGACGTGACCAACGGCGCGGTCCTGTACGGACCCGCCCGGCGGCCCCTGCGCTGCTATCAGATCGAGGTCGACGGTGACGTCGGGCGCGTCTCCAGCGAGCTGGTCCAGACGCCCGAACCGCGCAGCGACGGCTGAGCCCGGCAGCGGAAGAGCCAATTGGCCGCACATGGCGGCGTGGTAGATGTGCATGACAGAGGAATGGAGGCGATGCAGGTGAAGGAATTCGATGTGATTGTGATCGGCGGCGGTCCGGCGGGCGTAACGGCCGCGCTGCGAACCCGCGAACTGGGCGCCACCGTGGCGTTGGTCGAGCGCGAGCGGATGGGCGGCGTGTGCACCAACGACGGCTGCGCCCCCACCCGGGTGCTCGCCCGGGCCGCCCGCCTGGTGCGCAACGCCAGCCAGTTCAGCGACTATGGACTGAGCGCCCCGCCACCCGAGCTGGACTACGAGAAGCTGATCCAGCGCACGCAGCACATCATCTACCGCATCCATGAGAAGAAACAGCTGATCGAGCACCTGAAAGGGGCCGGCGCCGAGGTCTACACCGGCGCCGGCGCGGCTGGCTTTGCAGACCCGCACACAGTCGAGCTGGCGGACGGAACCCGCCTGCACGGAGCGAAGATCATCCTCTGCGTCGGCGGCCACGCCCGCCGGCTGGGATTGCCCGGCGCCGAGCATGCCCTGACTCACAGCGATGTCTGGACGATGAAGCAGGTCCCGGCCTCGCTGGCGATCATCGGCGGCGCTGCCACCGGCTGCCAACTGGCCTCGGTGTTCAACAGCTTCGGTGCCAGGGTCTCACTGTTGGATCTCAGCCCGCGACTGCTCCCGCAGGAAGACAGCGCGGTGTCGACGGCGATCGCCGAAGCCTTCCGCGCGCGTGGGATCGAACTGCTCACCGGAATCGGCGGAGTCGAGCGCATCGAGAAGAACGGCTCGGCCCTCAGCCTGCACTACCAGCTGGGGGAGGAGACTCATTCCCTCGAGGCCGAAGTCGTCCTGATGGCGGTCGGCTGGGTGGGCAACGTCGAAGAGCTGAACCTGCCGGCAGCCGGGCTCGAGAGCGTGCGCGGTTACCTGCCGGTGGACGACGCACTGCGCACATCGGTGGACCACATCTACGCCGCCGGTGACATCACCGGCCGCATGATGCTGGTGCAGTCGGCCAGCTACGACGCCCGCATCGCGGCGGAGAACGCCGTGCTCGGCGGGCAGCAGCCCTACCGGCGCCAGATCACCCCGCACGGCGGCTTCACCGACCCCGAGTATGGGAGCGTCGGGCTCACCGAAGCGGCTGCCCGAGAGCTCGAACCCGACTGTCTGGTTGCCGAAGTCGCCTACGCCGAACTCGACCGGGCGGTGATCGACAGCCACACTGAAGGTTTCTGCAAGCTCATCGTCTCGTCCGAAACCCACCGCATCCTGGGCGCCCATGTGGTTGGCGAGCAGGCGGTGGAGGTCGTCCAGCTGGTGGCGGCCAGCATGGCCGGCGGCATCTGGGTGGAGCAGCTGGCCGAGGTCGAGCTGGCCTATCCGACCTACCTGGCCATCGTCGGCCTGGCGGCGCGCAAGCTCGTCGATCAACTCGGGGTGCTTCCGCTCGCCGCCGAGTGGCGGGCGCTGGGCCGGCCGTCGGCGGCCGAATGGGAGCGGGGGGCGTAGGCAAGCTGCCGAAGGCGGAGTCCAGGAGGGAGCTGCAGGGCGGCGCTCTTCCGCTGGTGCAAGCCGGGTTATCCTGTCCTTCTCCACCGTCATCCTGGTCGGCGCGCCATTTGCACTGCCTTGCTCACCGCCGTGAACCACCAACCCCGGCTTCCGTAACGATTTGCAGACGCCACGGTTATAGGATGGGCCGGAGATCGGCAAACTTTGCGACGTTAATAACACTATAATCGCAGCATCTTTTGAGGGGGAGGGAATGGTCGCTTCGTGGCCGACCAGCCCGATCCGGCGGCGTCACCTTCAAAGCGCCGGATGGGGCCTGGCCTGGTGCTCGGCCATCACAGCCTTGATCTACGCCCATCGCTGTCCTGCTGATCGTCAGGAATTGCGCGCTTCAGCGCACGGGCGCGTCAGGGCTGAGCTATCGTGCCGGACCGGCTCTCCACCAGGTTGGCTTGCTCGCCAAAGCGCCGTTCGCCGCCCAGCCATGCGTCTTCGCACACGCCTCCAACCCGCCGCGTCCGGCTCGCCGGGCCCGCCGGACGTCACTCCACTCACCCACGTGCCCGGCATCCGGGCGGGAGCATAGATCCCATGCGAACTGTTCTGCGTTGGCTCGGACGAATCCTCGGCGGCCTGTTCGCTTTAGTCCTTCTTGCGATCGCCGGCCTGTATGTGATCACCCAGTCGCGGGTCAATGAGGTGTATGACGTTGCCGTGCAGGGGATTCCGATTCCCAGCGAGGAGGAATCGATCCGCCATGGCGAACATGTCGTCACCACCCTGGGGTTCTGCACCGAGTGCCATGGCGAGAATCTGGCCGGTCAGATCATGGAAGACGACCCGCTGGTGGGCACGCTGGTGGCCACCAACCTCACCCGCGGTGAGGGCGGGATCGGATCCGACTACACCGATGAGGATTGGATCCGGGCGATCCGGCACGGGCTCGAACCCGATGGCACGCCGCTCCTGGTCATGCCGTCGGAGTATTACACCAAATTCAGCGACCGCGACCTGGGCGACATCATCGCCTACCTGAAAACGATTCCAGCGGTCGACAATCGGCTCCCTGAAACCAGCCTGGGGCTGATGGGCCGTGTCTACGTATTTCAAGATCCGGTGGTCATCCCGGCCCAGTTTATCGACCATGAAGGCCCGCGACCTCCGGCTCCGGAGCCGGGCGTGACTGTGGAATACGGGCGCTACATGGCCACGCTCTGCACCCTGTGCCACGGGGAGGACTTCTCGGGCGGCGAGGGCGCCGGCGCTGGCCTGAACCTCACCCCGGCCGGGGATCTGCGGACCTGGACCGAGGCCGACTTTTTCACCGCGATGCGCAGCGGCGTTACGCCATCGGGACGCAGTCTCGATGAAGAGTACATGCCCTGGCCGATCGTGGCACAGTTGACGGATGATGAACTCAAAGCGATCTGGATGTTCCTGCAAACGCTGCCGCCGGTTGAAAGCCAGGATGCAGAGGCGTCCGGATGATCTCGATCTCTGAACGCCGCGCCCCTCCAGCCTCAAGCACGGAACGCAAGAACGAGTCGCGGCCGCCCCGCTGGCTACCCTGGGCCCGGGCCGCCTGCATCGGGTTTGCCTTGCTGACCCTGACCCTCTTCGTCGTGACGATCCCGGACCGCCATGCCGCCATCCGGCAAAGCCTGGACCCCCGCTCGCTGCAGCAGCTTGGCTGGTCGGCGGCCACCTTCGCCGGCTACGCTATAGGGCTGAGCCTGCTTGTGCTGGTTGCCCACCTGGTCCTGGCGGCGCTCATCCTGTGGAAGCGCGCAGGGGACGGCGTGGCCCTGCTGGTGGCGCTGGCGCTGGCGACCAACGGCGCGCTGCTTCCCTTCACCCAGCAGCTGAGCATGGAAGCCGCCGCGCTCCTGCCCACTTTCCTGGTCCGGATAGTGATCTACCTTGCCCTGATCTCCAGCGTGGTCCTGCTGTATGTGTTTCCCGACGGCAAGTTCGTTCCTGGATGGACACGCTGGCTGGCGCTCCTGTGGGCCCTGCTTGCGATTCCCTCCATCTTTGCGCCCAGCTCGTCCCTTGGCCTGCCATCCTGGCCCTTCGCGCTGCAGGTGCTCACCCTGCTGGTCTGGTCGGGAACCGGTGTGTACGCCCAGGTCTACCGCTACGTCCATGTCTCTCGCCCTGAAGCCCGGCAGCAGGCAAAGTGGGCTGTCGCCGGCCTCATTGCCGCGGTGCTGGGGCCTTTTCTCTTCTTCCGCCCCGAGATCGCCCTGCCCAGCCTGGGCGGGGCGGCTGCGCCCAACCTGCTCTACCAGCGGGTCGGCGCCTCGGCGTTCAGCTTCTCGCTTGCCGCGCAGTCCGGTGGGCTGACAGTGGCCAGCGTGGCGGCGATCCTCTTCCCGCTTTCGTTCGCCATCGCCATCCTGCGCTACCGGCTGTGGGACGTGGATGTGCTCATCAACCGCACACTGGTCTACACCGGGCTGACGGCGCTGCTGGCGCTGACCTATTTCGCCGGCATCGCGCTGGTTGAAACGGTGCTGCGCGCCCTGGCCCCAAGCGACGGAGCCTTCGCCCGCTCGGAGGTCTCGGTGGTGGCCTCCACGCTGGCGATCATCGCCCTCTTCAACCCACTCCGGCGTCGCATGCAGACGACGATCGACCGCCGCTTCTACCGCCGCAAGTACGACGCCGAGAAGACGCTGGCCCAGTTCAGCCAGACCGCACGTGACGAGGTGGACATCGAGCGGATCACACGAACGCTGCTGTCGCTGGTGAAGGACTCGATGGAACCGGACTACCTCTCCTTGTGGCTTCAGGAGGCGGGAAGCGGCAAGGAAAGCAGGCAGGTTGAGCCGCGTTGACGAGCTTCGAGATGTGGAGCACAACTCGCCTGAGACCCTTTGCTGCCTGGGGCCTTCCACCGTGGCCAGGACCGTCAAGCCGAAGCATATCTCCTTCTGGCTCAGGGAACGTCGACAAGGCCATCCGGCGGACCGGATCGCAGGAGCTCATTCCTGGCTTGACCCCCTGCAAATGCTCCGGGCTGATGCTGCCCAAGTGCGATACGCTCGGCCAGAAAAATCGTGACATCTATGTCGGAGATTTCTGTATAATCAGTCCACCACCCCATGGATGAGGAGTAAGCGAATACCACCCTCGCTTGGTGCCGTCTAACCTCTTCCTGCCGGTTGCTGTGCCGCATCCGCACCCCAACATGATCTTGGGGATGAGGACCTCTGCCGCGCGCCGCGCGGTCCTCGGACTGAGCCTCCCTCTGCGTTGCGCGCCGCCCCACTTCGCGTGCTTTGGGGAGCCGGGAACGAGCGGCGGTTCGGGTGCCGGATGACGCTGCTTAATCCGACAAGTCCGCTCCGTTCATCATTCCGAATCTCCACCCTGGCCGGCTTGGCGCCGCGTGCGCTCGCCGCGACCGCCGGTCTGACGTTCCTGTGGATCCTTCTTGCTGCCTGGCTTTCCGTCGCCCGCAGCACCTCCACTGGCCTTGACACCCTCCCACCGCTGGCGGAAGGCGATTGGCGCACCGTCAGCCGAGTCTGGCGGGGGAGTCCGGCTGAGCATGCCGGGCTCAGGGCCGGCGACCAGATTCTGGCCGTCCAGACACATCATGTCCTTGACGAATCCGTCCAGGCGTCGGTGGTCGCGGGGGGGCGCGAGGCGCTGCTCGTCCGTCGCATTGGCTTGAGAAGCCTTGAGCGGCCCAGAGAGGTCGTTCTCAGCCTCCGGTCCCCGCTCGGATTCCCACAGGTCCGCACCGATCTCATCGCGCTCAGCGCCCTCGGGACCCTGTTCTTAGTCGTTGGGATTGTGGTGATCGTCAAGCGCCCGGGCGAAACCGCCGCTCGCCTGCTCTTTTTTGGAGGCTCGAGCCTGGCGATCTCGCAGGCGGCGGCGATCAGCAGCTACGGCACACTGATCGATTGGACAGAGACTATCGAACCCTGGTTCTTCCGTCTGGCGGTCGCCACAGCGCTGCATCTGTTTCTGGCCTTCCCGGCGCCGCACCCGATGCTGGTTTGGCTGAGGGGATCCCGGCGGGGGATCCTGCGCCCAATTGGGGGCGCGACCCTGGCGCTGTACCTGATCCCGCTCGGGCTTGGCCTGCTGGTTCAGTGGGGACCCGACTGGCTGAGCAGGTGGTGGCCGCTTTTCCTGGCCCTCTGGCTTGGGCTCGGCCTGCTCGCCCTGGTGGACAACTACCACCGGCTCGAGCATGAGCGGCTGAGAGCCCAGACGCGCGTGATCCTGTGGTCCCTGGCGGTGGCCGTGCTGGGCTTCACGCTGTGGCTGCCCGTCCCTATCCTGCCGCGGGCGGTGATGCTGCTGATGGCGGCGATGTTTCCGATCTCAATCGCGTTCGCCATCCTGCGCTACCGGTTGTTCGAGATCGACCTGATCATCCGCCGCACGCTGATCTACGGCGTCCTTACCGCCAGCCTGGCGCTCACCTACTTTGGCTCGGTGGCGCTCATTCAGCGCTTCACCCCGGCCCGCTCCCAGGCCGACATCGTCATCTCCACATTGGCTATTGCCGCGCTCTTCCAGCCGCTGCGCCGCCGCATCCAGGGCACGATCGACCACCGTTTCTATCGCCGACGCTACGATGCGGAATGGATTCTGACACAGTTCGCTGCAAGCCTGCGCGATGAGGTCGATCCGGCACAAGTAGTCGGTGGGCTTCTCTCCGCGGTAGCTGAAACCGTTCAACCATCACATGCCTCTATCTGGCTGAACGAAACGGTCGGAAAGGTGGGTTCGGGATGACGACGAGCATGCATTCCCTATCGCCAGCCTGGCGCGTGGCCCAAGCCGCAGGGGTCTTCCTCTCCCTCCTGACCATTGCGATGGGCTTTGCTTCCATCGTGCTGGCGGCCCTCAACCAACAATCGTTGTTCGAGATCCTCAGTCCCAGCCATCTGCTCGGCCTGCCATTCTCTATGATCGCACTGCTGGTCTTCTCACAGCGCCCTGCCAACCTGCTCGCCTGGATCTTCCTGGGGATCGGCAGCTCGCAGGCTGCAGCAAACTTTGCCAACAGCTATGCGGAGTACGCGCTGGTCACATCGCCCGGCAGCCTGCCGTGGGGTGACGCCATGTCGGTGCCTGGACAGATCGCATGGTTCCCGGGCCTCGTCCTGTTCGTGACGTTCCTGCCGCTCCTTTACCCGACGGGGCGCCTGCTCACCCCCCGCTGGCGGTTCGTGGCCTGGGCCAGCGCCCTACCGCTGCTCCTTTTCCCTTTTTTCGTCATCCAGCTCTGGCCCCACCGTGGATTGGGCTTCCACGAGAACTCGGGTGCCTACATCCCCTCCTCGAATCTGCTCCGATTCCTGGGTGACCTGATGTTCCCCTGGATCATGGCATGGGGGACGGTCTCCACGCTGTCACTCATCGTTCGGTTCCGCCGGGCAGCGGGCATCGAGCGCGATCAGCTCAAGTGGATCACCTACGCTACCGCCCTCACCATCTCTGCCATGCTTTTCACCAATAATGTCCCATTGCCGGAGGAGATCATCTCTTTGTTGGTCTTCCCGATTTGGCCTTCGGTCCCCGTCGCTGCTGGCATCGCCATCCTGCGTCACCGGCTGTTCGACATCGACCTGATCATCCGCCGCACGCTGATCTATGGCGTCCTAAGCGCCAGCCTGGCGCTCACCTACTTCGGCTCGGTGGCGCTCATCCAGCGCTTCACCCCGGCCCGCTCGCAGGCCGACATCGTCATTTCCACATTGGCCATCGCCGCCCTCTTCCAGCCGCTGCGCCGCCGCATCCAGGGCGGCATCGACCGCCGCTTCTACCGCCGGCGGTACGACAGCCAGCAGGCCTTGACGGCCTTCAATGAGACCGTCCGTGGGCGGGTGGATCTCCCACAGCTATCGAGTGCCATCCTGCATATTGTTCATGACACCTTCCACCCCGCCAGCGCCTCGCTCTGGCTCGCAAATCCCCGCAGTGCACTGGGCAGAGACGACCGGAGCGGGGTATCCTCCAATGAAGC
>JBFJVD010000140.1:0-7872 GCA_041624375.1 Anaerolineales bacterium
CTGCTCGCCCAGCTGATTCTCGAACGAGAAGGCAACTTCGAGCGGTCTGCCGTTCAACTGGCCTGCGAGGTACTCCCCGGAGGCCCAGCGCAAGATCTCAATCGAAAGCGTGTCGCCGGCCGAATGCGTGCGGAGAATATCGCAGTAGGCGGACATGGTTCCGTCCGTCGCCAGAACCAGCCCTTCCATTGTCGTGAGGATGTCACCGGCGCTTACGCCAGCCTGATCCGCAGCCGACCCCGAAGCAACCGACGATACCCAGATGCCGGTGATTGAGCCGTCTTCATTGCGGACGGCCACACCATTGATTCCGATCGAATTCACATCTTCGCCGCTTTGCAGACGATTGATGATCGGAATGGCGGTCTCCGCCTTGATTGAGAAGTACTGGTCGGTCACACTCGAGCCGGCATAATTGACCGCGACCACCTTGCCATCCTCGCTCACCAATGGACCGCCAGAGTTGCCAGAATTGGTGACCGCATCGTGCATCAAGACGCCGTCCACCGATGCCCAGCTCGTCTCCCCACTGGCATCGGCCTTGGCGATGATGCCCTTGGTGAGGGTGAACTCGGGATCGCCGAGCGGGTAGCCGGCCGCGTAGATCTCGAAGCCGACGCCGACATCGCCGCTGTGCCATTCAAGGAAGGGATAGCCATCCCCCTCAATGTCGATGACCGCCAGGTCGGAGCATTCAGAGACGCCCAGGATCCGGGCGTTGCGCGGTTGGCTCTCTCCGCCGACCCAGACCTGGAGCAGCGCGGCGCCGGTCACGACGTGGTTGTTGGTAACTGCGATTCCGGAGGGATCGATGATAAACCCGGAACCGCGCCCGGCCGCGTTCACCAGCAAGCCGAACTCAGGATCGATGAAGGTGCCCTGCGCCTCGATCTGGATGGTTGCGCTCTGCACGTCCTGCAGCGAGCGGATCGCGCCCGACGAAGGTGGCTGTACGGGCGGATCAACTGGCGGCACCGGCGTTGGCGCCGGGGGTGGATCCCCGCCGAACAGCGAGCAGGCGAGACTGGCGACGATGAGCAAAGTCAGCGGAAGAAGCAGCCTGGCCCTGGAACGGATCTGCGAAGTTTGCATCTGGGGGACTCCCCTCTATCCGAAGGTTGGCGATCAGAGAAACGCAGAAGCCAGTATAGTAGTGAACGCACGCAACAACAAGAGTCCCCGCAAGAAGCAGGTCATTCTTGTCGTCCAACCGCTGGACATGGCTGATCTATGAGCAGCTTCGCGGCCAAGGAGGAACGATGCACATTCTGGCGACGAATGATGACGGGATCGATGCGCCCGGCCTGCTGGCGATGGCGCAGCGGCTTCGGGATCTGGGTGAACTTACGGTGCTCGCCCCAAATCGAAATTGGTCGGCATCCGGCCATGTCAAAACGCTCCACCGGCCGCTGCGCGTGTGGGAAGCTCGGCTGGCAGACGGGATCCACGCGCTGACAACCGACGGAGCCCCCTCCGATTGCGTGGCGCTGGCGACGCTCGGGCTTCTGGATCGCCCCATCGATTTGGTGGTGTCCGGCATCAATCCGCTGCCGAATCTGGGCCACGATGTCACCTACAGCGGAACCGTGACCGCTGCGATGGAGGCGGCGATCGCCGGGCTGCCCGGGATTGCCTTCTCCCTCGACGGCGGCGATCGCCGCCCGGAGGAAATGGACTTTGAGCCAGCCGCTCGAGTTGCCGAAGCGGTTGTCCGTCGCGCTCGCAAGAACGGTATGCCGGAAGGCGTCTTCCTGAACGTCAATGTGCCCTATCGCCCCTGGGAGGAGCTGCGCGGGATCCAGATTACTCGCCAGGGGCTGCGCCTCTATCGCGACGCGCTCGTCGCCCGCAAGGATCCGCGCGGGCGTCCCTATTATTGGATCGGCGGCGAGGCGCCGTCTGGCGTCTCAGAGCCGGGCACCGATTTCGGCGCCCTGCAGGATGGCTGGGTCTCACTGACCCCACTGCAACTCGACCTGACGGCGGCTGACCGTCTCGAATCGTTCAACGCCTGGCAGGGTTCGCTCGCATGACCGCTTCCTGCTCAGCGCTCGCAGGGTTTGCCTCGGCTCATCCTTCGACATAGAATTCATTCTATGCCTCTCGAAGCCGGCTCGATTCTCCACAACCGTTACAGAATTGAAGGGCAACTGGGCAAAGGCGGCATGGGCGCGGTCTATCTGGCGCATGACCAGACCCTTGGAATCAAAGTTGCGGTCAAGGAGAACCTGAACCTCAACCCGGAGTCGGAACGACAGTTCAAACGCGAAGCCTCGCTTCTGGCAACCCTTCGTCACCCGAACCTGCCCCGCGTCACCGACCACTTCGTCCTCGAGGGCCGCCAGTACCTTGTGATGGACTACATCGAAGGCGTCGATCTCCATGCGCGAGCGGCCCGTGAGGAAGTCTCCCTCGAGGAAGTGCTCGAATGGGCCAGCGCCGTGGCCGACGCGCTCCATTACCTGCACACGCGCACGCCCCCGATCATCCATCGCGACGTGAAGCCGGCCAACATCAAGCTTCAACCGGATGGGGAAGTCGTCCTCGTCGATTTCGGAATTGCCAAGATCTTTGATCAGGAGCAGACGACAACCGGCGCGCGGGGGATGACGCCTGGCTACTCTCCCCCGGAGCAGTACGGCAGCGGGCGGACCGATCCTCGTTCTGACCAATTCTCGCTGGCCGCCACCATCTACAGCCTGCTTACAGGCCACCCGCCGGCGGACAGCATCGAGCGTATGCTCAACAACGAGCAATTCCGGCCGGCGAAGGAGATTAACCCGGCGATCCCGGATAGCATCGACTCCGCCGTAACTCGCGCGCTTTCCATTGGCCAGGCGGACCGCTACCCGACGATGGGGCATTTTCGGGAGGCGCTGACGGCCGCGCCGGATGAGGTTTCCGAAATCACGATCCAGCCGGCAGCGACCACCGCGGTCCACGCGCCCCCCGATCTGCCGGGCACCCAGCCAGAGACCCAGCGGCGTGGGCTGCTCCCCTGGCTGGCAGGCGCCGGCGTCGTCGGCGTGCTGCTCGTGGGCGGTGGGATCGCACTGGCGATGGTCTCGGGCGGCTTCCTGTCCGGCGGGCCGCGGTCGACCGACACACCCCCGCCGCCATCGCCGACCACGGTGATCGCAGCGTTGGCCTCCGACACGCCTCAGCCTACGGAGCCCGAGCCGAGCGAAACGGCGTCGCCGGAACCATCGGCGACCTTCGTCCCGACCCGACCTGCGCCGCTCCTCGGCGGCGGTGGCCGCATCGCCTTCGTCAGCAACCGCGAGGACGGCAGGACGCTGCAGGTGTGGACGATGAATCCGGACGGCAGCGATCCCGCCCAGCTCACCTTCGGGCCGGGGAACAAGTTCTGGCCGAGCTGGTCTCCCGACGGCCGCCAGATCCTCTTTGTGGCCGACGGCGGCGAGGATCGCTTTGGCAACGATCTCGGGCTCGACGTCTGGGTGATGAACGCAGACGGCACCAGCCTGAAGAACATCACCCACAGCCCGGGCGACGATACCGAACCGGACTGGTCTCCTGACGGAACACAAATCGTTTTTGCGAGCGACCGCGTCAATGATGTCCAGCAGGTGTTCACGCTGGAGTCCAGCTGTTTCAGTCTGGCGGAAGAGGATTCTTGCTGGAGTGTGAACCCGGTGCGGATCAGCTGCACGAGCGAGTTCTGCGCGGTGGAATTCTCGCCTGCCTGGTCGCCGCTCGGGAACACCATCGCCGTGGCCGCTTCGATCAACGCGGCTCCCGGCCGAATCTACCTGCGCGACCCGCTCGGTGGGGATCCGGAGCAGTACGACCGTCGCGACCGGATTATCGGCGCCAGCGATCTCGCCTGGGGCCCAGGTGGCCGGCTGCTCGCCTTCACCTGGCAGATTGCCGGCGGTCGCAACGAGATTTATCTGGCGTCATTGGACGACCGGTCATCCGATCCTATTCAGCTCACAAACACGCTCGGTAACAAGGAGCCGGCGCTTTCTCCGGACGGCCAATGGATCGTGTTCACCTCGACCCGTGACCAGGATCCGGAGATCTACCTGATGACGGTCAATGGCGCCAATGAAGAGAATCTGACCAAATTACCCGGCAGTCGCGACCAGCAGCCAGATTGGCAGCCGCTCCCCTGACGTGCCCGCACGTCAGGAGGGACCCAGCGGGCGCCCGTAGGCGCCCGCTCCGTGCTTAAGGGACAACCACAACTTCGACGACATCGCTGATGGTCAGGTTGCCGGCCGTGTCGAAGACACGAGCCTCCAGCTGGTAGCTCCCAGGCCGGCTCGGTCGCCAGGCCGCCACGTAAGGGAATTGGTCCGCCACGGCGACGCGACGCCCGTCCACATAGAACTCCACCCGAGCGACTCCAAAGATGTCGCGAGCCAGCGCTTCGAGTAGAAGCTCGCCCGACGCTTCGAGACTCAGCCGGTCTCCGTCAAGCGGGGAAATGATCTCCGCCTCGGGGGCCTCGTTGTCCACGGTAACGGGCACGGCCGAGGTCTCGATACGGCCGTCGCTCAGCACGACCAGCAGCTGCAGGATGTAGAGCCCATTCAGGCCGCTGGTGTCCCAGCGACCAAGCGTCCCGCTGCGGACAGGCCGCTCGCTGTCGCTGCCAATCTGCACCCAGCGGGACGGATTGAGCCCTTGGCCATACTGAAGCCGGTAGTAATCCATTTGCGGTTCACTCGCCGTCCCGCGCACAAGCACATCGCCCCGCAAGAGGTCGAAGGGCTCTGGAGTGAGAAGCTGAACCTCAGGATGGACGTCGCGGTCAGGATAAAGCAGGTCGTATTCGACCGGAGGATGCTCGATCCCGGCCGCCTGGGCCCAACCGGCCGCTTCCGCCGGCGGGATCAGATAGACTCGCTCCTCAACCAGATCAATCGGGGTGAATAGCGTCGCCAGCTTGCCGGTCTCCCGGTTGATGCGAAAAGGCTGATAGAGATCATCAAAGGTCGTTGGCTCTGTCCCTTGAATGAACAGCTCCTGGACGACCTGAGGACAGTACGCCGTCGGCAGCAGTCCGGAGGGATCACAGACGTCGAGGGTGCCGACTCCCGGAGGCATGGTCCACGCTTCCGCCGGGCGCTCGCGTGTGGCGTAGCGCAGCAGGGCGTGCCAGATAGGGGCCGCGCCGTTCTGCCGGCCGATCAGCCGCATCGGCTCATCATCCCGGTTGCCGAGCCAGATGGCCACGAGCCGGGACGGTGTGTAGCCCACCGTCCACGAGTCGGTTGGCGGCTCAGTGAGCCCGGCGAGGGCTGCTGCCGGCCGGCCGACTTCCAGCGGATTGGCCTGACCGAACGTCGACCAGCGTGCAGGCTCATCGCTCAGGATGTCGTTCATAAGAAAGGCAAGCTGCGGACTGAGCACAACCCGCGCAGAAGGTTCATAGGAGAACAGAACCCTTCCAGAGGCATCTTCTACTTGCAGGACGGCGGTTGGCTCCAGCTCTCGTGGGGGCGCCTCCTGCTCAGGCGGCGCACCTTCCCAACCGACCATCCGCCCGCCGTTGGCCATCACGGCAAAGCTGAACGCAAGATCGTTCAGCGAGGCGACAGCTGGGTCCTGCAGCGGTTGATCTTGCTGCATGAATAGCGATTCTGCCGGGCGGACACCCATGCGCTGGCTCGTTCGCAGCACATTTTCCAGGCCGATGAGCTCAAGCGTGCGGATCGCCGCGGCGCGATATCCATTCACGAAGGCGATGCGCATCCGCACCGGGCCCTGGTATTCGGCGGCTGTGCTGGAGGCCTCAGCGGATGATGCGTCGCTGGAAAGCTCATCGACAGGGACATCCAGCACCATCGTGCCCGGCGTGAAACCACCGGCGAATGCGGTCAGATAGATAAAGGGGTCGAACATGCTGCCTGCTGGACGCGGAAGCTCGGCGCTCAGTGTGTCTGGGCCTTGTGACTCAACGTCAGCCAGCGCCAGGATCTCGCCGTTGGTCGGATCGAGAATGACGACAGCTGCCCCGCTAAGGTTGTGATCCACGCCGGCGTCACCGGGACGCATCGGGGGAAGCAGCGTAGCAGCCACACACGCCGAACCATCGGCCGCAGCGACAATCGCACCAGGATCGCCGCCGAGCAACCGCTGCACGTGGGTCTCCGTGGTGCATTCCACTTGAAGCTGCAGGTCAGGGTCGATCGAGGTCACCACCCGCAGGCCGCCCCGACTGTCCGCCCCTTCGCCGAGGATTGCGTTCAGCTGCCCGAGGGCATATTGCAGAAAATCGGATCGCGCCAGGCCGGCACGTACCGAGGCCGCCTGGACGTTGAGCGGCTGCTCGCGCGCACGTTCAGCTTCCGTTTCGGTGATATAGCCCGCTGCCAGCATCGACTCAAGAACGGTCCGCTGGAGGCGCCTCGCCGCCGCGGGATCGTCGATCGGGTTGGCCCGTGGATCGGATGGCAGGCCGGCAAGAAGCGCGCTCTCCGCAAGGTTGAGTTCGTTCGCATGCTTGCCGAAGTAGACCAGCGCAGCGGCATCGGCGCCGAAGGCAAGATTTCCATAATGGGCGCTGTTCAAGTACCAGGTGAGCAGCTCACCCCGGGAGTAGCGGCGGGTCAGCTGCGCCGCCAAATGGGCGCGCTGCAGAATGAGGCGGGCATCCGGCGCCGAGCCGGTGAACAGCAGGGTTTGCTGAACAAGCTGCTCGGTGATCGTCGCCCCACCCTGTCTTCCGCCGAAGACCCTTGCGGTGAGCGCAGCCAGCAGTTGCTCCCAGCGGTAACCGTTGTGCGACCAGAACTCAGGATCCTGCGCCGCGAGGGTGGCTTCAACAAACCGCGACGGCGCCGTGCCAGACTGAGTTTGCCCCCAATCCAGCCAGCGTTGATCGGAGGCAAGCGGATGGGTAAGCTCAGCGACGACTATCGTTCCGGTGCGGTCAAGGAGCACCGTTGGGCGGTAGCGAGGGCCGATGTCACCGGCGAAGTAGGCCTCAATGTCCCCGACATCCGGCACCTCCGACGAGAGACCCAGGAAGAGCACGGCGGCCCCCATCGCTGCCACGCCGGCTGCCAAAGCCAGGGTAGAGGCTGCGCCCGCCAGTCCGAAGCCAAGGCGGGATAGGCGCCTCGCCGAGCGTCGCTTCCGGCGTCTCAACCGCAGAACCTGAGATGCTGAGGGCATGGTTTGCTATTCTACACGCGGCCGCATGGGAAGAGGAGCGTGCAAGTGGCGTACCGCTCGGGCCGCTCTGCTTTACAATGGGCGCGCCATTGACGCGCGGGGTTCTCGATGATTCCACACGACTACCACATTCACTCCGATTTCTCCTGCGATTGTGAATTTAGCATGATGGAGATGTGCCGCGGCGCGCTCGAGCGGGGGCTTTCAGAGATCGGGTTCTCTGAGCATTTCGACCTGCTCCCGGCCGACCCCTGCTACAACTTCTTCAAGGCCGAAGCCTGGTGGGAGGCGCTTGAATCTTGCCGCGAGATGTTCCGCCCGGCGCTTACCATTCGCGCCGGTATTGAGCTGGGCGAACCCCACCGCTACCCGAATGAAATGAAGGCACTCCTCGATGCGCATCCCTGGGACTACTGCCTCGGTTCCCTTCATTGGGTTGGGGATCAGCTCATCTTCGATCTTTCTTACTTCGAGACCTATGGCGCCCGTTCCTACCCGGCGTACTTCGAAGAGCTGGGGGAGCTGGCAGCGGCCGGTTCTCTTGATATCCTGGCGCATCTGGACATCGTCAAGCGATACGGGGTCGAGTATGCTGGCCCATTTGAACCGGAGCGCCACGAGACGGTCGTGCGCGAAGTCCTGCGCACCTGCGCGCAGCGCGGGATCGCCCTGGAGGTGAACACGAGTACCCTGCGCCGGGGGATGGACAACCCGTCTCCACAG
>JBFJVD010000141.1:0-7844 GCA_041624375.1 Anaerolineales bacterium
ATTGGCGAGCGTGCGGTCCCCTATCGCAGCAATGGCACACCTCCCCCAAGCCGACCGCCCGAGCTTGACTGGGACTTGGCGCCGGATGAGCTGTTCGACCAGGCCATCCAGCTGATGCCCGGCTGGACCTATCCGGAGTTGTGCGCCTTCCTGGACCGCTTGAGTGAAGACTCCCGGTCCGATGCTGGACGCGCCCGAGCGCTCCAGGTGCTTTCCTTGCTCATCGACCGGCGGTATCCGACCGGCGATCTTCGACGAAGTTCGGTGGTTGCGCTTTGTGATCAGTCGCTCCTCCGCCTTTTCGAAGCGATTGCCGAAGCGCCGAGTGACGGCTATGGCTTTCATTCGCCGCGAGCGCCGGTCGCTGGCCGCGCGGATCCTTCCCGGACCCTCCTGCTCGACGGGCGGGACTTCAACATCGAAGGTCCTGGTTCGCTCGCCCTCGAGATCGTTCAGGTAGCAAGGGAAGGATGGCGCCGGCTGCTTGTGTCCCGGGCCAGCGGACACCGATTCCTCGGCAACGGGTTGGGGCCTGAATCCGATGGTTTGAGGATCGACGTCTACGGCGCTTCGGGCGACTATGCGGCTTCCGGTCTGGACGGGGCGGAGATGATCATTCATGGTTCCGCTCAGGATCAATTGGCGCAAATCATGAAGCGAGGACGGCTAGTGGTCCATGGGGATGTCGGGCAGACGTTCATGTATGCCGCCAAAGGCGGACAGGCCTTTGTGCTCGGCAATGCTGCCGGGAGGCCGCTCATCAATGCCGTTGGACGACCGCGGGTGGTCATTAACGGGACATGCCTCGACTATCTGGCCGAATCCTTTATGGCTGGCGATCCGCTGAATGGTGGTGGTTTTGCTGTGCTTAATGGAGTCGCCTTTGGCCCCGACGGACGGTTGCACGACCTGAGCACGCCCTATCCAGGGGGCAACCTGTTCTCGCTGGCTTCCGGCGGTGCAATCTTCGTTCGCGATCCCCGCCAGTTGGTCGGCGAAGATCAATTGAATGGTGGTCAATTCGCCCGCTTCGATGACGCTCACTGGGCATTGATCCGGCCTCTCCTTGAGGAGAACGAGCGCCTCTTTGGCATCTCAGTTGGTCGCCTGCTTGAAGTGGATGGCGAGCAACGCGCACCAGACGACGTATATCGGGCGATCGTGCCGGCCACCCTTAAGGTGCTCCAACCGGAGGAGGCCTGGGTCTCCCACTCCTGATCTCGACCAGCGTCCCCGGCTGGAGATATCCGGGCGCCCGAGCAGGGCGCCCGCTCGCGTTCGTGGCCTGTCTGATCCTCAAGTCCGCTACATTATGCAGCTTCTGCCGCAACGCCATTTCTTTCCAGAAAGGCGAGCGCCAGCTGATTGAAGTGAGCCGCCGCCTCGACGGCCGGCAAATGGCCGCAGGCCTCAAAGAGGTGGGTCTCGGCGTAAGGTAGCGCGGCTGCGAATTGAGCCGCGTGCGCGGCCGGCAGCAAGCGGTCATCCCGCCCCCAGCAAATGAGGGTCGGGATCTGATGGGCCTGAACGGCCGCTGCGATCCGATCCCGAAATGCCAATCGCTGTCGCTTGAATCCCAAGGACAGAGCCAGCCCCAGTGCCACACCGAGCTTGCCCAGGCTCGACCGCCGCCAGGCCCAGCCCCGCCCGACCGGAAAGATGTCGGCGGGCGCCTCTTCTGGAAGATGGAAGTTGATGCGCAGCAGGCGCTGATAGGGCCGTGGCCGGTAGCCGAGGAAGCCCATCTGGAAGAGGGGCAGCGCGAAGTCGCGGAGAAGCTCTCGGCTGACCGAGAGTTGATCACCGACTCCGAATGGATCGCACAGCACCAGGGCCCGGACGCGGGTCGGGTCTGCCAGCATGGTGTTCAGCGCTGTAGCCCCTCCCATGGAGCTGCCTACGAGCACCACTCGCTCGAGACCCAGTTCCTGGATGGCCTTCAGGCTCCACGCCGCGAGTCGGTCAAGCGTCTGCAGACCGGGCGGACAGGAAGAGCCGCCGAAGCAGGGCGCATCGAGCGCGTAGCCGGCATAGCCGGCTGTGGCGAATCGGTTCAGGTTGTCCTGCCAGATCTCTGCGCTGAGTCCAAATCCGTGAAGGAAGACGACGGGAGTCGCCTTCGTCGAACCGGCGGTGAGGATTCGGACCCGGTGCCCTGAGAGGTCGAGGCGCAATTCTCGCATGGAGGTTTCGCGGGATCGGGTCAGGCGGCGTGGAGAGCTTCTTCCCGGCTCTCTGCTTCGCCTTCCCGCATGGCGTGAAAAGCGGCGATCGCCACTTCGATCATAGGCGGCTCCGGCTGCCGGGTCGTCAGCCGCTGGAGCGCTAGATTGGCGGCGAGCAGCGGGCGCGCCCACCATCGGCCGGCCCAGCGACCCGTGAGGCGGATGTATTCGTAGGCGAGGGAGGCCAGAAGCGGGATGAGGGCGATCCGGCTGACCAGCCGCGGCACCAGGGGGAGAGGACCAATCAAGCTAAACACGAGAATGGAAAAGACAACGACGGTGAGCAGGAATGCCGTGCCGCAGCGAGGATGCTCCCGGGGAAAGCCTGCAACCGACTCCACCGTGAGCGGCGCACCGTTCTCGAACGCGTTGATCGTCATGTGTTCTGCGCCGTGATAGCCGTAGACCCGGCGGATATCCGGCAGCCGGCCAATAGCCCAGATGTACCCGATCAGAAGCCCAAGCCGGATCAGGCCCTCCAGAACATTTGCCACCCAACCTTGTAGGAGGAGGGTTTGCTCCACCAGAATGGCGGCCCCGGCGGGAAGGAGGAAGAACAATCCCAAACCCATCGCCAGCGATAGGGCCATAGTCAGCGCCAGCGATCGGCCTTCCAGCTGTTCGTCTTCCCCGGCTTGAATGTTCGCTGAGAAGGTCAGCGCGCGCATCCCGAGGCCAAGGGCATCCCAGAGAACGATCAAACCGCGAAGGAAGGGCACCTTCGCCCATCGGCTCTGGTAGAGTCGCCCCAGCGGCTCGGTCTTAAGGATCAGTTCGCCTTCCGGCGACCGCACAGCGATGGCACAGGTGGTCGTGCCGCGCATCATCACACCCTCGATGAGGGCTTGTCCGCCATAGGTGGGTAGGGGTTGGTTCATAAGGCGATCGAGACCTTCAGCCGGCGATCTCAAACGTGAACCGAATGAAGGTCTCGATTCCGCGATGGAAGGTCGGCAAATGGAACTTTTCGTTCGGGGCATGCAGGTTGTCGTCCGGTAGCCCGAACCCCAGCATCATGCTGTCGACGTTGAGCATGTCCTTGATCATGCCCACGACTGGAACCGTCCCGCCCTCGCGCTTGAAGAGCGGGGCTTTGCCCCAGACGGCCTCTAGCGCTTGAACTGCGGCGTGAACGGCATCGGAGTCGCGCTCGACCATCCCGGGTCGACAGCTGGCCAGCATTTCGAGGTTCCAGCGGACGCTGTCGGGGGTGTTGCGATCGAGATAGCTCCGCAGGGCAGCATGCACAGAATCCGGGTCCTGGTCGGGTACCAGGCGCATGGAGATCTTGGCCATCGCCTTGGCCGGGAGCACGGTCTTCCCGCCGGTACCCGTGAACCCGCTGAGGAGACCGTTGACGTCGAGCGTTGGGCGTGCCGCGGCCCGCTCGGTCGATGAATAGCCGGCCTCGCCCCAAAGCGCGGGGGCGCCCGTCTGATCCTGCCACCACGAATCGGGCTGAGGCAGTTGGCTGAGCGCAGCACGTTCGTCGGTGGAGAGCTCACGAACCTGATCGTAGAAGCCCGGCAGGGTGATCTTTCCATCCGCATCGTGCATGCCGGCGATCAGCCTCGCCAGTACATTGGCAGGGTTGGCGACCACGCCGCCGAACTGTCCTGAGTGCAGGTCATGATCCGGCCCCTCGACATGCAGTTCGAAGTAGGCCAACCCACGCAGCGCGTAGGTGATGGATGGCAGATCTGCGCCGAGAATGCCGCCATCCGCATTCAAGCAGAAGTCGCAGTCCAGGCGATCACTGTGCTCCCGGATGAAGGCCTCCAGGCTGGGAGACCCGATCTCTTCCTCCCCCTCGACCATGTACTTCAAATTGACGGGCAGCTCGCCGGTCTCGAGCATGGCCTCGAGCGCTTGAAGGTGGGCGACGACTTGACCCTTCATGTCGGAAGCGCCGCGGGCGTACAGGTTCTCGCCGCGGAGCTGGGGATCAAAAGGCTCACTCTCCCAGAGCTCCAGCGGATCGGCAGGCTGAACATCATAGTGCCCATAAAACAGAATCGTCGGGGCCGAGGCGCCAGCCTTCATATGCTCACCATACACCACCGGATGACCAGCGGTCGGCAGAATGGCCACCTGGTCAAATCCGAGCTGTTCCAGCTGGGACGACAGCCACTCGGCTGCTCGCTGCATATCTTCCTTATGCTCGGGCAGCGTTGAAACGGAGGGGATGCGAAGGAAGTCCTTGAGAGCTTCCTCGGCGGCGTCCTTCTGTAAGCGGGCGAACTCAATAGCGGATCGTGGATCTCTCATCGTCTCCCTTTCGACGGGGGTCTAGCCGACCTTCCCGTCGGGTAGCGCACGGCTGATGGCCTGCAAGGAAATGTCGTAGCGATAATCGATGGAGAAGTGATCGTCGTCGAATTCATCATATTGGTGCTCAATACCGAGTGCGGACAAGCGCCGCGAGAGGATTCTGCAGCCAAAATTCAGGTTGAACTGGTCCCGGCGACCGCAGTCGAAGTAGAGCAGGCGGAGCGAACGCAGCGCCTCGGTATGATCTTCGACCAGATGCACCGGATCATGCGCTAACCACCGAGCCCAGGTCTCCGGGATCAGTTCGCCGGTCTCAAGATCCACGGGTAGATCGAAACCCAATGGCGAGTCCGGATTGGGAGAGTAGCAGGCGGACATCGCCGCAACGTTCATCAGTGCGTGGAACTCGGCACCCTTGGGCCGCATCGCTGCGGGATCGCGGAGGACCGAAGCCAGATCTCCGACTCTTTCTACGGCCCGCAAGAATCGGGGAAACTCGGGTCTGTAGCAGTACTCAAAGTACTTGTCCCCGCTGTGGTCGGCCACCATCGAAAAGGTGTCTGGACAGGCCATCGCCAGCCGAAGCGCGCCGAACCCACCCGATGAGGTGCCGGCGACGCCCCGATAGGCACGGTCTGCATGGGTGTGAAATCGTGCTTCGACATACTCGAGCGTTTCGAGCAGGTAGTCCTGATAGTGACCCACTGCCGAAGAATTCAGGTACTGCCCGCCGCCGTATCGGGTGAAACCATCTGGCATCACCAGGATCATCGGCCGGGATCGACCGGCGTGGATGAGCCGGTCCATCCGTTCCTGGATGGATTCATCCCAGCCTTTCCGATGGAGAAAGCGCTCGCCGCGGTTGGTGAAGCCCGCCAGCAGAAGCACGACCGGGTAGGATTGGGACGACTCAGCATAGCCTGGCGGAAGGTAAACCAACAGCTGGCGCACGGCGGGGTCGCCCAATGGATTTCCTTCCAGGGCGTGGCTGTGAATAGTCTCCGATCGGATGGTAGAACCTGGCAATGGACCTCCCGAGGGTCCCCATTATACCGAGCGGCCGCGCCCGGCGGAACATTCTTGGCCGGTTACTCAAATCATGGTACGCTTGAATCCCCATGAGGCCGAGCACATGTCACCCCCTCCTCTAGATTTTTCGGCCGAGCGCCGGGTCTACGGGAGCATTCTGGAAGCGGTCGGCCAGACGCCTTTGGTCCGGCTGAACCGAGTCGCTCGCGGTGTTCAGGCCCAGATTTACGCCAAGCTCGAATTCATCAACCCCGGCGGTTCGATCAAGGATCGAATTGGATACACCATTATTGAAGCCTACGAGCGCGGCGGCGCGCTTGCCCCTGGCGGAACCGTGGTCGAGGCCACGTCCGGGAACACCGGTGTGGGTCTGGCGATCGCCTGTGCCCTGAAGGGGTATCAGGCGGTCTTCGTCATGCCAGACAAGATGAGCGAGGAGAAGATCCGCCTCTTGCGGGCTTTCGGCGCACGGGTGGTGATCACGCCGACGGCAGTCGAGCCGGACGATCCTCGTTCCTATTATTCCGTGGCCCGGCGGATCGTCGCCGAAACCCCTAACGCCGTTCTGGCCAACCAATACCACAATCCGGTCAATCCCGAGAGTCATTACAAGACGACGGGTCCCGAGATCTGGAACCAGACCGAGGGCAAGGTCACCGATATCGTCATCGGCATGGGAACGGGCGGAACGATCTCTGGCATTTCAAAATACATGCGTGATCAGGGGCACCCTGTGCGTATCGTCGGCGTCGATCCGATCGGCTCGCTCCTGTATGATGCATGGAAGCAGGGCGGGAGCGCGCAGGGCCTGCAGGCATTCACCTACAAAGTTGAGGGGATTGGGGAGGACTTCATTCCGACCACGCTCGACCTTGGGTTGATCGATGACGTCGTCCAGGTCAGCGACGCGGATTCCTTTCACTGGACCCGAAGGCTGGTGCGAGAGGAAGGCATCTTCTGTGGGGGATCGTCTGGCTCGGCCCTGGCAGGCGCGCTAAAGTACGCTCGTGAGTTGGGTCCCGATCGCATGATTGTGGTGATCTTTCCCGATTCGGGGAGCCGCTACCTGTCGAAGATCTTCGATGAGGAGTGGATGCGCGAGCATGGCTTCCTGGAGGTCGATCGGCGTCATGCCACTGCTCAGCAAGTTGCCAGCGCCCGCGGCCTGCCGACCCTGATCACCGCTCGAATGGACGACCGCTTGACGGAGGTGATCGGAAGGATGCGGGAGCACAATGTTTCCCAGTTGCCGGTCATCGATGGCGACGGTCAGCTTACCGGTATTGTCACCGAGCTCGAACTCCTCGACCACATGCTTTCCGCGGAACATGAACATGAACCGGACGAGACAATCCGCCCCATTGTTCGCACATCCGTCCTGACCTCCCAGGGTGACGCTCCGCTTACTGAGGTGCTCCCAGATCTGCTCAAGCACAAAGTTCTCGTGCTCCTCGACGACATGAAGCGCCCGACGGGGATCCTCACGATCATTGATGCCCTAGAATATGTCGCACCGATCGAGAAGCATGAAACCCCTTCCTGAACTGCCCGATCTTCAGATCTTACCCACCGACTCCCTCCAACCCCATGAACACATCGACGAGCAACGGGCGGAGCCCATTATCCGTTCGCTTGAGCAGGAAGGCATTCTCCGCAACCCGCCGGTGGTCCTTCCGGTCACATCCCTTGGCACACGCTTCGTTGTGCTGGATGGCGCTAATCGGACGACGGCCTTCAGGCTGCTTGGAATCCCACATGTGCTTGCGCAGGTTGTCCACGCGGGGGACAGCAGCGTCGACATCCGCACCTGGAACCACGCGATTCTGGCAGAGCACGCCGAGGATCTGCTGACTCGAATTCGCGCCGTAGCCGGCATCGAGCTCACCCCCTCAGATGAAGAGTCAGCAGCGATCGAGATCCGGCGCGGCGGCGCACTGAGCTTCCTTTCCTTTACAGACGGTGAGGTGTACGAGATCCGCTACGGGGAGGTGGATCTGGCGGGGCGGCTTGAGCGGTTGAATGGTTTGGTGGCCACCTACAACTCGGTCGCACGCATGGAGCGAACGAGCGTCGCACGGATTTCAAATCTAAACTCGGTCCACCCCGACCTCAGCTGCCTGGTGGTATTTCCTCGCTTCGAGGTGGACGACGTCATCGATGCCGCTGCACAGGGCCTCATCTTCCCGTCGGGGGTGACGCGATTCATTGTTTCGCCGCGCGCCCTTCATCTCAACTACCCACTTGAGCGCTTGAGAAGCAGCGAGTCCCTCGCCGCCAAGCAAGCGCAGCTGGTTGAGTGGATCCACGAGCGCATGGAAG
>JBFJVD010000142.1:0-7798 GCA_041624375.1 Anaerolineales bacterium
CCCGGGCATCGGCCGGCTTGCTGCGACAGCAACCAGCTGGCATTGCCCTTTTGGTTCGGTTTACTTAACTTCTGAGGGGAAGAGCTTCCCTCGCCCCATCCGCCCCCAAGCGAAAGATTGGTCCTCGAAAGAGCTTGACGGGGTTGTCCAGCGGAGGATGGCGGGTTCTCAGCGCGCGGAGATCTTGCGAGAGGATTTGGCCGGGACGGTCGGCGGGGCGGGAGGATCCACCGCTGCCTTGCCATCAGTCCTGGCGTTCAGGTCTTGATGGAGCCGCCGGACAGCCTCCGCCGGGATCGGTTCCGTCAGCAAGTACCCCTGCCCGAAGGCACATTCTAGGTCTCGCAGGATCTCGAGCTGAGGCCGGGTTTCGATGCCCTCGGCGATCACGCCGATGTTCAAACCTCGAGCGAGCGCAAGGATGGCGCGCACGATCTCCATGATCTTCTGCTCGCTGGACATCCGCTGGATAAAGGACTGGTCGATTTTCAGGATGTCCACTGGCAGCCGATGCAGAATCCCCAGCGAAGAGTAGCCGGTGCCGAAGTCGTCGATGTGGATATTGACGCCCAGAGCTCGGAGTTCGTCCAGAACTTCGCCGATCGCGCTGCCATCCTGGATCACGGTGCTCTCAGTAATTTCGAGCTGGAGATGTTCGCTGGGGAGTCCTGAGTGAACCAGGGCGTCTTGAACCGTGGCGACGATATGCGGGTGGCGGAGCTGATTCGCCGACAGGTTCACGCTCATTGAGAGTCTCTCACCGTTCGGGAGACTCTCGCGCCATTCCTGTCCGATCCGGCAGGCTTCCTGGAGCACCCACGCGCCAATGGGAACGATCAGTCCGGTCTCCTCGGCGACGCCCAGGAACTCCTGCGGACGCAGCAGGCCGCGTCGAGGATGGCGCCAGCGCAAGAGGGCCTCAAAGCCGACGATGGCGGAGTCGTTGAGAGACTGAATCGGCTGGAAATAGAGCTCGAACTCCCGGCGTTCAAGCGCCTGCCGCAGATCTGTTTCGAGCTGGAGCAGGGCGACGGCGTGGGTGTGCATCTCGGCGTTGAAGAGCTCACAGCGCGCGTTCCCATGGGCCTTGGCCCGGTACATGGCGATGTCTGCGTCGCGCAGCAGATCATCTGGATGCTCGTAATCCGCTGAGCTGAGTGCGATGCCAATGCTGGCGCTCGTAAACACCTCCTGGTCCGAAACGCGGAAGGGCTTGCCCAGTTCATCTTGGATCCGCTCAGCTGCCAGGATCGCTTCCTTGGGATCATAGATGCTCTCGAGAAGGATCACGAATTCGTCGCCGCCATGCCGCGCGACAGTGTCGGCCGTTCGCATCGATTGGCCAAGTCGTTCGGCGACCGACACAAGCATGTCGTCGCCAGCCAGATGGCCGAGGCTGTCGTTGATGACCTTAAAGCGGTCGAGGTCCAGGAAGAGCACGGCGAATCCGGTGCTGCTATCGCGGCGAACCCGTTCGAGTGCTCGATCGAGGCGCTCCATCAGTAGCGTACGGTTGGGCAGGCCGGTCAGATCGTCGTGCAGTGCCTGATAGATGAGCTGTCGTTCGGCGGTCTTGCGGTCGGTGATGTCTGTCTGCGAACCGGCCATGCGTTCAGGAACGCCGGCATCATCCCGCACAGCAATCGCTCGACTCAGCATCCAGCGGATCTCCCCCGCTTTGTTGCGGATCCTGTATTCGCTCTCGAAATGCGGTGTTTCGCCCGCAAGGTGGGCCTCGATTTCTCTTCGGAGGCGCACGCGGTCTTCTGGATGGACTCGCTCCAGCCAATGATCGGGTTGGTCGAAGGTCTCGCCCTCATCGAATCCGAGCATGGACTTCCAGCGCGGCGAAAAGTAGATCTCGTCGGTTTGGAGGTCCCAATCCCACAGGCCGTCGTTGGCGCCCTCAGCGGCGAGCGCATAGCGCGCCTCGCTCTCACGCAGGGCGGCCTCTGCGCGGATGCGCTCGGTCGCATCACGCAAAACGATCACATGGCCGACCCCTCCGCTTTCATCTGCATGGATCGATGAGACGCGCACATCAAAAAACGCCTCGCCGTGATTCTGACTGAGTGTGAATTCACACGGCGCATCAGGGGTAACCTGCGAAAATACGGTTGCGTTAGCCAATTCGGGCCAGGCGCTGATCAACCGCGAGCCGATCGTCTCCTGGGCGGATCGGCCGATCAAGGCTGCGGCGACCGCGTTTAAGTCGACGATGCGGTGGAGGGGATCGAGCACGATGACGCCATCATCCATGCTCTCCAGGATCGTGCCGCGCGCGACCGGGAGCAGATCCGTCATGCGCCAGCCGACGACGTTCCAGGTGAGGATAAAGCTGGTGAGGGTGAAGGCCATCGGGGCGAAGTCGAGCATCGGCAGCGGAGGGAGATGAAGCAGGTCGTGGATGCTGGCGAGCCAGGGCGCCGCGGCGGCGGCAATGTTGGCCAGCAGCTGGCTCCGATAGAATCTGTTGGAGCGGTTCACCATCTGGATCATGATGATCGAAGCTGCCAGCACCAGCAGGTAGGAGTAGGTTGCGAAGAGCCAAAGGGCAGGACCATACTCGTTATCAAGCGCAAGCAGCGGCCCAACTTCCTGGACGTTGATTTCCGCCCAAAGCAAGCCGTGGCGTTCATTGGTGAGCGCAATCGCAATCGTAAGGGCAGGCACAAGCCCGAGCAGCGGCAGCTTACGCTGTGTAAGCCAGCGATCCCTACCGGTGTAGCGCAGCGTCGAGATGAACCAGACGGTGGGCACGGTGGCGATGCCGAAGTACTGAACCTTGCCCCAGAAGATGAGCTCGCTGAGTGTCTCGCTCCGCAGCTCCAGCGCATAGCCAATCATCCAGATGCTGGACGTGAACATCACCATGGCCATCCACTTTGCCCCGGGTGCCCGACGGCGCCACAGGACAAATAGCCCCATGACGATGGAGATCGACCCCGCGACCATCAGCACCAGCGTGTAGATGCGCTCAAATTGAATCATGGCAGCTTCGCCCCGGCTGCGGATTTGATCGCTCTGGCTACATGGGCTGCGGGGCGCACGGTGTGCGCGTCCAAGAACAGCGAAAATCTGCCCATTGTTCCATAAGTCTATTGAGGTTTGAAGCTGGGCCGCTTTACAGCTTGCTTTCGGTCATCTGGCCGGCCGAACCTGGAAAGGCGTCGCCTCACGTATGGCCGCCTGCGTTTGGTGATGGGATGGCATGATCACTAAGCTTCAGCGCTTCCGGAAATGTAGAACGCCCGGGGTGAATGCCCGGGCGCTCTGAAGGTGCAGCCGCTCAAGGACTAAAAACGCGCCTGCCAGCCTTCGGCGACATCGACCATGCCCAGCGACTCGCTATAGACCTCGGTCCATGGCCGGCCCCGTTGATTGGCGATATCGGTCAGCTCTTTCAGGCGCGCAACTGCCGTGGATTGCAGGAAGGCTTCCTGCTCATCCTCCGGGAGGCCGGGCGCCTCTTGCCAGATGGCCCGCCCTGCGAGGAAGCCGGAGGCCCCGTTTTCGCAGGCCAGCCGGGTCTGGAGTTTAAACGTGTCGTAGCCGACACCGGCACTGAGCAGAACCCAGGGGATCCCGGCGGCTTCCGTGAGCTGATGGCAGTGCTCGGCCATCACAGCTTCGTCGGTTTCGTGGTCTGGATCGTCGGGAAACTCAGCCTTCAAGACATCGATCCCGAGCGGACAAAGGCGGCGGGCCGTCTCAATCACCATGTCGGGCTTGCGTTCGGCGAACTCCGCCGTTCCCTTCTTAGGCCCGCCGGTGATGTGGTAGGTCATCGGCTCCACCAGGAAAGGAATATCGAGACGGTCGCACTCCTCCGCAGCCCGCTTGACCACGTCCTCTTGCTGCGCTGCCGTCGAACTTCCGGGGTTGTAATAAAGCAGCAGCTTCACTGCCGAGGCGCCCATCCGCTTGATCTTCTCGACGCCCCAACCGTCGGCGACCGAGGTCAGACGGTCGCCGTCCGCATCCTCATAGCCGGTCGCTTCCAGGCTCACCAAAAAGCCCTGGTTGCCGGCGATCAACCCATTCGCCAGCGCCGGTGCCGCGCCGTAAATGGGGTCGATCAGGATCGCGCTGGAGTGCGGCGCCAGATGGCGCAGGAGCTTGTTCTTGTAGTCGACCATCTGATCGAAGGTGACCGACTTCGGATCCTCCACGTTGATGGCGCGCCGCAGCGAGCCGCGATGGTCCAGCGCGGTGATGGTGAACAGCCCGCTCGTATTGGCGATCTCCTGCAGGCCGCGAATCTTTCCCAGCGTGAGCCGTTTGTTCATTCGTTATGCCTCCTCAGCATCCTGGAACCGATCCGTGTATCGGTCTTTATTGTACGTCATGCACATGGCGAGGTTGCTGCTCGCGAAGGAAGAATCTTGAGCTAAGATGGAAATAGTGAAGCCTTGACCCGTGCGTGCGAGGAGGCTCCACGTGAACCCGGTGATCGCGCTTGTGACCAGCCGAATTGGCCCTCCATTGGGGCTCTCGCTTGTCCGGCTCCTGCCGGCCGAAGCCGCCCGGCGGTTGGCAGAAGGGCTGGCAGCAGCTGCGGTTCGCCTGCGAGGCTCGCCGGTCCTGGAGGCTATCCGAGGCAACCAGGCCGTCGTTCGCAACCTGCCTCTCAACCATCCGGCCCTCGAACTGGCCGTGCGTGAAGTTTGCGGGAACGCCGCCCGCAGCTACCTGACGCTCTACCGCAGCATGGCGCTGGGTCGCGCTGCGCTCACAGCTGCCTGCTCGATCGAGGCGAACGTGCGTCAGTGGCTGGACTCCGCCTCCGCCATCGGTCGGGGAGTGGTCGTTGCCGGCGCGCATATGGGCAGCTTCGATACTGTTTTCCTCAGCATGCAGGAACGCGGACTCTCACCCCAGGTTCTCTCCTATCCCAACCCGCGTGGCAGTTACCGAGCCGACAATGCGATTCGCCGGCGATATGGATTGGACCTCACCCCCATCTCGCCTGCAGCGCTGCGGACCGCGATCCGCCGGTTGCAGCAAGGGGGTTCGGTGCTCACGGGCATCGACCGGCCGGATCGAGCAGGTGAGTGGCTTGAATTCTTTGGCCGATTGGCTCAGCTTCCTGTCGGGCACGCAAGGCTGGCGCAGCGAACGGGGTCGCTGCTCTTCGTTGTGGCCTGCGTGGATGATGGAATGGGCGCCTACAAAATCGTCGGCGCTCCGCCGTTGGAGCCCTCACGTGCTACGGATGCGCGTACCGCAGCCCGCCGTCTGGCCCAGAAGGCATTGAATGTGCTCGAGCGTTTCATCGGGGAACGGCCCGGTGAATGGCTCATGTTCTTTCCCGTTTGGGGGACTCCTGAACCTCCCGTAAGTTGAGCTTGCGCGGTTCTGCATAAGGCGAGCAGGCTTCGCTCGTCCTGATGACCGGATTTTCTCCCTCAACTCTGCGCCTGGTTGCCCTCCATCCTGTGCGGCGCCTCCGCCGTGCCGGTATACATCTCCCCCATGAACCGTGACGGCGTTCGGGCCGAGATGGCCCCATGCTCGAGACCGACCTGCTCGGCCAGCGCAAGGAATCCGTTGGGATCGAGGGGATGAGGCACAGCGAAGTTGCCGCGCCGAGCGTTGTATTCGACCACGACCAACCGCCCGCCCGGCACGAGGTGGCTGACGATCGGTAGCAACACCTCCACCCTCTCCCTGTCCGGGATGAAATGGAGCGAATTGGCCATCAGGATCCCGTCGAGCGGTGGCAAGTCGAGCGGTCTACGAAAATCTGCCTGCATCACCTGGACGGAAGCTTCCGGGAAACTGGCATGGAAGCTCCGTCGCAGACGCGCGAGCGCACGAGCATCCCGGTCCACCGCGTGGATTTCGCAGGTTGGGCCAAGCAGCTGGTAAAGGACGGCGGTAAAGACCCCATCGCCGCAACCCAGGTCGGCCCAGCGACCACCCTGCCGGCCCAGCGCAGCGGGCAGCAGCTGCCGCGGCTTCTCAAAACGTCGTTCGGTGAACCGGAATCCGGGAGACATACGCAGTTGCTTCCGGGCTGGTGCATTGCGAGCCGAGCCTGCGGATCCCTGCCAGTATCCATAGATACGCCCGCTCCTGTCAATTGCCCTTGGGCAATTCCGTGAAGCTGCACGTTCGCCTGTCGCCCGGCCGCTCGTCGCTGCCGGCCGGGCCGCGCCCCACGTCTCTGAGCAGTTCTGTCTCACGGGTAGCCTCGCCAGAGGGTCGCACCGCACCCATGGCTGCGCTCTAGGGCCACAGGTCGGCCGGCGTTTCGATGCAGGTGGTAGGACCCGATCCTCGGAACCGGTTATAAAACCCCTGCGAGTCGATTTCTGCTGCACGCTCGATCGGCAGGTAAAGCCCTTCGATCGGTGTCGGCGAGGAGGGTCGCAGGTCCAGCCGGATGACGCCGATCTGGCCGGCCAGTGGACAGATGCGGTGGTTCGATTCGCCACGCGGTACGGCGCCTTGATAGTGAATCTCGAAGCCGTCGTAGATGAGGAGTAGCTCAAGGGCCAGCACCGACATCCTGTTTTGGCGCTTGAGCGCCACGCCCACGGCCTCCGGCGGTCCATACTGCTCCAGTACCCGGTCGGGGAAGAAGGGGCGCAGGCGCCGGCGGAAGAGCGGTTCGAAGTTCGGGTTGGCGCGATCGCCTGCGGCGGTGACCCGGATCTCATCGACGCGCCCGGCGCGTTCCCAGATGGAGAGCCAGATGTCGACGTGCTCAGCGGTGATATTCAGTCCGGCGACTCCGTGGAGAATCCGGCCTCCCTGCGCCGGCCGGCTCAGCATCCTGGCGCTGAGCCGGCTCAGGACTCTTTCGGCCTCGACCCAGCTTGTCTCCTCGGGCACCAGACCCCACCAGCACGGCAGCCGGCAAGCCTCGTCCGGGAGAAGCAGCTTCGAGAGTTCGATCCGCTGCTGCGAGGCCGTCAGGGTAGGCGGGACCTCCCCCGCAGTTGGTGACAGGGTCTGGGACGGAGGCGAAGGAGTCGCGCGGGAAGCCGCCGAGGGCCATGCAGGGGAATCGAGATTGGCATGCTGAGTTTCCGTCATCGGCATGGTTGAGCGGTGGGCCGCCGGCGTCGAATCCCGCGCTGGATCCGCTTCGGGCTGGCAGGCGAGCAGCACAAGGCCAGCGAGCAACGAACCCACCAACAAGCCCACCGTCCTCATGGCGCCTCAGCGCCATCTTCCGCCTGCGCTGCCAGCTCGAGCCAGCTCGCCATCTGGGAAGTGATCCAGTCGAGGAGCGCGATCCCAGCCCCGTAGGCTTCTTCGCTATCGTCGAACGAGTCGTAAACCCAATTCATGAACAGGTCAGCGAACGCCTCATTTGGCGTGTTGCCCTCCTCATCCATATCGACGGAATGCCACTGGCAATCCGGATGGTTCAGGGGACATGCATCACCCGAACTGAAGCCGAGGCCCTCTTCGGCGCGGTTGAAGGTCCAGTAATTCGCCTCCGGCCGAAAACCCACCACGTGCCGACCGAGGTCATCGACGATGGTGACCTGCGCGAGGAGGCTGTAGGGGTCCTGCGCCGGATCGGCGGCTTCCACGCTCGTATTGAAGGCGTGACCGAGCTCGTGGACGATCAAGTCGGCAAAGGCGTTGTTGGCATCCGGATGGAGCGTGATCTGGCTACCGACGGCGACTCCATCTACCCAGAGCTGGGTTGTCACCGCGTAGTAGCCATCGGTGGCGCCGATCTCGAAGGAGAGCTCGCCGAAGACCTGCTGAAACAGGTCGAGCGGTTCGAGCGCCGCCAGGGCGAGGAGCTCGCCTTGCTGGGCGGCGCTCTCGGCGA
>JBFJVD010000143.1:0-7737 GCA_041624375.1 Anaerolineales bacterium
CGTGTAGTAGCTGCCGTCGTCGCATTCGAGCATATAGATGTAGCAGGTGGTCACAACGCGATTATACGTGAGGGGGCTCGCCGGCCGCTTCCAGCCCGAGGTCGGCGCCGATCCCGGTCAGATCCTCATCCGGCCACGCCTGGCGCCAGGTTGTCAGGACCCAGCGGTCCATCGCCGCAGGGAGGGGATGGATCCCTGGTGGGTGGGCCTCAGGGTCCGTCATATAGGCTTCGAGCGCCAGCAGGTGGGCAGCGAGCGGCGCGTCGATGTAGCGATTGCGGGTCGGCTGGGGCAGGTGGAAATTGAGCGGGATACCGCGCCCCCCCAGAATCTCCTGATCGGCGAAGGCTGGCCCAAATTCATCCTCAGCGCCCAGGTTCACCAGAATCGCACCGCCGGCGCGAAACCAGTCGGGGGACAGCGTCCGGCCGAGAACCCCGGGGATTCCGGTGAGCGCAACCACGACATCCGAAGTTTGCAGCAGGCGTTTCAGTTCCTTACTGGGCGTGCTTTCGCAGACGGCGAACCCTTCCACCTGTGCGCGTGTCCGTGCAGCCGGATCGATCTCAACCACCGTGGTCTGCACCCCGGATCGCCGCAGTGTGTGGGCGACGCCTCGTCCGATCTTGCCGTAGCCGAACATGGTCAGCCGTTTGCCGGCCAGCGGATCGTAGGGACGCAACAGTCTCCAGGCCCGCAAGAACGAATCGCCCGTGCCGAAGAACCCCTCGATCAGCTTCGAGCGGCAATCATCTGCGCTGACCACCGGACAGCGGATCGACCGGTAGTGCCGGATTCCGGTTCGCGTCACCTCGGCGGCTGCCCGCGGCCTTCGCAGCCGGCCAAGCACAGCCCCGACATCCAGGTACAGATCCGCCAGGCGTACCGCCTCGGTGAGCGGCAGGATGGGAACCTGATGCTTGCCCAGCAGAGCCCGCACGTCCGCGTCCGCCGGGCTCGGATGCGCTTCGGTGAGCAGCACTTCGGCGCCGCCTGCGTGCAGACACTCGATCACGCAGAGCGCGTTGCGAACCAGGATGTGCCCGAACACGACCTTCTCCCCCTGGAAGGGCTGCTCCTGCGCGTAGCGTCGGCGCAGGGCGCGCAGAATAGGCATCTCGGCCCATTCTTCCGCTTGCCCGGCGTCAGAAAAAACAGCTTCAAGACTCATACAAGAATCCGAGATGAAAGTCGATGCAAGAATGCAGCTCAGTCGTCCGAAGGGGGCTCGGGCGCGTCACGTCCACGCTTTGGCGCCAGTCCGAGCAGACTCCGCAAGAAGCTGCTTGATGGAAGCTCGGGAGGGCCGCCGGTTCCTGCCTCCCAGTCGGCCGGCCGGTCGCCTTCCAGCCAGGCACGGCGGGCATCGGCCGCCTGTGCGAGCCGCTGCTGAAGCGCCGCCTTGTCACCGCTGTCCAACGCGGCCCGCAGGACCGCGAGTTCTTCGAGAAGCTGGTCGAGGCGTGGCCGGATGTGCGGCGCCTGCCGGATCAGAACATCCACCCATTCATCGGGACCGACAAGCTTGGCGCTGAGCGTTGCGGAAGCGAGCGATGCACTCGCAGTTCGGCGCAGATCTCGCCATGCTGGGGAGGCAGCGGTGGCGTGCATCAGCGCCGCAGCGGTGAGCAGCGGCAGTCCCTCCACCGCAGCCTGCATCCCGTCGAACTCATCGGCGGTGGTGAAGAAGGGCGCCGCGCCCAGGGCGTGAGCCAACTCAAGGGCGATATCGACGGCCATTTTCGGCGCGCCGGCAGGCGCGACAATGGCCAGCAGCCCGTCGCGGAAGGCATCGGGGGTGGGCCCGCCACCGAGCGAACCGCTTGTGCCCGGCAGCGGGGCCGCGTTGAGGTAGGTGCGGCCTTCGCTGAGCTGCGCGGCGATCGTCTCAATGGGCTGGCTGTGAAATCGGCTGAGGTCGAGCAGGATCGAGCCCGGCTTCATGTGGTCCGCAAGCGCCCCCACCAGGTCCGCCGAGCGCCCGGTCGGCGGGTTGAGCAAGATCAGATCGGCGTTTGCGACCCGGTCGAGCTCCTGGGTCCAGCGATCGATTGCCTCGATCCGGTGGGCCTCCTGCAGGCGGTCGACGTCGGCATCGAACCCAATGCGGTCGCTCGCCCAGGAAACGCTGCGCAGGGCCAGGCCGATTGCGAGGCCGGTGTCATCGAGTCCAATGATCCAGATCTGCACGTCGATCCTCTCTGCGATCAGCTGCGCTCATCGGCCTGCTGGAGCGCGTGCAGCAGGCTTTCGAGCCGGGTCGCCGGCGGCCGCCGGATCGGATCTTGGTGCCGGCGGACCAGTTCCTGCAGCTGCTGTGAGCCTCCTGCGGCCTCGATCAGTTCTGCGCCCCAGGCCGGATGCAGGCTGGCGACGGCGAGAGCACGGGTCCAGCCGGAGCTGGCTTCCTTGCGACCCGATTTTTCGCGATGTTGAACGAACGGACCCAGCAGGGTGGCGAGCACTCGCTCCCAGAGCCTGAGCCCCATCCGCGACTTTCCGACATCGTGCAGCAGGGCGGCCGCCAACAAATCGGGGTCGTCCTGGCCCTCGGCGAGCAGCAGGTGCAGGACGCGCAGACTGTGGGCTTGTTCGTCCGGGCTCATCTGGAGGAAGAGGCGGAACAGCGGCGGATCCAGATGCTTCAGCGCCTGGGCGAGATCACCCACCTCGGGTCGGGCTCTGACGGCTTGAAGGAATTGACCGACGCGGTAGCCGGCGCGCATCGTTCTCTCCGACTACCTGCCGCGCCGGATCCGGTCGATCGATCCGGTTCTCGGGTCCAGGTTCGGCAGCGGCATGCGCGGATCAGAGGACCAGCAAGCGGAGCAGACGCTCGGCGGGCCAACCGACGAGCAGGCTGAAAATGTTGATTCCGGCGTAGGGCGCCAGGAAGAGCAGCAGCAGCAGAATCATCGGGCCATACGGCCGGATGCGGTAGAGGGTTGCGCGCCCCCCTGCAGGCAGGAAGTACTCAAGCACCTTCTCGCCATCGAGCGGGAAGATCGGGATCAGATTGAAGAGCATCAAGATCAGATTGATGAAGATGAACTCGCTCAGGAAGCTTGAGAGGGAGGGCAAGAGCTGGCCACTTGGTGCAAAGGGAGCCAGCAGACCCATCTGGAATGGGATCGAGGCGAGGATCGCCAACACAAGGTTCGAGAATGGCCCCGCCGCCGCGACCAGCATCGTCCCAGCGGGTGTGCGTCGTTCAAGCGCGTAGGGATTGATCGGAACCGGCTTGGCCCAGCCGAAGCCGGCCACGATCAGCAAGAGTGATCCGAGGATATCCAGGTGGGCGAGCGGGTTGAGCGTCAGGCGCCCGTTCGCCCTGGGGGTATCATCGCCGAGCTGATCGGCTGACCAGGCATGGGCAAATTCATGTACCGTGAACGCGATCACGAGGATGACCACCCTGGAAAACAAGGTGGGCAGGGAGAGGCCGAGCATAATGCCGGATTATACCATTCAGGGCCGGCGAGGACGGTGATGGTATAATCGCCGCCTGAGGCCGGAGGAGGGTACCCCGCCATGCTGCCCGAACTGCAGATGGATGACGTCGTGCGGTTGCGAAAGCCGCATCCATGCGGAGCCACAGATTGGCGGGTCATCCGGCTGGGCGCAGATATCCGGCTGAAATGCCTCGGCTGTGGGCGCAGCATCCTGCTCTCCCGACGCGACCTTGCTCGCCGCATGAAAGCTTACGTTGACAAACCACAGACCGAGGCCGACGATGCCTGATCGCCGCCGTATCCTGTTTCTCTTTTCAGACACGGGTGGGGGACACCGCAGTGCGGCCGAGGCGATTATCGAAGCGCTCAAGCTTGAACACGGCGGGCAGTTCGAACCCGTCCTCATCGATGTGCTCAAGAACTACACACCTCTCCCCTTCAATCATTTGCCTGCGCTGTACCCGGAAATGGTGCGCATTCCGCGCGCCTGGGGGCTCGGCTACCGCCTCTCCGATTCGCGCCAGCGCGCCCGCGCCTTGAGCGCTGCCCTCTGGCCCTATCTGCGGCGACACATCCGCAGGCTGGTTCGTGAGAACCCGGCCGATGTCATCGTCTCGGTGCATCCGCTGCTCAATGCCCCGGTGCTGCGAGCACTGGGCCGTCGTCGTCCGCCCTTCCTCACCGTCGTTACGGATCTCGTGAGCACACATGCGCTCTGGTACCACCAGCGCGCCGAGCGCTGCCTGGTTCCCACACAGGCTGCGCGCCAGCGCGCCCTCGAATGCGGGCTGTCGCCAAGGCGTGTTGACGTTGTCGGCCTGCCCGTTGCGCAGCGCTTCTGCCAGCAGCCCGGGGAACCAGCAGATCTGCGCCGCCAGCTCGGCTGGCCGCTTGATCGCCCGATGGTGCTGCTCGTCGGCGGTGGTGAAGGGATGGGACCCATTTTCGAGACCGCCTGCGCCATCGCCAGCAAGCGTGGTCGCTACGGCCTCGCCGTGATCGCCGGCCGCAACACGCGCCTTCGCCAACGGCTCGAAGCGGTGGACTGGGACGTACCAACGTTCATCTATGGGTTTGAGAAGCGGATGCCGGAGATGATGCAGGCGGCAACGCTGCTTGTCACGAAGGCAGGGCCAGGGACCATCACGGAGGCGCTCAACGCCGGGCTGCCGATGGTGCTGTATAGCCGGTTGCCCGGCCAGGAGGATGGAAACGTCGGCTATGTGGTCGAGCAGGGAGTGGGTGTATGGGCGCCAGGTCCGCTGCGCACCGCAGCGGCAGTACATGACTGGCTCGCCCGTCCAGGTCAGTTAAAGCAAGCGGCGGCTACCTGCCGCGCATTAGCCCGGCCGGATGCCGCCTCGACAATCGCCAATACCATTTGGTCCTACCCGTTGCGCTCGACGAAACCTGAGGCTCAGGGTGCGCAATTGCAGGGAGAGGCTGCGCACTAAGCGTCGCGCGAAGCGCGCGTTTAGAAGTTGGCGATGACGTTGCTGAACATGTTCCCAACTCCAGTGCCGAAGAGTGCCATGACGACAATGACTGCGAGCCCTACCAGCAGTATGATCAAGGCGTACTCTACCAGACCCTGGCCTTGGGGGGAAAAAAGAAACATGAAGACCCCCGAATCGATAGAGAACCGCATAAATTAACAATTCCAGTATAGGAAATCTCCTGCTCCACGCAATAGACCCAAGGGGTCAAACGCCTTTCAATCACCTTACAATTTGCCGAGTCCGATGAAAACACGCCTGAATCCGACATGCACAAGTTAATTGTGCTCTTCCGAACCCCTGAGGATCCACCGGCGTTCGAGCGTCGCTGGAGCGAGGCCTTTCTTCCGCCCGCCGAGAAGATGCCCGGGTTGCGCCGAATTGTTGTGAGCCGGATTCAGGGTGGTCCGGGCGGATCGGTCGACTTCCACCTGGTCCATGAATTCTTCTTTGACGACGAGCGTGCACTGCGCGCTGCCATGGCGTCGCCAGCGGGCCAGAAGGCTGGGCAGGCTCTGATGGCCTTTGCCGCCGATCGGGTGACCTTGTGCTTCGCGGAGCATCTTGAGGAGGACCGGACGTGAAACGAATTCGGCTGGCAGCGGACCGCACATGACCCTCCTGGGCCCAAACGACCTGGCGCGCTATCTGGAAGAGCAGGCGATCAAGGCTGAATTGGTCCCACTCGATGTGCCCACGCCAACTGTGGAGTCGGCGGCCCAGGCCGTCGGGACTTCGCCCGATCAGATCCTAAAATCGCTCGTTTTTCTTGTGGACGACCGCGCCGTACTGGTGATCGCCTGTGGTCCGGATCCGATCGACCGGCGGCCGATCGCCGCACATTTCGAGGTGGGTCGGAAGCGAGTCCGCCTCGCCGACCCCGAAGCGGTAGCTGCCGCGACGGGCTACCCGGTGGGCGCCGTCCCACCCTTCGGTCACCCCCGCCCGCTCCCCACTTTCATGGACCGGAAGGTCCTCAGCCTGACGCAGGCCTATGCCGGCGGCGGGGCGATTGACACCCTGGTACGGGTATCGCCGCAGGAAATTGCGCGCGTCACCCGGGCGGAGATCATCGATCTGAAGGCCCGTACCCCATGAGGCTGGTTGAATCCCGCTCCACCGTTGCGCGGTACGGGAGACCGCTAGGGCTGCTGGCCTCGGCGCTGCTCGTCGGTGGGCTGGTCGTCGGCTACCAGTTCTACCGTCAGGTACGGCCGGCCGCCGAGCGACTTGGTCGGCTTCGGCTATATTGGACGGATCCCTCGCGGTACGATTCTTGGTCGATTCGCGCCGGCGAGCGTTGCCGGGAGGCGCCCTTTCTGCTGCCCACCGACGGCTACATCGGCTTCTTCTGGGGCGACTCATTTCGCCCTGGGCGCGCCCACCAGGGGCTGGACATCTTCGGTCCCACCGGACCGGACGGGCTGGGCCAGACCCCCATCGTCGCTGCGTATGACGGGTACCTTACCCGCCTGCCCGAATGGCGATCGGCGGTGATCATCCGTCACCCGCAGGATCCGCTCCAACCCGGCCGTCCGATCTGGACTTACTACACCCACATGGCCGACTCACAGGGCACATCGTTCATCGACGAGGCGTTCCCACCAGGCACCAGTGAGCTCTTCGTGCGCGCCGGGACGCTGCTCGGCTACCAGGGCAACTACTCGGGCGATCCGCTCAGCCCAACCGGGATGCATCTGCATTTCTCGATTGTCCTCGATGACGGAGAGGGCCGATTTCGAAACGAATTGGAGATCGACAACACGCTCGATCCCACGCCCTACCTCGGCATTGAGAGCAGCGCCAGCCGCATCGGGGACCAGGTCTCCGTCTGCGGATTCTGAAGCCCTGGGCGGACCTCCCACCAGGAGGCAGGATGCAGCAATTTCAGGGTAAAGTCGTACTGGTCACTGGCGCAGGCCGGGGGATCGGACGGGCCATCGCCACCGGTTTCGCGGCGCAGGGCGCCCGGGTCGCTGCCAACGACATCGCGCCCGACGGCGTCGAGAAGACCGTAGCTAGCATTCGTGAGCAGGGCGGCGAGGCCGAAGCCTTCGTCGCCGACGTGGCCAACAAGCTTGCCATCCAGACGATGATCGAAGCCGTCCGCGATTCCTTCGAGCGCATCGATATTCTGGTCAACAACGCCGGCGTCGAGCCGCATGCCAGCCTGCTGAAGATGGATGAGTGGGATTGGGACCGCACCCTTGCTGTGAATCTCAAGGGACCGTTCCTGCTCACGCAATCCGTCGGCCGGGTCATGGTGGAGCAGGGCGCTGGCGGCGCGATGATCAATATCGGCTCGATCGCCGGTCGGGCCCAGGGTCTCAAGGACCGCGCCGCCTACGTCGCCAGCAAGACCGGCTTGCTTGGCCTGACGCGCGAGGCGGCCCGGGAGCTGGCCGAATATGGGATTCGGGTGAATGCGGTCTGCCCCGGAGTGATCGAGACCGAGATGACGGCTGCGCTGCGGCAGGATGAGGCGATGATGGCCCGCTGGCTGAACGACATCCCCTTGGGGCGCCTCGGGCTGCCCGAAGATGTCGTTGGGCTGGTCCTTTTCCTTGCCTCCGATCAGGCTGCCTTTCTCACTGGTCAGGCTATCAACGTCGACGGTGGTAAGGTGATGTCGTGAGCATCGAGGTCTCCATCGAGCAGCTCGAAGAACGTTGGGTCGCCCACGTGACCGATCTCCCCGGCTGTTTTGTGACCCGCGAAACGTGGGACGAGGCTTTGATCGCCACCCCGCAAGCCGTGGCCAACTACGCGGCGTGGTGCGCTGCGCATGC
>JBFJVD010000144.1:0-7725 GCA_041624375.1 Anaerolineales bacterium
CCCCTGGCCTTCGCCACGTCGCCTGCAGGGAGCCGTGCGCTCCCCAACCTTTCGGCCGTGGGCAGAGCCCTGGATCCTCCGGCGACCGCATCAAGGGTTCCAGCGCCCAAGACCTAAAACCGGATTATAACCAACCCGTCCCGACCGCATCGTGATCGGGTGTTCCATCTCAGACATTCTAAAAGCACCGCCTGAGGCGATGCGACAGGAGCGGGCGGAGGGGATTCCCCGCCCGCTCCTGCTTGGCATCACTCAGTGAGCCATGTGGAAGCTCAAGCGACTGCTGGAGCTACTTGCTCAGCACCTGAGCGTCCACCTCGAAGCCTACCGTGCCCTCAAATCCGCCGAGGACATCGGTGTACGGGAGCTGGACGTTGTTGCGGATCAGGTCGATCGACTGGCGGACGAAGAGCGGGATGTAGGGCCGCTGTTCAGCCAGGATCGTCTGAAGCTCGAACGCCTTCTCCTGGGCTCGAGTGATGTCGGTCTCCGCCAGGAACTCGTCGGCCGCAGCATCGAACTCCGCATTGTTCAGGCCGGGCGTGTTGAAGTTCCCCGACACTGCGGTGTCGTTGCGGCTGTGGAAGAAGTCGACCATGTAGTCCGGGTAGATCGTAAGGCTCCACCCGAGGATGTACAGATCGAAGTTGGCTTCCACGAAGACCGGCGTGAGGATCGTGTTGAAGCCCGTCAGCTCTGAGGTCACCGGCACACCCAGCTCACGCATCCACTCCGAGATCCACTGGTTGAAGGTGGCGCGCTGTGGGTCGTAGGCCGGTCCAGGGCCGAGGATCGTGAGGTCAGGAACGAGCGTGCCGTCGGGCATGCGCATACCCTGGCCGGGATCCACGTCCTGTCGGTCCTCGTTCCAGGCCGGCTCCGTGCTCCAGGTCCAACCGGCATCCTTGAGCAGCGTAACGGCGGCGTTGATGCGCTCTTCGCGGCTCAGGCCGACGTACGGCGTCTCAATGGAGTCGTTGTACCAGAAAGCATTGCCGGGCGGGACGATCGAGTAGGTCGGGATGACCGTGCCCTGCAGGATCGTGTTGGCGACGAATTCCTTGTCGATCAGGATGTCGACCGCCTGACGGAATTCAAACATGGACATCGGCGCCTTGCGCATGTTGAAGGCAAGGTAGAACAGGCCGTTGTCCGGGTTGGTGTAGCTGACCACGCCCTCACCGCGCTCCGCCTGCTCGCGCAGACCGCGGGCCAGGCTCAGCGGGTTGATCACGTAGTCGACTTCGCCGTTGGCCAGCGCCAGGAAGGCGGCGTCCTGCGAGCCGTAGATCGACATCACGACGTTCGGGCTGTAGGGGCCGGTGACGAAGTTCAGGATCTCTTCACCGGAGGCGTCGCCGTAGAGCTCGAGGCGGGTGCCGTTCGGGTGCTCGAGCACCCAGGTGCCGTCATCGTATTCGATGACGCGGGAGCCGGTGAAGTAGTAGTTGGCGTTCTGTTCCTTCTGGACGAAGGCGCCGGGCTCGAGCTGGTTCAGCACGTAGCCACCATAGTACGGCGCGCCAGCGGCGTCAGCCTCGTACAGGGTCTTGCGAGCGTTCTCGAAGGCCTCGTTGTACGTGTCGCAGGCTGCCTGATCGGCTTCGCCAAGGTCTTCGGCGGCGCAGTCCACACCTTCAGGCGCCGAAACGCCGTCGACGAAGGAGCGGGCCTCACCCACCAGACCCGCCCAGTAGTGCTCGGGCAGGATCGCGCCCTGGGCCGCGCCGAACTGCCACTGCGCCAGGCCGGGGATGTCGTTGAAGTAGAACTTCACGGTGAACTCGTCCACGGCCTCGACGCGATCAATGATCTCCGGTCGGCAGGAGTTCGGCCAGTTGGAGGTCAGCTGCAGATCAAGGCAGGCCGCGAAGGTGAAGACTACGTCATCCGACGTGATGGGCTCGCCGTCGCTCCACATGGCGTCCTGCACCATCGGAACGGTGATCGTGTAGAAGTCGCCTTCCTGCACCGGTTCCTGCGGCAGGTCTGTCGCCAGGGAGGGGACGAAGTCGAACCGCTGGTCGGAGAGCGTGTACAGGCTCGCCGCGCCACCGGCCAGAGCGTACTGCGTCCACACCGAGCTGCCCGGGCCAAGGTAGTTCCAGTAGTTAGTCGTCAGTGGGTCTTCGAAGATGCCAATGCGGTAGGTTTCACAGCACTCACCTTCGGCCGGCTGCTGGGGCTGTTCTGGCGGAGGTGCCTCACCCGGCACCTCGACGACCTGCGTGACAACGACCGTCTCGACAATCGTCTCAGGCGCGCAGGCGGCCAGCACCAGGCTGGCAGCCACCAGCAGTCCAAAGATAAAGACCCATTTCCTCGACGTGCTCATATGTGTCTATCTCCTCCAAGAAAGATCTCGAATCTCGGGCGAAAAGAACCTTCTCTTCTTCTATGGATCCTCCCACGCACCTCCCTTCGGCTCTTCACTCTCGTTGACGTTGCAAGTCCTGGTACGTGCCTTCCAGCGGCACGCTGCATGATCACGAATGCGGTGCTCTCAACTGCCGGGGGGTCAGACCACCGTGTCTCCAACCGCCTCGAAACCAATTTCCAGCGGAGACGACCAATGAGATGAGGCCGTACGGTGATCGCACATGCGGCCTATTATTATATCGAGAAACCCCCGACCGTCAATGAATTGTCCCTGCTGTCACGATCGCACGGCCGGCACAGCTCCGTGCCATCGATAAAGCTGAATTAATAGGTACGAAGCGCCAGGGCCACCGGGTAGCTCGACGATGTGCGCGCGAGCAGTCCCGACAACTCGCCCTGTGGCCGTTCTACCCCCCAACGCGGGGGCGCACTCAGTGGGTCGATCCCCCACCGAACCCGCGCGGAGACAGCAAGCAGCAAGCGCGAGCGAGCGGCTGCCGGCGGGCGGACCCGCGCCAGCGCGTTCTTCAAAGCCCGTGCCAGCATGGCGTCGAGTGGATCGAACCCGGGTTCGTCAGGTGTATTCATACCGCACCTCGGACGCCAGATCCGACTGCATCCCCAGCCTCTTTCTCAGCGAGCGACGGGCATAATGGAGCCTGGACTTGACGGTTCCGGCCGGAATTTCAAGGATCTGCGAAATCTCCTGGAGCGACAAATCGTTGACATAATACAAAACAACAACCACCCGCTGGCTGAGGGGCAGGGCGGCGATCGCGGCGCGCACCCTGGTCACCTGCTCATCCCGCTCCAGCATTTGATGCGGCGACGGCCGGCGCTCCCGCAGGATCCATTCGCGCATTTCAGCCAGATAGCGGCGCCAGCGGTTGCGGCGCTTGAGCCAGGTGTACGCCAGGTTCGTCGTCACCCGATAGAGCCAGGGCTCAAGCGGGCGTTCAGGGTCAACTCGATGCGAGAATCGATGCAAGCGTAGGAAGACATCCTGCAGCAAATCTGCCGCCGCCTCGGCGTCACTGGTGACCGCAAGCGCGGTGCGATAGACCCTACGATGGTGACGATCGTAGAGCGTGCCGAGCGCCTCCAAATCGCCGCCCTGAAGGCGTGTCAGCAGGTCCCGGTCCCGCGGTTGCTCCACTAATTCGGCCAAAGGCTGCCTAGGATCCTATTCAATCTTAATTACTGCGCGCTGCTGCCGTCGGTTCGATCATAACGAAAATGGGCGCTTTCCTCAATCCCACGCACCAGGCCGGCTGGCATGGCGCCTACGGGCAAACTGCCGCCTGCTCCAGCGCCTCGACGTTCCAGAGCACGGTCTCCGCAGAAGGATCGATCTCAATTCCGCACAGGTTCGTCCGGTGCACAACCAGCCGGGGCCAGACATAGAGCGGGATCGCCGGATCAGAGGCGGCGAAGAGCACCTGTGTCTCCCCGGCTGCGCGTTCATAGGCCCCATCGCCCAGCGAGCCCAGCAGGACCGTCCGGCAAGCCGTATCGTAGGGCGCGCTGCTGAGCCCCGACGCGTTGATCCCCAGCGGGTTCGTCTCGGAAGGGATCTCCCATCCGGCGAACATCTCACAGGGCGGGCTCACAAACACCGGCCAGGACCAGAGCACCGTCTGGTATGTTCGACCGAACACGGGACCCTGGGGCCAGGCGGCGTAGAGCACATCGGGCGGCAGGGTGTCCAGCTCCAGCTCGGCGCCGCAAGCGGCGAAATCTGATTGGAGCTGCTCGGCGATCGCGCGCCGGAAACCGGAGTCCGTCGCCGCAAGCGTGAAGACTAGCGGGGTCCCGGCGCTGACCCTTCCGCTGCCATCGGCCACGCGCGGGGTTTCGGGATCCTGGTCGGCATCCAGCCAGCCCGCCTCGGTGAGCAGCCCCGCCCCCGCCGCAGGGTCGTAGGCCACAGCTTCAAGGTCGCTTGCGTACAAAGGGTGCTCGGGGGCCAGGAAGCTGTCGGTTGGCCCACCGAAGCCCGCCAGGATCTCGTCGACGATCCGAGGCCGATTGATGCAGGCCGCCAACCCTTGCCGGGTGCGAAGGTCGGCGAAGAGCGCGGCGCCGCCACCCACGGGCGAGAGGTTGAACTCAAGCCGCTCAACGAGCGATCCCGGTGCCGCAGCAAATGCCAGCCGGCCGTTATCACGCAGGCTGACCAGGGTCTCAGCGGTCTCCGAGTCCAGGGTGAATTCATCCAGCAGGTCACACTCACCCGTCACCACCTGCTGGATAGCCGCCAGCGGATCATCCTCGATGAAGCGAAAGGTCAGCGTATCGAAGCCCGGAGTCCCGCTGCCGGCCAGAGTGTAGGTTGGGTTTGGGACCAGGCGGATCATGCGGCCGGATTCCCAGCGCTCGAGAATGTAGGGCCCCCAGCCGAGCGGCGCCCGATTCGCTTCCTCGTCGGTGAGCAATTCTTCGGCCGACTTGCCGCCGAGCCGGTGGGTGGGCAGCGGAGTCCAGAAATTGGCCCGCGCCTCGGGGTCCAGATAGCCGGGGATGCCGATCCAGCGGACCGTGCGCTCGTCGATCGCTTCATAACCGATCGTGCGGTCGACCAGGTACTTGGTCGTCGGCGTCTCGCTGGCTGTGTCGAGGCGGAAGGAGAACACGGAGTCGGCCGCCGTGACGGGCGTCCCATCCGACCAGGTGACTCCTTCAACCAGCCGGAAGTCCGCTTCCAGACGATCGATCGTCGCCCCACCGCCGCGGTAGATCTGGACGCACTCGTCCGCTGTGCAGCCGGAAGGAAGGAAGGGCTTGTTGAAGGCGAAGGTCTCCGGCTGTAGCGTCTCCGGGTTGAAGTACACATCCCCGCTGGCCAGCTCCACGGGAACGATTCGAAGGTCGCCATCCGCCAGGCTGGGCAGCTTCTCAAGCAGCACCGGCTGGTAGTCGTAGCCCAGCAGGTCGAGCGGGCCGTCATACAGGGCGGCCAGCACCATATCCGCGGCGCGTCCCGTATCCGCATACAGGTACAGCGACGCCGGTTCCTCGAATAGGCAGACGATCAACTCAGAAGGTGCCGGCGTGGTCGTCGCCGGCGCCACGACGTCGATAGCTCGCGTCGGCGTAGGGCCTAGCGTGAGCGGCACCTCGACTTCCGGCGGCGCGCTGCAAGCCGTCAGCACGAACATGAACAGAAAGGTCAGTCGCCAGATCATATGGTTCCCCCTTAGAATCGCTCGAATCGGCATGAAAAGCGCTCCGCGCACTGCGCACCGCCGCCGAGGCGCACGCTCAAACGGCGGGGCGCGAATTCTACTCCTGATCCTTAGTCTGAGGGGGGGTTGCGCCTGATGGCCGCAAGAGGCCGCTGCTCGAGCGGCTGAATCGGCCTCGTCCGTCGCTGGATATGCCCGGATACAACGTCAGGCCCACCGCGATCGACCTGACGTTGAGCGCACCCGCAGTTTACTCCCGAATGTGCCCACACGCCTAATCGTCGCCGCGCAGCTCAGCCAGGATGCGCCGGTCGTCATCGCTGAGCGAAGCGCGTTCGATAAGATCGGGCCGTCGTTCCAGCGTCCGCTGCAGCGACTGGCGGCGGCGCCACGCGGCCACGCGAGCGTGATCACCGGAGCGCAGCACCTCGGGTACCTCCCAGCCGCGAAACTCGGACGGACGGGTGTAGTGGGGCCCTTCGAGCAGCCCGCTGGCGTAAGAATCCTGCCCGGCGGCGAGCTCATCCCCCAGCACCCCCGGGAGCAGCCGCGCCACGGCGTCGATCACCACCAGCGCCGGTAGCTCGCCGCCCGTCAGGACATAATCTCCGATGGAAATCTCCTCGTCGACCAGGTGCTCCCGCACCCGCTCGTCCACGCCCTCATAGCGGCCGCAGAGGAGCGCAACCGACTCGCGCCGGGCCAGATCTGCCGCCAGCTGTTGATCGAACGGACGACCTTGCGGGCTGAGCAGGATCACCGGGACCTCAGCTCGTTCCGTGCCGAGCACCGCCTCCACTGCCGCGAAGAGCGGTTCGGGCTTCATCACCATACCGCCGCCGCCCCCATAGGGCACGTCATCCGTCATCCGGTGCCGGTCGGTCGCATAGGCCCGGATGTCATGCAGCGCTACCTCGAGCAGGCCGGCCTCGCGGGCCCGGCCCAGAATGCTGGCTTCAAGGTAGGGACGGATGGCTTCCGGGATGAGCGTAAAGACGTCGAAGCGCATCACGCCGCCCCGGCGATCTGAACTTGATTGCGCCCGCCTTCTTTGGCGCGGTACAGCATCCGGTCGGCGATGTCCACCAGCTCGTTGGCGTCCTTCGCATCCTCGCCGAATGTGGCGATCCCTTGGCTCACCGTCGGCGCCGGCATCTTGCGGCCGAGTTCGTCGATCGGTGTGAGCGAGGCCAGCGTGGTTTGAATCCGGTCGGCTACCAGTCCAGCCTGCTCTTTCGTCGCCCCCACCAGGATAATGCCGAACTCTTCCCCACCCCAGCGCCCGATCGCGTCGCGACTCTTGACATGCGAGCGAATCGCCTGGACGGTCGTGCGCAGGGCCGCATCGCCGGCCACGTGACCGAAGCGGTCGTTGTACGCCTTGAAGTTGTCGACATCCAGCATGATGAGCGAGAGCGAATCTCCGGAACTTGCCGCTTTCTCGGCGTGGTTGTGGACCTCCGCCACGAAAGCACCGTGATTCAAGACCTGCGTCAGACTGTCCAATCGCGCCTGGCGTCGGACCTCGGCGTGATGGCGCGCGTTGTCCAGCGCGACCGCCACCTGGTCGGCGACGATACGCAGCAGCTGTTCATCCTCAGGATCGAAGGTCCGGCTGCGTTTGGATTGCACCAGGAGAACGCCCATCACCTGCTCGTGGGCGATGATCGGAATGCCGATCTCCGATTCCACCGCGCGCAGATCCGGATGCACCCGGCGGAATTCATCCGCTTCGCCATCATCAGCCCGCCGGGCGGCCTCGCTGGCGGCGACCCGGCCGACCAGCGAGTCGTCGCCGATCGGCAGCGCTAGCGATTGGGCTCCAATGTCCTGACCCAGCGTACCGGCGCCGGCGGCATACCCCAGCCGATCGCCTTTGGCCGATCGAAGGAAGATGTGCACGTAGTCAAATCCGAATTCCTCACCGAGGAGATTGCAGACTTCCAGCAACATCTGATCGGTGTCGAGGATCCCACTGACCCGGCGGCTAATTTCGGCCACTGTTCGCAGCAGACCCTGCTGCTCGGCTTCGACTTCGAAAGCGCGAGCGTTCTGAATCGCCGCTGCAGCGACACTTGCCAGCGCCTCGCCGACGCCGGCGTCGTCCGGATAACGAAGATGGGAAGATGGGTAGCCGAGCGTGAGCGCCCCAATCGTACGG
>JBFJVD010000145.1:0-7715 GCA_041624375.1 Anaerolineales bacterium
CACGCCTGTCTGCCAGTTCCAGCACTTCCCCCGCCCGGTGATTATAACGAGCGCCCTCGCGGCTGTAAAGGAGCGCCCCTTTCGGCGGGTCCCCAACCCCTCTACTTTGCTCTCTCGTGTGCCAGAGCTTACCCGGACTCCCGCTCGCCCCGCAACACAGCTCGCAGCTGCTCGAGGTGCTTGCGCTCATGCTCAACGCCGAAGCCGACGATCTCCCGCAGCGACGTCGGTCCGAACAGGGCGTGACGGCCCTGGCGCTTCCAGCCATCCGGCTCGATCGAGAGCAAGATTTGGATGAGTTGCTGCCTCGCCTCGGTAAGCACCTGGACGGCAGCCTGGGGGTCCTGCGACTGGTAGTTGCGCTCCTCCGCCCACTCATCGGTGTGCTTCATCGAGATAAAGGGCATCGATTCGGCCAGAATTAACTGGACGCGGGCCAGGTTGACCTCGATTTCAACGTCGCGCAGGTGACAGGTGATCTCCAGCGGCGACCATGAGCCGTCGGGGGGGCGCCGGAGCCACTGGTCCACCCCCAGGCCTCCTATCGTGCTTCGCAGCGCGCCCAGCTGGCCACGCAGGTGCGCCATCAGGATGCGCGGCCGGTGGGCGGCGCTCGCGTCCACCTGGGCCGGCGCCTCGTGCTCGATCCAGTGCATCACACCGTCGAGCGGGCCGCCGGATGCTCCCAGTTCCCCATCCTCATCAACGTGATAAGCCGCCATCCCCAATAGGCGAGCCGGCTCGAGATCGGCCTCCGGGTCGTCCCCGATCATGGCCGCTTCATCGGGCGAGCGGCCGAGCCGCCCTAAGATTTCAGCGTAATAGGCCAAATGGGGTTTGCCGAAATGAAACTCCTCAGACGACGTAACGAGAGCAAAAGGGATGTCCTCGACCGGCAGGCCGGCCCAGGCCAGCCTCTGCTCAATGGCCACGCGCGGGAAGAGAGGGTTGGTCGCGACGACAAGTTCCAGTCCGGCCTCGCGTGCAGCCTGGACCAGCTCGAAGGCCGCTGCTTTTGGGCGCGCCAGCGTGCGAAGTTTGGGGTATTCCTCCCGGTAGAAGGACTCGATTGGCTCGCGCAGGGCTTCCGGGGTTATCCCTAAAGGCTCGTAGAATGCTGCCTCGAAGGTCTGTTCGAGGGTGTGCGCGGGATCGAGGCTCTCCATCATGGCCTTCGTCGCGAGCAGGAGCTGCTCCACGAACCGCTCTTTCGGGTGTCGATCGCGCATGTAGTTGCCCAGCCGATCAACGTAGGCGGGAATAAAGCGCTCAATGGGGTTATCGAGCAGGGTGTTGTCGAGGTCCAGCAAGACGGTCCTGATCATGGCCCTGACCTCGGCCTAGTCGTCTGTTGGCAGGGAAAAGGGGAGCGCCTCATGGCAGAAGCCGCAGCCGATCTCAGGCACCTCGACCGGCTCGAGCGTCCGCAGGCAAGAGGCGGTCACCTCCACCCGCCGCCCGATGCCGAGCGGCCCAGAACGGGCGCGCGCCTCAAGCACCAGGTTCGGGCAGCCGTTGGCCTGCACAATGCGCGGCACCGGACAAACCGAACAGTGCTTCGGGTGCCAGACGCCGCCGTCCGGTGTACGGTCGATCAGCCGGCATTCTTGCCGGTTGCGGCCGCGGTGGAAATCCTCGTAATAATGCGGGCACTCCGTCCCGGCAGGGGTGCGCATGGGCTTGCGCCGGGAAGCCGATCAGACGCGGGTGACGTAGGCCCCGGTCCGGGTATCCACCCGGACGACGTCTCCCCGCTCGATGAAGAGGGGAACCTGGACCTTGAGCCCGGTCTCGGTGGTCACCGTTTTGGTGGCGCCCGTGGCGGTATCTCCCTTGACGCCAACTTCCGCTTCGACGACTTCAAGGTCCACCGAGGTGGGGAGCTCGATGTCGAGCGGCTCATTCTCATACAGGGTGAGCTTGGCTTCCATCCCTTCCTTTACGTAGTTCACTGCAGTTCCCAGCGTGGCTGTGCCCAAGACCGGCTGCTCGTAGGTCTCGGTGTCCATAAAGTGGTACAAATCCCCGTCCCGGTAGAGAAATTGCACGATGCGGTAATCGAGCCGCACATCCTGGACACGATCACCGGACGTGAACGTCTTCTCGACAATTGAGCCGGTTCGCAGGTCGCGGACCTTCGTGCGGATGGTCGCCTTGCCGCGCCCCGGCTTGTGGTGCGCGTATTCCATGACCTTGAAGAGGCTGCCGTCCAGTTCGAAGGTCGTCCCACTGCGCAGTTCGTTGACGTCGATCAAGACTCCTCGTCCTTTGGCGATGGGTGCTTGGCGGAGGCATTATAGTCGGCGACGAAATGGGGCGTCAACGCCCGGCCGTTCAGACGCCGAGCCAGCGTTCAGCCGCCTCCGCCAGCCCCGCCAGCCTCCCGCTCCGCACTGTGCAGCGGGGGAGGGATTCAAGGAAGGCTCTGCCGTAAGTCTTGCTGAGCAGCCGCCGGTCGAAGGAGATAACGATCCCGCGGTCGGATGCGGTGCGGATCAGGCGGCCGAATCCCTGCCGGAAACGAAGGATGGCCTCGGGGACCGAGTACTGCTGAAAAGGCGACTCATAGGTCTCGGCGCGCGCCGCTACGATCGGGTCACTGGGGACATCGAAGGGGATGCGGATGATCGCCAGGGCGGAGAGAGCTTCGCCTGGAACGTCGATCCCCTCCCAAAATGAGCGGGTTCCCAACAAGATCGCCTGGTCACTGGTCCGAAAGGTCTCGAGCAGCGCATGTCGCGAGGCACCGTCGCCCTGTTCAAGGACTGCGATGCCTGCCTGTGCCAGCGGTCCGCTGATGGCGTTCGCCGTTCGCCGCAGCTGGGCATAGGAGGTGAACAGCGCCAGGGCGCGCCCACCCGTTGCAAGGCACAGGTCGATCAAGCCCCGCTCGACGCCCTGCTGGTAAGGGCTCCCAGCGGCTGGCTCGGGAATATCGTTCACCAGGTACAGCAGCGTGGACGACTCATAGTCGAAGGGAGAGCCGAGCGCCAGCTCATCCGCTTCATAGGCGTGCAGCCGGCGACGGATGTAGTCGAACTCTCCGGCGGTTGTTAGAGTCGCCGAGGTCATGATCACGGATTCTTTGCCGTACCACAGGTAGCGTTCAACCAGCGGGCCGACCTCAAGCGGTGCCGCATGCAGCGTTGGCCGCGAGGGGTCCCGAAAGGCCTCCGCCCAGTAGATCATCATCGGATCGGGCTCGAAGACCATGTGGTCCAGCTGGGCAAACACCTCCGCCAGGCCGCGATGGATGGCGCGCGCCCCGACGGCGATATCCTCGGCCGCATTCAAGCCTTGTTCGCTGAGCTCCAGCAGACCTTCGCTCAGTTCGCCCAGGGACTGCAGCATGACCGCGAAGGGGCGGCGCAAATTGTCCCAGGCGATTTCGAGATCACTCCACTCGGGCAGCGTGCGCGAACCGGCGACGATCCGCTCCTGCTGCCCATAGGGGCCAAGCGAACGATCCTCGCGCCGCAACGCGAGGAAATCGGTCAGCGCAGCGAACAGCGCCCGCACATATTCGGCGCATTCCCCGGCCTGGTCTCCGATCATCTCGACGGCGCGGATCACCTGCGCTTCGGACGACCTGGACAGCTGGCTGCTGGCCAGCCCTCGGATCTGTCCCAGCAGCCCACTGTCGGGGCGCCCAAGGTCGCGCAGCAGACGCTGGATCTCCATCTCCCCCACCTTGAATCCGAGTCCGTTGGTGGTGGCGCTCTCAAGGTGATGAGCTTCGTCAACGATCAGGTAGTCGAACTCTGGCAGGACGCGGTTGCCGGTGGCGATATCGGCCATCAGCAGCGCGTGATTCACGATGACGACATGGGCCGACTCGGCCGCCAGCCGAGACCGGTAGTAAGGGCAGATCGGTCCCGGACCATGGAGACACGTTTCTGTCGAGCAATCCTCGCTGTCGGAAGAGATCCTCGACCAGGCGATCGCTTCGCCGGTCCCGCGCAGGCTGATCTCCCCCCGATCGCCCTGGCCGCCGCTCGCCAGCCAGACGAGCACTTTCGCCAGGACCCGCATCTCATCCGCCGACCGAGGACCGAGGCGGCGCAGGGCCGCCAATCGCCGCAGGCAAAGGTAGTTGCCTCGGCCTTTGAGCACGGCGGCGCGCAGGTCGACCCCCAGCGCGGCCTGGAGATCCGGGACATCTTTGTAGATCAGCTGGTCCTGCAGGTTGATGGTGTTGGTCGAGACGACGACCCGTTGGCCGTTCAGCCGCGCCCACTCAAAGGCCGGCAGCAGGTAGGCCATCGACTTTCCGATGCCGGTCCCGGCTTCAACGAGCAGATGGCGGCTGCTTGAGATCGCCTCAGTAACCGCTCGCAGCATTGAGACCTGCTGGGGACGGTTTTCATAGCCAGGAAAGCTCTGTGCGAAGAGACCGCCCGGCTCGAGTACTGCCGCGATCTCCTCCACATCGAGCGCGACCGGCTCCGCGTAGGGCTCGAGCGGCGCATACTCGATCTCCGGCCCGTCGAAACTCGCGGCAGGCTCCCAGACAGGCTCCCCACCGTCGCTAAGCCCAAGCCGTTTCTGGGCGGCCAGCACTTCCTCAAAGATCCAGCCTGCGCCCCAATGGATGTCGGCGCCGAGCCGGCACACCTCTTCCACAACATTGCGCGGCAGATCAAGCGCGCGCGCAAACAACTGCTGGAAGACCCCCATGGTCGCTTCGGCATCATCAAAGGCACGGTGGGAGTCTCGCAGGGGCACACCCAGCGCGCTGGCCAGCGAGCTGAGGTCGTAGCGCGCTGCAGTCGGCAGCATGACAGCGGCCAGGTCGTAAGTGTCGATCGCCTGGTTGTAGTGGAAGAGACCCTTCTGCTGCAGGAACCCGAGGTCGAAGTTGACGCTGTGCCCCAGGACGGTGTGGTCGCCGACGAAGCTTTCCAGCTCGGAGAGCACCTGGGTGAGGCGCGGAGCTCCCGCGAGCATGTCGTCAGTGATGCCAGTGAGCTGAGTGATAAACGCGGGAAGGGGGCGACCGGGGTTGATCAGCGTCTGAAACTGATCTTCAACACGCTCGCCGGTGAAGCGGACGGCGCCGATCTCGATGATGCCGTCACGCTCGGGGTCGAGGCCGGTGGTCTCCAGATCGAGCGCAACCAGGGTCTGCATCGAATGCGGGGGGCATTATAACATCGGGGTCCGGCGGTTCCATGCTATACTCCGCGCGAGCGCGGCGGCCGCCCCGCCGCCGACCTCGAGTTTCGCCGTCCGGGCCACCGGGAGGGCAACCCACCGTGGTGTTCGGTGTTAACACCCATAGGCACGACCCGCTTTCAGGTGCGGCGCGATGAGCCGGCGCGAGGAAGAGCTGGACCTTGTCCAGCGTGCCGGGACTGACGTAGCCGCCTACGGAATTCTCTACGAGCGGTACGTGCGCCGGATCTACAACTACATCTATTATCGGACGGGCAACCGGCACGACGCGGAGGACCTGACCGCCCGGGTGTTCCATCGAGCCCTCCTTCACGTCGGCGGCTTCGAGGACAAGGGCGTTCCGTTTTCCGCCTGGCTCTATCGCATCGCCCACAACCTGGTGGCCAACTGGCACCGTGACATGAGCCGGCGGCCGGTGGTCACCCTCGATGAGCGCATTGCAGTGAGCGGCAGCAGCGCCCATCCGGAGGCGGAGGCAATCCAGCGGGAAGAGCGGGAGATGTTGCTGAGCCTGGTTCGGGATCTGCCCCCCGACCGCCAGCAGCTCCTCATTCTCAAGTTTGTGGAGCGGCTCTCCAACGCGGAGATTGGGGAGATTATGGGCCGGACGGAAGGCGCCATCAAGAGCCTCTACCACCGCACGCTCAGCTCCCTGCGCGAGCAGGTGGATCAGGATGACGATGGAATCGAGGATGGCGAATAAGAATCGCAGGAAGCCTGAACCTCCGGTTGCCGGGGGGCTGCCAGTGTGGGCTTCCATTGGACGGAGCGATGATGCATGAGCGCTGAGGGCGCCGCCGGCGTGCTGGGCAAAGACCCGATCGAGCGTCTCCTGCGAGAGGTGCTCGTTCCGGTCGAGCCCGACGCGCGCTTCATCCATCACCTGCGCGCCCGGCTGGTGCATATGCGCGGCAGCGGGGTATCCTCCACCCTGCTGACGGTCGGGTTCCTGGTGGTTGTCTTCCTCTTCTTCATGGCTTCGATGGGGGTCGCCCTGCGCATTGTGCTGGCCGTGCTGGGGCTGCTCGGGCTCATCCAGCGGAGCCGGAATGGTCGAACGGGCTCGGCAGCTTCACCCTGAGATCCCCGAGGCAGTGGAGAATACATCCGGCGGACGGGTTCCCGTCCGCCGGTGCCATTGGAGCGCTTTACGTTCTCTTTGCCAGCTGATCCCGCACACACGGGATCAGCTTCGCGCGGGCTGCGTCCTAGTAGAAGCCCCAGGCCGCCCCTGCGCCCTCTTCCATCATGCTCGGGTCCCACATGTCCATCCCCATTTCAATACGCGCCTCGAGCCCGGTCGCTTCAGCCGCCTTCTTGCGGGTGGCTTCCAGGAGGGCTGGCGCATAGGGACAGAACGGCGTGGTCATGATCATCGTGACATCGACCTGGTCCTCGCCGATCTCAGCCTGGCGTACGAGGCCAAGCTCGATGATGTTCAGGCCGATCTCCGGATCCACCACTTCGCGCAACGTGTCGCGAAGTTTGGCTGCTTCCCCGGGGTGGGTGGAATCGGCTGTCCAAATCGGGTTCAGTTCCTGGGTTTCATCCGTCATGGATCGGGATCACCTCTGTCGTCGCGAAGGCCGCATTGAAGGTGCAGTGGTTGTCGCCATCGAGCAGGCACATCACCCGTTCGACTGGCAGGCCGAGCGCCTGCGCGATAAAGATCTGATCGATCTGGCAGACCTCCGGGTGCAGCCGCCCTACTCGGAAATAGGGACAGCTCAGCTCCTTGATGATGACCTGCCCGTCCTGAATGGTGGCTTCAGCTTCGAAACCTTCTTCATTCAGCAGCTCGACCAGCCGCTGAACGCGCTCAGGAAGCGGCAGCCCCTCGAGCTGGAGAGCATAGGTCTCGGCCATCGCCGCGGCGACGCCTGAAAACAGGCGCTCGACCTGCTCGCCCGGCATGTGCTCTTTGATCTCTTCAAGCAGCCGGTTGGTGAGCCGGAAGTAGCGGGTGGGGAAGAGTTCGATGGCGTCGTCAGTGAGGGAAAACAAATGGTGCGGCCGACCCACGCCATGCCGCACCTCGCGCACTGCCACCAGGTTCTCCGCCTGCAGGTTGGAGAGGTGATGGCGAACCGAAACCGGCGACACGTCGGCCGCCTCGGCCAAATCCTTCACCGTACAGCTTCCCTGCGCACGGAGCGTGCGCAAAATGGTATCGCGTGTCTCTGTCGCCATAAGCGCTCCGAAGTATAACACCGGGCCGGAACACCTGTCAATATTTCAGAGGTTTGTCTACTTTATTCCTGCGAGGGCGCCGTTTCACACCGAATATTTCAAAGGAATCTAACAAATATTGACAGTTTTGACGCCTGCGTGCTATAATGCCGTCCGCGCCGGAGCCGCCTCGCGGCTCCGCTCGTCGGCATAGCAAAGGCCGCTCTGGCCGGAGGAAGGTGTATGACGTCAACGCTGGAGATTCGCAACCTGCATGTCGCCGTGGAGGGTTCCCCGATCCTCAAGGGCGTCGAACTGACCGTGAAGGCCGGTGAGATCCACGCCCTGATGGGGCCCAACGGGTCGGGCAA
>JBFJVD010000146.1:0-7711 GCA_041624375.1 Anaerolineales bacterium
CGGCCTCCCAGGCGGCAACCACCAGCTCGTAGCCGGGATCGGAGAGACCGGGGGTTCCTGCATCGGACACCAATGCCACGTCGCCCGATTCGAGCGCGGCGACCACTTCGGCCAGCCGCGAAGGCTGGTTGTGCTCGTGGTAGCTCTTCAAGGGCGTATGCAGGTCGTAGTGGCTGAGGAGCTTGCGGGTGTGGCGGGTGTCTTCGGCGGCGATGAGCTGAACTTCGCCGAGGATCCGCAGCGCGCGCAGGGTGATGTCTTCCAGGTTGCCGATCGGCGTCGCTACCAGGTAGAGGGTTCCCATCGGCGCTATTGTAGCAGGGAGCAGGCTTCTCCCCTGGCTGATGACAGATTCCACCAAGAGCTACCGGGAAGCTCATATCGCGCATCCTTCCCCCCTTCTTGTCCACCCGCGGAGCCCTGAATTAGCTCAAGACCTGGCAGCGGCGGGGAGGGGGATAAGATTTGCGCCGACCTGGCACTTAAGCCTGTGGCAGAGCTGCCGCAGATATCATCGCTTCGCTTACCGCCCTCTCTGTCTCCCGTCTCCATGCCGTAGGTCGATCCCTGAATGCAACCATTCCTTCCTCATGTGGTGAGGAAAGGTGGCAGAAGTGAAACGCATTAGCCCACACGATCGGGGTCAAGGATGTACGTCCACCAGTTGTGGCCGAACCCGTCGGTCTTCCCCTGGACATGTGGCAGATGCCGGAACCACCAGAGATGGTGGCGGCGGATGTCGCCACCACCCCATTCCTCGCAGTTCACCGTGCGGGTGCGCCCCTGCAAATCTGGAAAGTGAAGCCAGTCATCGCAGCGGCTCGGCACCTTCCGCCGGTTACCCCAGTCGTAGTCCCGCTGGCTGTTGGGCGCGAAGTGGATGTTGCCCACCTCGGCACGGCCGGGATGGGTTTTGTCGTAACGGATAAAGCGCTCCCAGAGATTGGCCTCGCCGCTCCGCCCGGCATACACATGGGCCATGATCGATTCGGCCCGGTGGCCGAAGGCTTCCAGCATCTCGCCGACTCCGCGCTCGTAATTGAAGCCCATCACGACGAAGCGCCGGCCCACCCTTTCGTAACCCTCAAGCGGTGGCGCGTTGCACCAGAACGCGCCGGGGCCGGCCATGATCGACTCGTAGTAGCCGGCGTAGGGAAAGCCCATCAGCCAGACTTCATCGAGCTCGCCGCTGGCAACCCGGGCAGGGATGCGGTGCTTGTCAAGCAATCTGCGGTAGTCAATGCCATCAGGCTGGTGGAAGCCGCTTCGGCTTCTCCAGCGAGTCAGGTAGTCGGCTTCGCTGTAATGGAATCCGTCGACTTTTGCCGGGAACTTGTCGTCATCCAGCCAATCGACCAGGCGATAGGCCGCGATCCCATAGCTGCAGTCCAGCAGATCCTGCAGAAAGGCACGGACGAGCGCCTGCGGGTCGTTCCAGCCCAGGGCCTGGTGGAGACGACCGCCGGTGTTCAATATTGGATCGTGCCGCACAACCAGCACCCTGCGCTGGATCGGCTCGGCCTGTGTCGAGCGGCTGTTCTGTGCGTCTGAAGGTTCCATGCTCATGGCTTTACTGCTGTGCGCGTGTGGTTCGGCGCGTCTCCTATGACCGATCCTGGGCTGCACACCGTGTTCCTGTCATCATAGCTGGATCGGAGCATCATTCTGGGGAGCTTCCGGGAAGCTTAAAGCCTCCCGGAAACTCTGAAGCATGAAGAGACAGGCCAGCGCACCCCTCACCCTAACCCTCTCCCCTGCGGGATGAGGTGGAACCCGGTCGAATCCTTGGCCTCGCCAGGGAACGTCGCGCTGAACGTCACTCTCGAATCCCCCGTCCCCAACTTCGCGTCCAGCATCGAAAGCCTATCTTCGCGTGGGGAGGGGGGAAGTGAAGGGGGGAGGGGACGCGCCCCTCACCCCACTCTCTCCCCTGCGGGAAGAGGATAGATCGCTCCGGTCCGAATCCAGCACGCGCCGATATCGGATCCGGCCCAGGCTGAGCGTCCATGAGGCTGGCTGGGCCGCGCAGCTGAACCAGGCTGCATGGTAGACTAGGCCATCAACATGTGAAGGATTGCTCAATTCGCAAGCAGGAGTCAGCTGATCGAATGTATTCCGTACCGAGCTTCCTCGGCCTGGGGCGCACCCTCGACCCAAGGTACCCCACCAATGTTGCCATCGGCCTCCTGACGCCCCTCGTTGGCATCCTCGTCGGCGCCGCGACGCTCCTCCGCAGCGAAGGCCTGTTGGCCAGTGTCGTGCAGGCCATCTACCTGGCCGGATCGTTCTTCCTTGCATGGGCGCTGGCGCGTGAGGTGGATCCCGACCACCCGTACTCGGCGTTCGCTGCCGCCGCGATCAGTCTGGTTGTGGTGCCGTTTCTCGGCCTTCCCAGCCTGATCGCGATCTACCTTCTGCTTTATGTCGCCCGCATGATCAGTGGGACCGTGGGCAAGCCCGCCAGCGCGGTTGAGGCCGTCGGCATGCTCATCGTTGCCGCCTGGTTCAGCTGGCAGCTGAGCTGGGTGTTCGGCGCGGCTGTGATTGCCGCCTTCTTACTCGACGCACGCCTTCGTCCCACCTATCCGACCCACATCCGCTACGCCGCTGCGGCCGCCGCGCTCACCCTTGCCATCGCCGTTTTGCGCGGCAGCTTTCTCCCCCAGCCGCCAGCCGCCCGCGGTGACTGGCTGCTGATGGGTCTGGCCGGGGCAGCTTTCATCCTGGTCATCTTCGACACACGCCGGATCCGCGTGTCCACCGATGCGGGCAGCGAACCGGTGCCGGCCGGGCGCGTCCGGGCGTCGCAGTTGACCACCCTGCTGGCGGCCGCCGGGCTTGCGATGTGGATCGGGCGCAGCGGCCTCGCCGTGGCCTCGCCGCTCTGGGCCGTGTTCCTCGGGGTGGCGCTCTATCGCCTTGTCGACGCGCTGTTCCTTCGACGAAAGCGCCAAGCCAGTGAAGCTACGGTGCCAAGCCCGGAGACCGGATGACCGTCCGCATCGTCACCGACAGCACCTGTGACCTGCCGCCGGAGCTGGCCGCGGAACACTCGATTCGCATCGTCCCCACCTACATCAACGTGGGCGAGCAGAGCTTTCGCGACGGATTCGATCTCACCCGCGAGGATTTCTACCGCCGCCTGCCCACCTATGATCCCTACCCAACCACCGCTGCGCCAGGGCCGGGCGCATTCCAGGCGGTCTACGAACAGCTGGCGGCACAGGGCGCCAGCGCGGTGCTCTCCATCCACATCGCTGAGAACCTCAGCGCCGTCGCCGCTGCCGCCCGGCTGGGCGCCAGCGAGGTGACCTCGATCCCGGTGGTCATATTCGATTCTCAGCAGCTGAGCATGGGCCTAGGTTTTCAGGCGCTGGCAGCCGCCGAACTCGCCGCTGCCGGCAAAGGCCTAGAAGCCATCCAGGAACGCCTGCGGGATCAAATCCCCCGCACACTGGTGTCCGCTTCACTGGAATCCCTGGAATACCTGCGCCGGAGCGGTCGGGTGAGCAGCGTGATCGCCGGGCTGGGTAACCTGCTACAGGTCAAACCGATCGTGCTGGTGCAGCAAGGCGAGATCACCATCGAGCGGGTGCGCACCCGCCAGCGCGCGCTCGAGCAAGTGGCCGAGCTACTCGAGGCGCAGGCGCCGTTCGAGCGCCTTGCGCTGGTCCACACGCACGCGGCGGAAGCGCTCGAACGCTTCCGGACGCGCGTCGGCGGCCTACTGCCCGCAGGGGATGTGCTGACCGTCGACGTGACGCCGGTCATCGGCACGCACAGCGGACCCGGCGCGGTCGGGTTTGCCGCGGTGCGGGCTTCTGCGTGAGGGTCGATGAGCCAGCTCGCCATCTTCCTCGACGGCGGCCTGCTTCTGCTGGCGCTGATGAGCCTCCTCTGGCTGCTGAGCCTGGCGCTGCGCGACAGCAGCATCGTGGACATCTTCTGGGGAATCGGCTACATCGTCCTGGCCGGCTTCTATTTTCTGAGCACCCCCGACGGCGCCTTTGCCCGCAAGCTGCTAATCACCGGACTGGTCGGGGTCTGGGGGCTTCGGCTCTCGATCCACATCCTGCTCCGCAACTGGGGCAAGGGGGAGGATTTCCGCTACCGCGCCTGGCGCGAGGCGGCCGGCGAGAGCTGGTGGTGGGAGAGCTACTTCCGCGTGTTCCTGCTCCAGGGAGTGCTGCTCTGGCTGGTCTCGGTGCCGCTGCTCGCGGCGCAGGTCGCGCCGGAGCCCACGACGCTGACCGCGCTCGACCTGGCCGGCATCTTGATTTGGGGGATCGGCTTCACCTTCGAAGCCGTGGGCGACTGGCAGCTGACGCGTTTCCGTGCCAACCCGGCCAACCAGCGCCGGCTGCTCACCGAGGGGCTCTGGCGCTACACGCGCCATCCGAACTACTTCGGCGACGCCGTGCAGTGGTGGGGCTTTTTCCTCATCGCCGCGGCCGCCGGCGGCTGGCTCACCGTATTCAGCCCGCTGCTGATGACGGCCCTCTTGCTGCGCGTCTCGGGCGTTTCAATGCTCGAGCGCACGCTGCGGGAGACCAAGCCGGGGTATGAGGCCTACATGCAGCGGACTCCGGCGTTCTTTCCCTGGTTTCCACGCCGGCGCTGAGGTGGGCAGGAGAAGTGCCATCCAGGCTGGTTCGCCGCATTGTGAACTACCTTGGCCTGCAGGGCGGCTGGTTGGCTTGTGCGTTGGGCGCTGCGGCCGGCAACGCATGGCTGGGGCCGCTGGCGGTCGGGCTGCACCTCGGGCTGCACATCCGCTGGTCGTCGGCGCCGGGTCGGGAGCTGCGCTATGCATTGGCTGTGGGGGTTTTTGGATCCGCAATCGACGGCTTGAAGCGCGGCCTGGGCTTTATCGCTTACGCCAGCCCAACGCCGCCGGTCGAATGGCTGGCGCCGGTCTGGATCATGGCGATGTGGGTCCTGTTCGCTACGTCCCTCACCGGCTCGCTGGTCTGGCTATAGGGCCGTTACGTTCTGGCGGCGCTCGCTGGCGCAGTGTTCGGCCCGCTGAGCTACCTCGCTGGCGCTCGCCTTGGCGCGGTTTCGTTCGTGCACGACGTTACCTCCACCCTGGCCGCGCTGGCACTGCTGTGGGGAGTGATTGTTCCCTTCTTGGCCTGGGGAGCCAAGACTTTCGTAGGTGATCCACTCCGGATCGCCGCAGGAGGAGATAAGACAAGATGAAACGCAACGCTTTCTGGCCGGTCTTCAACGTGGTGGCGCTGATCGCCACCCTGGTCGTCAACTTCCTGGCCAACGCCCTGCCCTTCAACGATCTCTCGACCGAAGTGATCTCGGACAGCTTTGAGGTGTTCTTCGTTCCGGCGGGCTACGTGTTCTCGATCTGGGGTCTGATCTATCTGGGATTGATCGGCTATGCCGTCTACCAGGCCCTGCCGGCCCAGCGCGACAATCCCCGGCTGGCACGGGTTGACTCAATCTTCTGGCTCTCGTGCCTGGCGAATGGTTCCTGGCTGTTCTTCTGGCATTATGAGATCTTCGCGTTGACGCTGCCGACGATGCTTGTGATTCTGGGATCGCTGATCGCCATCTATCTGCGGTTGGAAACCGGCAAGGCGGAGGTTCCGGCGGCCGAGCGCTGGCTGGTACAGGCACCCTTCAGCCTGTACATGGGCTGGATTTCGGTGGCCACCATCGCCAACACGGCCGACCTGCTGTGGCTCTACGGCTGGCGCGGCGCCCCGCTGAGCGAAGCGACCTGGGCGGTGATCATGCTCGCCGCAGCCGTTGTGCTGGCCGGGCTGATGGCCTTCCTGCGCAGCGATTGGATCTACGCGGCGGTGATCGTCTGGGCCACCGCCGGGATCGCGGTGCAGCAGGCAGGGACGCCGCTGGTAGCCGGGGTGGCCTGGGGCGCGGCGGCCGCCGCAGGGTTGGTGCTGATCGCCTCGCTGATTACCCGCAGGGGCAGCGCGCTGGCGCCCGCGGGCTGACTTGAGACCCTGCGTGGCTTTCAAGCAGGAGCCCTAGCTGTGGAAGCGATTCGTCTTGCGGAGAAGCTGGCCGGCTTCCGCGACCAATGGTCGCCGAAGATCGTCGCCGAGCTGAACGATTACCACCTGAAGCTGGTAAAGATCGAGGGCGAATTCGTCTGGCACAGCCATCCAGAGACCGATGAGCTCTTCCTGGTGCTGGCCGGCGAGATGGTGATCGACTTCCGGGACGGCGAGGTGCCCCTGGCCGAGGGCGAGATGCTCGTCGTGCCCAGGGGTGTTGAGCACCGGCCGCGCGCCGAGCGGGAGTGCCACCTGATGCTCATCGAGCCGGCAGGGACAAGGAACACCGGCGACGCCGGCGGTGAGCGCACGGCCGAGGCCGACGTCTGGATTTGACAGCTGCCACTGGCCATATCGCAAACCAGAGCTGGCCAATTTGCTGAGACAAACTGTGAGCGACGACGATCTCGAACTCGACCTCAGAGACCAGGCGCAGCGCCGGCTGCTCTGGATCCTGCTGCTGATCAACGCGGTGATGTTTGTCGTCGAGTCCACCGCCGGGGTGATTGCCCAATCCACCGGGCTCACCGGCGACTCGCTCGACATGTTCGCCGACGCCACCGTGTACGCAATCGCCCTCTACGCCGTCGGGCGCTCGCAGCTGGCGAAGGCCAATGCCGCTCTAGGGAGCGGTGTCTTCCAGATCCTGCTTTCCGGGCTGGTGCTGGGGGATGTGCTGCGCCGGTTCGTCTTCGGCAGCGAGCCGCAGTCAACGGTGATGATCGCCGTCGGCCTGCTGGCGCTGGTTGCCAACGTGACCGCCCTGGTCCTCATCTGGGGACAGCGGGAGGGCGAGGTGCACATGCGCGCCAGCTGGATCTTCTCGCAGAACGACGTGGTTGTGAACCTGGGGGTGATCAGCGGCGGCCTGCTTGTGGCGCTATTCGGCTCCCGGCTGCCCGACCTCGTCATCGGCGCCGTGGTCGCCTTTTTCGTCTTGCGGGGCGGGCTGCGGATCGTGAGAGACGCCCGGCAGGAGCGGCAAGATGTGTTGGGGAACAGCTAAGGGGCGGGTCCCCAACTAGCCGGCGGTCAGCACCCGCACGCGCACCGGCTCCGTCTTGCCCTTGAGCTGCAGCTGGCGTTCTTCGAGCCCGGATGTGTCGACCCGGGCGGCCTCGCTGGTGGCCTCGCTGGCCAGCACCTCACCCTGCTTCGCCTCGGAGGCAAGGCGTGCGGCAATATTCACGTTGTCGCCCAGCGCGGTGAAGTCGGCGGCTTCGCCACTGGCGCCAACGATCGAGCCCACCCAGGCCATGCCGGTGTGAATGCCGACCCCGACGGGGACCCATGGCCCCTTCGGATCCCCATGCCCGGTGATCCTGAGCAGCTCTACGCCAGCATCAACGGCCTTGCGGGCGTGCTCCTGGCCGGTGAAGCCGGGGATGAAGAGCGCGGTGACCTCATCGCCGACCAGCTTGTCGATAAAGGCGTTGGCCTGCACCAGAACGCCGATCGTCGCTTCGTAGAAGCGGTTCATCAGCTGGCTGAACTCGCTGGCGTCCATCTTCTCAGCCAGCGTGGTCGAGCCGCGCACATCGACAAACAGCATGGTCAGCTCAATTTCCGCGCCGCCCGGGTACTTCGCGGCAGCATCATGGCAGCCGGCGCAGTAGCGCGGGTTTTTGGTCGAGCGCTGCATCGCCTCGCGGTAGATCATCCGCAGCACCGCGCCG
>JBFJVD010000147.1:0-7658 GCA_041624375.1 Anaerolineales bacterium
GCCGCGCCGTATCCCACCAACCCAAGCAAGAAGATTCCCAAACCGACCCATGGCCACGGTGTGCCAAATGGCAGGTAGCGAATCGTCAGATCATGGGTTCCCGAAGGAAGCGAGGTCAGCATCAGCCCTTCATAGGACTGCAAGGGAGCGGGCGCCCCATCGACGAGCGCCCGCCAGCGCGGGTGATAGGTGAAGGACACCAGGGCCCGCTCCACCGGCTGCGGCGAGGTCACCTGAGCGATAATCTCGTTCCCGCTGACACGCCAGGAAGTCACCCGCAGAGGCTCAATGCTGGCCTCTGTTTCGAGTCCCAGATCCCCGAGCAGGAAATCCTGCAAGACCGCAGCGAGCTCGCCGTTGCCGCTCTGCTGCGCATAAAAGAGCAGGTTCATCCCCACGAACCAGATCCTGCCCTCCCCCACATCTCGATAGCCCAGGATCGGATAGGGCTCACCCCCATAACTCACCGAGGCGAAGACCGCATCCAGCCCATCGTAGGTCGCGCCGGCCCACCCCTCTGGGGCAACCTGCTGCAGCGGGAGGGATTGCGGCAATCCTTCCAGGGGTGGGGACCATTGGACCTCGATCGCCGCATCGAGCGACAACCGGAGCACGTTGACCCCGACGAAGGAAAGCGTCCGACCGAAGGCGTCTTCCATGCCCGAGAGATCGGTGAGAACGTTTCCGCCGCCTTCCAGGTAGTCGATCAGCAGACCCTCCGTGTCGGTTAGCGAGGAGGCGCCCGATTCGGCAAACCTGTACAGGAAGACCGCAGAATAGCTCTGCAGCTCCTCCAAGGAAAACGAACCGATCGTCTGGGATTCGGCTTTCTCCGCAAACGGAAATGCTCCGAGCACTGGTGTGATCCGGTCGCCGACTGCCAGCACCTGACTCTCAGGGACTCTGCGGATCGGGCTCGTATCGCCTGGGCTAGCCCAAATCCGGTAACCCGCTACTTCTTCCACACGATTGAAGCCGACCGATTCGAGTGCTGTCTCGGCGTTCATCGATGCCGTCGGATCTCCCCCAACCACGACGGTATCGACGTTCCATAGCGCGAGGAGCCGCCCGAAGTACTCAGGGCCCCATTCAGGAGCACTGGGAAAGCGGCGCAGATCCGGATGGTGCGGTGTGTTCTCCAGCGCCCACCCGTTGATGATGTCGGAAGCGGCTCCAGCGTAGTAGACCTCAATGGAAGTCGGTTCGGGATAGGTCAGCAGCGCAGTCCGCGCACTCGGGGCACTGACACGAGCGACGGCCTCACCCATCGCAGCCTGGGCCGCCGGGAATTCCCGCTGGCGAAGCAGGCTGAAGCCAGGAAGAATATCAATCAATACCAGCCCGCCCAAGACCAGGCTGCGTGCCAGCCGGCCTCGATTGCGGATCGGGAGCAGCCCGGAGGCCGCCACTGCCAGGGCAAATGCTGCAAAGTTCAGAAACCGCTCAGGGAGCAGCTGTTCGTTCAACGGGAGCAGACTGAAGGCAACCCCTTTCGGTCCGAGCGAAAGCCAGATCGACGCCAGCGCCGCCAACAGCCAGGCAGTCCGACGTGGATCGGGGCGAGCTGCCGCCGCCAGCAGGGAGAGCAAGATCATCCCCAGCCCAAAAGGAATCACCCCGCGGTTGAGATCGAGGGAGGGGAGCAGGCCGCCGATCTCGGCCGCGAACAAGGTGACTTTTTCGACAGGTAGATAGGGTACGTTCGTGAGCTCAACCCGGCCATAGGCCGGGAGGGCCCACGGGGCGACGACGAACCCGGCGGCCGTCAGTGAGGCGAGCCAGAGACCTGCCCGCTTGAGCGGTAGCTTCGGGTCGAGGAAGAGACGGGCAATCAGGTAGATCGTGAAGGCGATGGCGAACATCGCGGCTTGCTGCGGGTGGGCCAAGATCGCCCAGGACCAGGAGAGCGTGAGGGCGATCATCCATGGCACACGGCGACCCCGCGCAACCAACAGCCGTTCCGTGAACAGGGCCAGGAGAGGAAGCGCCAGCAGCGCCAGGACACGAGGCAGATTCCCCTCGAAGAAAAGGGTGCGAAGCTGATAGGGGGCCCAAACCGCCAGCACAGCCGCCAGTGCCCCCGCCCAGCGGTTCCACTGATCGGCAACGAACAGATAGGTTCCGAGAGCAAATGCGACCAGGATCAACGAGGCAAACAGCCGGTAGGCGATCCAGATGTCGGGAAAGACCAGGGCCAGCGGAGTCAGAACCAATGTTGCCAGCGGCGGATAGAAGCTGCGGAAGGGATCTCCCATATACCAGGTGGGCATCCAGGACGTCGTGAAAAAGGCGCCGAGGCCGTCGAGCCGAATCTGCTCGGCCAGGTATTCAGCACGGAAGAGGTGGCCCCAGCTATCGGCGCCGCGCGGATAGCCGGCCGACCACAGACCGAGGAATACAACGAGGAGGGCCAGCGTTACAGCGATCGCCGGCCCTAGATGGCGTTGAAGGCTGGCCGCTAGCTTCAGTCGGCCCAGACTTTGATCAGACTGTCGAACCAGCTCCCTAAGCGCTTCATCCTCGGAAGCTTGATCCGGTCGATCCAGTCCGCGGACGTGTTCCATCGAGGTTGCTCACTCAGCGATTTCAGAATCCCGCTCAGCCTGAAGAAGTAGACCACCATCCGGTAGAGGGGCAGGAATGGCAGGTACAGGGCTGACGTCCTCAAGAGCCTCCGCTCACTCGGCGCACAAATGGGCCACGCGACGGCCATTTGGATAGCATCCGTGGCAATGTACAGAGCGTACAGCAAGCCTGTCGCCTGAGCAATCAAGCTCGGCGCATACCCCAGAAGCGGGAACAGTGGGAGAAGGAAACCCCACAAGAGGCGTAGGAGCGCAAGCGCATGATCGTCCTGCAGGCGCCGGGGCATACTCCAGCGCCAGAAGCGATCGCCCCGCTTGCCCAACATATCGGTGTGGACGGAAATGACTTCCAGCTCGCCCCGCTGCCAGCGCAAGCGCTGGGAATACAGAGACCGCCAACGGATGGTCGGGGCGAGGTGGATCCGGACCTGCGGTAGGTAGCCGACGACCCGATCGGTCCGCTGGAGCATTAAGGTGGCGTCCGTATCTTCTGAAACCGTTCGGGCTCGATAGCCATCGATCGCCAGCAGCGCTTCGCGGCGAAACATGGCACAGGCGCCAGAAAGGGTGAAGAGTTCATCGCGCACGGCTTCGGCGTGGCGACCGATGCGAAACGCCTGTAGGTATTCGAAGAACTGGCTGGCGGCGAGGAACTTCTCACTCAAGTTCAGCCGTTGGATCACCGGCAGGTCTGCATGGTCGAGCTGAATATGGCCTTCCGTGTTGGCCTCGACGAGTAAATTCGGGTCGATGATCAGGTGGGCGGTTGCGGCGATCATGTCGGGGTTGATCTCAAACGCCGCCACAGCCTGCTCAATCGCTTCCGGCTCGAGGACGACATCCGAATCGATGGTGAAGATCAGCTCGCCCCGGCAGCGCTGCAGGCCAAGGTTCACGGCCGCTGGCTTGCCCTCGTGCTCGCCCTGTACAAGCATCAGCACGCCGCCGAACTCCCGGGCTGGAATCACGCGGTTGTGAAGGCGGATGTGGCCGTTCCAGTGTGGTGACCCGTTAATGTGGCCGTTGACCACATCCCCGGTGCGGTCCGTCGAGCCGTCGTTGATGACGATGACCTCAATCAAGTGATGAGGGTAGGTCTGGGCCTTCAGGCTGGTGATGCAGCGATCAATGGCGAGCTGCTCGTTGTAGGCGGGAATGACAATGGAGACCTTCGGCAGATTGCGTCGCGGCAGGGGTGGATAGGGGGCAGCTGCTCGCCGCGAGCGCCAGACGGTGAATGCATCCGCCAGCGCCTTGACCATGTCCACCATCATGGGGACGATGATCCAGACCCCCCAAAAGAGAATGAAGTGCTCCAGTCCGCTCAACATGATCCTGCTCCGCTCACCTCAAGGCCCGACCCGTGACTTCAAGATCGCGACGGATGAGGCGCAGGGTTGGTAGAGTCAGCATCCGCCAATACACAATCACAATCCCCAGGAAGAAGACCAGCCGGCCGACAATCGTATGCGCCCACGGCACAGCAGGCTTCCCTAGGATCATCACCATGCCGATGATCACCGACAGTCGTGCAAGATTGATGAGAAATGTCGCCCCGAGACCGGCCGTAAGTCGCAGCAAGCGCTCATCGGTCGGGAAGCGAGGATAGAAGAGCATCAACCCGGCGAAGACCGATGCCTCGATCAGGGTTGAACATTCGATCCCAATCTGGAGAACAGACCAGCCGCTCGGATCGGGGATCACGAGGCTGGTCGATTCGAGCGTTCCGATCCCCAACCCAAACACGCTGCCCAAACCCATCAGAATACTGGCTTGAAGGTTTCCGAGGGGCCGGTTCCAATCACCGAGCTGCCCGGCCAGAACCAGTATGGCCGCGAAACCGAACGCCGACCAGACATAGCCCAGCAGGCCATGCCGCTGGCGCCGGAGCAAGAGCAGGCCGGCGAGATAGACCGCAACTCCGATGGCCAGCCCCGTGTAGCTCATGCCATCTCCAGCTGAAACTCATCTCGACGTCGCCACAGCCAGAAGGCCAGGAGAGCCAGGGCCACGGCGCTCAACGCCCAGCCAAGCGTGGGAACGGAATAGAATCCAGTCTGACGGTAATCGATGTTGCAGTTCTTGGCGTTTCCCGTACTCCAACACAGGGTCACTGTGTAGGTACCCATGCTTGGAAAGCCGGAATTGCTCACACTCCACTGATCGTTGGCGGTATCACCCGTCTTCATCGCACCCAGGTTGGTCTGATGCGTGGCAACGACCGTGACCCCATCCGGCGCGATGATTTGATAAGAGAGATTCGTTACCTGAACATCGTTGTCAGCACGAACACGGCTTGATACGCGGACGGTATCGCCGTTGCCGGGCGCGTCGGTTGCGGATAGCTGCGTGATCTGGCCAATGTTCGAGGCAGAGGCCGAGACAGCCATCGTGAGCAACGCGAGTGCTGCCGCCAGGCGAAGCAGCAAGCGAACGGAAAAGGGGATATTTCGCTCGATCATATGTCCGGACTTTCTCCGGGACGCTTCACGCGACCCGGCCTGCATTGCCTAAAGACTATTCGAATCCAACCCTCGCAAGCCATACAGAGACCTTACAATACGGGGGTCGCTCGGGCCGGAACTCGCCCGGCATCTGTCTGAACAGCTTGTGTGGCTATGCGCAATCCCGAGAGGATACGGTCAGGAGGGGACGAATGATCTTTCTCGAGGTTCAGGGGGAGAAGGTCCCGGCCCTTGGCTTTGGGACCTGGCCGCTTCGGGGTGAAGCCTGCCGGAACGCGACTCTCAGCGCGCTTCAGCTTGGCTACCGCCACCTCGACACGGCAGAGATGTACCGGAATGAGTCCGAAGTGGGCGAAGCCATCCGCCAGTCCGGGGTTCCACGGCACGAGGTCTTCCTCGTGACCAAGGTGTGGAGCAGCAACCTGCGCAGCGCCGCGCTGAGGCGGTCGGCGGAGGGGAGTCTGCGGCGGCTTGGCGTCGATGCTGTCGATCTGCTCCTTATTCACTGGCCGAACCCGAGCGTGCCGATCGAAGAATCGATGGGTGCGATGGTCAGCCTTCAGCAGGAAGGGAAGGCCCGACGGATCGGGGTGAGCAACTTCTCACCACGTCAGCTGGCGGCGGCTCAGGAAGCGGCGCAGGTTCCCCTCTTCTGCAACCAGGTTGAATTCAACCCGCTCCGGCCGCAGCGTGAGCTGCTCCGGATTTGTCAGGAGCAGGATCTGCTGCTCACGGCGTACGGCCCAGTAGCCAAGGGGGCGGTATCCCGCGAGCCCCGACTTCGCGAGATCGGGCGCCGCCATGGCAAGACGGCCGCCCAGGTCTCGCTGCGGTGGCTGCTGCAGCAGAAGAATGTCTCCGCCATTCCGAAGGCGGCTTCCCGCCAGCATCAGGAAGAAAACCTGGCGATCTTCGACTTCGAATTGAGCGAAGCTGAAATGGCAGAGATCGATTCGCTATCCACCTGAGGCAGGCGGACGTGCCGGGAGGCCGGCAACCTGGATCAGCCCCCAGCGGCCGTTGATCATCCATGCGGGATCCTCAAGTTGGGCGCGGGCGGATTCGGCCGCGGGGATCCCGGCCGCCACCTCCGATTTCAGGGTGCGCAATGCGACCAACGGCGCCGGCAGCCTGCCAGCGGCCTCCGCGAGCGGCTTATCGAACGCCCAGTGACGATCCCCGACGAGCCTGCGGTAGTTGGCATCGCCCTTCAAGATCAGCAAGTCAGACGCCCGCAGGTCCGCCCACAGATCCGAAGGCAGGTCACGGAAGGAAAGCGGCGACGTCCAGAATGGGTGAGTCGCGAGGCGGAGTCGGCCGGTACGCTGCCAGCCGTGAATGCGGCCGGCGAGCTCGCGGCACACCTTCAAATCCGAAGCGTCCAGAAAGGCGAGCAGCTGAAGCACATCCTTGGTCATGGCGTCGGAGACAAATGTGGGATGCTGTTTTGTGTGCAGGTGGATCTCGGCCACGCTACCGTCCAGCAGCTCGGCCGCCAGCTCAAGGTCAGCCAGCAACTCGACGCCGACGTTGTCAAGAATGAGATCCACCCGCATGCTGACCTTGTCCTCGGAGCGCAGATCGTGAAGCACGGCCTCTAAATCGTTGGCCAGCATCCGGTCGCTCGTGTTTGAGTCGGCGGCGTGCACATCACCCTGCTCAGTGCCCTCCGGCCACAGGCTCAGATCCGCCCGGTTGCCCCACAGCGCCCGATGGAACGCCCGCTCGAGCTGGCCCTCCTTGGCCGATTTGATGCCAGCCGCATCACCAGCCTTCGCAGGCTCGCCCATGAGGCGACGAATTCTCTCCAGGCCCCGAAATTTCTGCAGCTGGAACGGGTCGCCGCCCCACCCCTCACCGGGGGCAAAATAGGTGGTCGCTTCCAGAATCCGTCGATAGAAATAGGTCTCGGCAAAGAACCACGGCACTTGCAGCCAGGTCTGGCCCTCAAACGAGGACACATAGCCCCGCCAGGCGGCGTGATCTGGGGCTCCCGGCGTTAGCAGAGGCCGAATGGGTTCGAGCGGGATCTCCTCGATCAGCCCTTTGATCTTCGTGACCGTTTCTGGCGGGAAGGAGTTCTCATCCAGAACCCGCCGGGCGATCTCTGGCAGGCGATGGACGACGCTGTGGTGCGCGAACGTCCCGACGTCGAGTGCCCGCAGGGGCTCGGGCAGACGGGGTTCAGTCACCCCATTCCTCATCGGGTGGGTACGATTCCAGGACCTCATAGGCGCTCAAGGTGACCATATCCGGCGGCCGATCAAGGAGCGGCGCCAGGAGGGCTTCCCAGGCCTTCCAGCGCTCCGGATACTGGTCGGGCGCCTTGGGCGCATCCGGCGGCCCCCAGAGAGCCTCCCAGGCCACCCGGCTTTCGTATTCCCACAAGGCGGCCAACTGACCCCGCCGCTCTCCCTTTATTCCCTGGAGCATCCGGGCCGCACGCAATCCAGATATCGCAAACAGGCGCTGCTGCAAAGCAGACCGGAAGGCCTCGCGTAGCTGAGCAGGCGTAGCCCCGGGCCGGAGTTGGTAGCGATGAATGCTGATCAGGCCCGGCATATTGTTCCTCCTGCGTACTGATCCCTCAAAAGCTAATGGCCTGAGA
>JBFJVD010000148.1:0-7583 GCA_041624375.1 Anaerolineales bacterium
CGTCTGCTGGACCTGCGCTGCAATTGGATTTCGTCCCGGCGCGACGTGACCTCCGTTGTTCTGGCAGAGGGCCGTGACGGTGCCATAGCCGGTCAGCTCGACCGTAGCTACGTCGTTGCCCAGTCCGGCCAGATCTCCCTGCAGGAGCAGCGAGCCCCCCAGGCTGAAGTTCACGTTGTTAAAGTGGAACTTGCCGGCCAGCGCCGACTGCGTCAGCACTGCCACCAGGGCAACGACAGCCACAATCGAGAGCATCCTAATCCATCGTTTCATCTTTCTACGTTCCATCGTTTGTTTTCCTCCCCATCAAGGTGTGAACGGCAATCATCTCATTCGGGCTCAGGCAGGGGCTTGATTTGACGGCGTGAGCTCGGACATGCGTTGGGCCTCCAGATCCGCACCGACTTCCTCAAAGATCCGGCGTGCCTCCTCCCACATCGCCGCCCCCTGAGAGCGCTCCCCTCGCTCGTAGGCGTATTTCCCCCATTCCCTTAACGTGCGCGCGCGCTCCTCCTTTCGGTCAATCTGCTCGAAAATGCGTTCGCTGGCCGCAAAGCAGGCTTCCGCTGCAAGCAGCTCCGGCGAAGCCTTTCCACGCCGGCGAACTGGCAGCGGCTCACCGCGGGCAGCGGCCAGCTTGCCGATGATCCGCCAGACAAGGCCAAGATCTTCCTGCGATTCCATCTCCTCCGCCAGCGCCAGGGCCTGGCAAGCCGAAGCCAGCGCCTCCTCCGGCTTACCCAGCCCCAGCTGGGCTTCGGCCAGGAAAGCATGCGTGAAGGCGAGCACCTCCGTCCCGCTCGAGCCGGCCATGCGGATCACGGCCTGAAGGTCTCTCTCCGCCGCAGCAAAATCGCCCGAATGGACTTCGACCGCACCGAGATTGCCCAAGTAGACCATCTCGCCATCCCGGTTTCCGATCTCGCGTGCCACGTCGAGCGCCTCCTGATAGCGCACCCGGGCGGACTCATAGTCGCCGCGCCCCTCGGCAATGACGCCCAGATTGTTGAGCAGCGGCATACTCCGCCGGCGATTGCCCAGGGAACGAAAGATCTCGAGCGCCTGCTCGAAGTGCTGGACCGCTTCATCGTTGCGGCCGGTCACCGACTTCAGCACACCGAGCAGATTCAGGCTGTGTGCGATCTGGCCGTGGTCGTCCAAGCTGCTGCTTAGCTCCGCCACGCGGGTTGCCAGCGGAAGGGCGGTGTCGACATCCCCAAGGCGGAACGCGCCCCAGGCCTTCATCCATAGTGCCTTCGCCAACGGCAGGACCGCGCCGGCTTTAAGCGCAATCGCCTCCTCGCGTTCGGCGCTCTCGATCGAGCTGCGGAAGTCCCCCTCGTGCATTTGCGCCTCGGCCATGCCGTGCCAGGCGTTCGCCTCCGCCAGCAGGTCGCCGGACATCGCTGCCGTGGTCTGCATTTCGGTGAACGCCTCGATCGACTCTCCATAGGCGCCCAGCCAGAGCAGGACCTGGCCCAATCCGTCGGTGACTTCAATGCGCCAGGCCGAACGCGAGGGGGCTGGATCCTTCAGGCGGTCGTCCAGCTCAAGTGCTTTGCGGTAGGCATGCAGCGCGGCATCGGGTGCGTGCGCATCCTTTGCTTGCTTCGCAGCCCGCGCGTACCAGGCCGCGGCTTCGGCAATTTCGTCAGCGAGTTCGTAATGCTCCGCGATGCGGGCCGCGGTTCCAGCGCCCTGATCCCGCGTCTGCTCACCCAACCACCTGGCAATCTGGGCATGATACAGCTGCCGCAGACGTTTGAGGACGCTCTCATATGTAACATCGCGCAGGATGGCGTGCTTGAAGCTGAATTCGGTCGTGTAGGCGAAGGCCGATGGATCGTTGCGGTAGATCAGCTCACGACGGCTGAGCGTGTTCAGTGTTTGGCCGGCCTGAATACCGTTGGCGTCCCCGTTCGATCCGCTGGCTTCCATGAGGCGGGTGATGGCGTCCTCCCAAAAGGTACGGCCGACCACGGACGCTCGTTGCAGCACCGAGCGCTCCTCGGCCGGCAGGCCGTCCAGCCGGGCCTGCAGGATGCCTGTGAGGGTTGGCGGCACTCTCGCCTCGGCCAGCTGATCGGCATGGACATGCCACTGCTCATCCCCGGTCAGGATGATGCCGTCTTCGATGAGCATTTGAACCAGCTCTTCGACGTAGAAAGGATTGCCTTCCGAGCGGCTCACGATCAGCTCGCTCAGCTCGGGCGGGATGTCCGGCACCCGCCGCAGGATCTCGCCCACAAGCTGGCGGGCGTCCGTCTCCGGAAGCGGCACGAGATCGATCCGTGCGGCGCCCTGAATCTTCTCCCCCCAACTGGGCCGGCGCTCATAGAGGACCGGCCGGGCGATGGAAACCAGCAGGAGTGGCAAATCGGCGAAAGCCTCCAGCAGCGAGTCGAAGAAATCCAGCGAGGCCTCATCGGCCCAGTGAATATCCTCGAGCGCAACCACCGCCGCCCCATCCCCCATGGCCGATTTCAGGACCTGTGAAGCCTGTTGAAAGGCACGATCGCGGATCTCGCGCGCATCGTCGAGCACACCCTGCAAATGTGGATCTTCAGAAAAATCGTAGCCAATCAGGTGGCCGATGAACGCAACGTAATCCTCACGCTCAATGCCAACGATTCCAAGGATCCCCTCTCTCAGCTTCTTCCTGGCTTCCAGATCCGAATCGCTGTCCTGGATGCCGAATTCGAAGGCGAACAGGTCGCGCAAGAGCGAGTAGGGAGCACGCAGCATTTCTTCCGAAGCGCGCGCCTTGAAGAGCCGCACCCGATCCGGCTGCTGCGTGAGCCAGTTGATGAATTCCGACAGGAGCCGCGACTTGCCCACCCCGGCTTCGGCCACCACCGTGACCTGGCCCGCCCGCTCCTGGCCGGGCACTCGCACGCCGTCGAGCAGATCCTGCAGCTGCTTCAGCTCAGCGTCCCGCCCGATCATCGGGGTGTCGACGCCGGCTACGCCGCGCGTCGGGACACGAAACGCGCGCGGCCGGGCCCCGAGCACCAGGTAGACCTGGATCGGTTCGGCTTTGCCTTTCACCTGGAGGGGTTCGAGCGGCTCCACCTCGAACAGACCGCGCACGTGCCGGTAGGTGTCGTGGGAGATCAGGACGCCGTCTGGCGGGGCAGCGTGCTCCAGCCGGCTTGCCAGGTTGACCGCGTCGCCCATGGCGGTGAATTCCGCCCGCACGTCATCCCCAACCACATCCAGGAGGGCAAGCCCGGTGTTGATCCCCACCCGGGCCTTGAAATCGATTCCGTACTGCGCCTGCAGCTGGGCCGCATACACCTTGGCCTCCTGCTGCATGCTCAGCGCGGCCCGGACGGCGCGCTCAGGGTCATCTTCTCTGGCCACGGGTGTGCCAAAGAAGGCCAGGATGGAATCGCCCATCAAGCGAGCCACCATGCCGTTCTCATCCGCCACGGCCACGTTGAAGAGCGACAGCGCCCCGTTCATGATGTCAGAAACGTCTTCCGGATCGAGATCCTCAGCCAGCGCGGTCGAGCCGACCACATCGGCGAACAGGATCGTCACCAGCTTGCGCTCGGCGTCCGGTGGGCGCGCGCTCTGAAGCGGCGTGCCGCAGTTGAAGCAGAAACGCGCCGCGTCAGGGTTGAGGGTCTGGCAATTGGGGCAGTTCACTGGCAGGTCCTTCGACCGGCTGAAGAGCGTGAGGAGCCACAGGCCACACGGCAACCAGGTAAGTGAACACCATGTTGGATGATTGCGGCACCGCTGAGGAGCATTCGTCCAATGCCTGGGTACGGTTGGGTATTCCGCTGAGTATACCCTGCCTGCCAGGACTGAGATCAGCCGTTGTCCGCCCAGGAAGGCATCGAAAAGGGGATAACCCAACCCATCCCATCTTAATCAAGTTCAATTCGGCTTACAACTGTTTGGCTGAATCTGGATGTCGGGAAGCGCACGGCCCGGGCTGTGAGGTGGGAACCCCGGCGTGCCCACCATGGGTCACGCGCGGCGCAAGTGGAGATTCCATTTGGCGGGTCGATCGACCGCCGCGTTCTCTTGGGGAGCGCCGAATCCCTGGCCACAGTTCAGGCGATCCCACCATGGAGGGATCACCCTGTCTGTGTCGCGCAAAATGCCAGGGCGTATCCGCCAGATTAGTCTTCTGAGGAAACAGCTGAAGATCAGGCCGCCGGCTTCTTTTCTCGCTCGGGGTTATAGGCTGGGACGGCGGAGAGCGCGGCGGACCGCGTCGCATGAACGCCCTCGATGCGGTCCTGGCGCGTGTTCACAACCACGAACTTCTGCGCCTGAACCTGATCATAAAGCGCCCGATTGACCAGGACGAGGTGGTCGCCGAAGTAGTAGAGCTTCAGAATCCCTGGTTTCCCCTCGACCTCACAATGGACTTCGTTCACATCGACCTCCACATCAACACGTCCGATCAACATCAGCTACCCATGCACCGTCTCACAGGCCCGACCCCGCTGCGCGGTATTGCATGCAAGGAACGTGCCGCGCCCACACGCACTGGTTCTGGGATGCACGAAGGGCGTCCGAGCCCCGGCCGGACCGCCTGCTCACGCTTCGGGTGGTGGACCGGACCCCCAGTATAGGATGCGCAAGGGGTGACTCCACCCTAGTACCTTGGAGCTATTCGTTCGCACCGCAGGTTCTCGGGCCCGAATGTGCAGCCGGAGGCGCGGTACAACGGAGCTCCTCTGCCACGCGGTAGGATAAAAGATGCCATCTTCCTGCCTACCCAGCGACTCCAGGATCTCGATGACTCAGCGGCAGCAAGCTCAAGAAGCGATCAGCGCGGACATCCATCTGCTCGGGGATCTCCTCGGTCAGGTCATCATCGAGCAGCACGGGCAAGCCGCCTTCGACCTCGAGGAGCGTGTCCGCAAAGGTGCGATTGCGCGCCGGCAGGGCCAACCTGGTTCAGCCGACGAGCTTGCTGCGGCTATCGCCTCAGCTGACCTCAATGAAAAGCGGATGCTGATCAAGGCCTTTTCAAATTACTTCCAGCTGGTCAATATCGCCGAAGATCAACAGCGCATCCGCGTGCTGCGCCAGCGAGAGGCCTACAGCCGCCTCGATGAATCCATACCGGCGGTGTTCGATGAGCTCAAGCAAGCCGGCTGGCAGGCAGCCGATATTCGCGCTGCACTCGAAAGGCTGCGCATCACGCTGGTCCTCACTGCGCACCCCACGGAAGCCAAACGCAAAGAAGTGCTGCTGAAGCTGGCTGCCATCGCTGAAGAAATCGATCGCAAGGAGCGTGTAGTGCTGGTTCCGAGCGAAGTCGAGCAGCTCAAAGGGCGACTCCTTCAAGAGATTGAGGAGCTCTGGCAAACAAGGCCGACTCGTGCGCTGGCGCCGTCCGTGCAGGACGAAGTGGACTACGGGCTCCATTTTCTGGCATCCGTGATCATGGATGTCACCACCGGCATCTATGCAGAGGTACGTGCCACATTGACGAATAGCTATCCGGGCCACGATTGGTCCGACCTGCCCATCTTCCTGCGCTTTGCTTCCTGGATTGGCGGCGACCGCGATGGCAACCCCGAGGTCACGCCCGCAGTCACCGTGGAAACCATCGAGCGGATGCGTGCTGTGGGACGTGGGATCTATCGCGCCGAGCTTGAATTGCTCCGCGAGCATCTCACCCAGTCAGAAGGCGAGGCTGAATTCTCGTCCGAACTACGCCAGGCTGTGGCAGGTCGGGAGGACCTATCCGCCATCTACCCCGGCGAGCTCTACCGGCAGTACATTTGCCTGCTACTGGAGCGGCTCAACCGAGACGAATACCGTTCTGGACAGGAGCTCGCCGCCGATCTTGAACTCTTGCGCAGCAGCCTGCTCGCGCACCAGGGGCGGCATACCGCCGACGGCGATGTTTGGCGTCTCATCCAGAAGGCGCGCATTTTCGGCCTGCAGCTGGCGCAGCTCGACGTTCGCGATGACTCCCGGCTTCTGCTTGGCGCGCTCAGCGAGATGCTGGCTGCTTACAAACTCAGCGATGACTTCCTCGAGCTTTCCGAGCCGGAACGCCTCGCCCTGCTTCAGGCGGAGCTCGATCAATCCCGCCCCTTCTTTCCCCCCAGACCCGGTTTTTCCGCGGTGACAAACCAGGTCATTGAAACCTGGCGAAGTACCGCCCGACTGCTCGAGCGCTTTGGCGACGACTGTATCGCCAGCGTCATCGGCAGCATGACCCGGAATGCCAGTGATGTTGTGGCGATGCTTCTTTTCGCCCGCGAAGTTGGAATCGACGAGCGCGTCGATCTGGTCCCGCTCTTCGAAACAATCGAAGACCTGCGCCGGGGCCCCGACGTCATCGAACGCTTGCTCTCGCTGCCGGCTTTTCGCGATCACATCGTCGCGCGGGGGAACCGGCAGCAGATCATGGTGGGCTACTCCGACAGCGACAAAGACGGCGGCTACCTGGCCTCCAACTGGGAACTCCAGCTGGCCATCGAAGGAATCGCCAAGGTCTGTGCCGCTCATGGCGTCCAGCTGGAGCTCTTTCACGGGCGCGGCGGCAGTATTGGACGCGGCGGCGGGCCAACCAACCGCTCGATCCTCTCCCAACCTCCGGGCGCGCTCGCAGGCGGTAGGATCCGCATCACGGAGCAGGGCGAGGTGATCGCCTACCGCTACGCCAACCGGGCCATCGCCCGCCGCCATCTGCAACAGGTTTTTCACGCCAGCTTGCTCGCCAGCGGTCAGGTGCGAACGATGGAGGTTCGTCCGCAGTGGCGCGGGGTCATGGACGAGCTGGCTGCGCGCGGCTTCGAGAGCTACCGCGAACTGATCCACGCCACCGAAGGTTTCATCGACTACTGGCGGCAGGCGACGCCTTTTCCCGAGCTGACCCGGCTACAGATCGGCTCGCGCCCTTCACAGCGGCGTGAGGGCGGGCTGGAAGAGATCCGGGCTATTCCGTGGGTGTTCTCGTGGATGCAGTGCCGCGTGATCCTACCCAGCTGGTACGGCGTCGGCAGCGCATTTGAGAGGTTCCTTCGCGAGCATCCGAACGGGCTTGAACTGTTGAGGGAGATGTACCACGGGTGGCCTTTCTTTCAGCTGCTGCTCGAAAACGCCGAGCTTGATTTGGCCAAGGTGGACATGGACATCGCAGCGGGCTACCTCGATCTGGTCGCAGACTCGGACCGCGCACGAGCCATCTTCAGCAAATTGAACGAAGAGTTTGAGCGCTCGCGCCGGACGATCCTGCAGATCACGGAACGGGATCGGCTGCTCGATCGAATGGCGGTCATCCAGCATTCGATCGAGCGTCGCAACCCCTACGTTGATCCGCTCAACTTCATTCAGGTGGACTTGCTGCGCCAGCTCCGGCAGATGGATGAACTCGAGCCGGCCCACGCGGAGGTGCTCGCCGCCACGCTGGGGACTATCAAGGGCATCGCCGCCGGCATGAAGACCACCGGCTAGCCCGCTCAAGGAGCACGGCCAGCTCTGGATCCGCTTCGTGGGTCCCACCGCTGGGCGCGATCGTCGCCGCTCCACTCGACCGGCGAGCACAGAGCGCTCGCGCCGGCAGCCTTCGAGCCAACGCAAGCCGGCGCAGCCTTCAAGAA